>NZ_RCCC01000001.1:3297803-3615059 GCF_003663825.1 Acidovorax sp. 106 | reverse complement strand
GCAACTTCGTTTTGAAGGCACCGCTGCGCCGCTTGGTCACAGCCACTGAGGTGCTACAAAACCTGCAGCAACCTGGGCAAACCGTGGTGGATGCACGGGGTGCGCCGCGCTACCGGGGCGAGGTGGAACCGCTGGACCCGGTGGCGGGCCACATTCCGGGTGCGCTGAACCGGCCATTTGGCGACAACCTGGGGCCGGACGGCCGCTTCAAGCCTGCCGCCGTGTTGCGTGCGGAGTTTGAAACGCTGCTGGCAGGCCGCGCACCAGGCTCTGTCGTGCACCAGTGCGGCAGCGGCGTGAGCGCGGTGCCCAATGTGCTGGCGATGGAAGTCGCCGGGCTCGGAAAAACATCACTTTTTGCGGGCAGCTGGAGCGAGTGGTGCAGTGATTCGACGCGCCCCGTGGAACGTGGATGAACACGCCGGATACGATTGCAACAAGTTGTTAGCAGCATGCATTTACCTGGGGAGAAGGCCTTCTGGCCTTAGGTTCGTGTAAGGCAAATTCCTACAAAGCCCACCCCAAAACCAGACACGCAGCACAGTCAAAAACGGACTTAATTTTTGATTGGGGCGGTTTCACAATCCATTTCAACGGATCACGCAAAACATGCAAACCGCATGCAACGCAAGACCCGGGACTGGAAAAAAGGAAGCCGCCATGACCAACGAACAAATCCTCGCCGAAATCCGCGAAGCCAACCTCACTTACCTGATGCTGGCACAGAACCTGATTCGCCAGGACAAGGCCGAAGCCGTGTTCCGCTTGGGCATGAACGAAGAAGCCGCCGACCTTCTGGCCTCGCTGTCGGCAGCCCAGGTGCTCAAGCTGGCTTCACGCAACACGCTGCTGTGCAGCTTCCGTGTGGACGACAACCTGGTGTGGAGCTTGCTGACCAACCACACCGCCAAGAAGGTAGGCAACGAAGCCACCAACACCTTGCACGCCAACATCCTCATGGCCAGCCGCGTGTCGGAAGTGCTGTAAGCACCACCCTCCATCGCCCCTGCCTCCAGTCCTTCACGAAAGCCCACCATGTCCGCACCTGCCGCCACCGTCAAAAGCGTACTGAATGAATCCAAGCAGATCGAACGTGCTGCCATGCTCATCCAGATGGGTGCCCGCATGCAGGTGCTGGAATCTGAAACTACGCTGTCTTACGAGCGCCTGATCCGCCTGTACAAGGAAATTGCCGGCAAGTCGCCATCCAAGGGCCAGCTGCCCTTCTCCACCGACTGGTTCCTGACCTGGCAAGAGAACATCCACAGCTCGCTGTTCCTGAACATCTACGAATACCTGTCCAAGGGCGTGGACCTGGATTCGGTCGAGTTGCTGACCAAGGCCTATCGCCTGTACAACGAGCAAGTGGCCACCGCAGAGATCGAGCCCCTGCTGTCTTTCACCCGCGCCTGGCGCCTGGTGAAGTTTGTGGACGCAGGCATGCTGACGCGCACCAAGTGCAGCCAGTGCAGCGGCCAGTTTGTGACCGAGCTGTATGAAAACCGCCATTTCACCTGCGGCCTGTGCAACCCCCCTGCCCGCGCAGGCAAGAGCAAGACGGCTGGCGCCTTGATGCTGCACTGAAACGCACGCATTTTTTCAAACAAAAATAGCTGCTAGCGCTTTATTTACAAGCGATAGCAGCTATTATTTTTGTAGCACATCATTACACAAAGAGGCGCTCCAGGCGCTCCGCACGGCACCAGCGCCAGCAGCGCCGGGCCACCCATTCACCGCGTCAGTAGCGCAACGCCCCGTTGGCCAGCAGCACGCGCACGTTGTCTTCCATGGGCAGCGAATAATCGTGCGCAGCCACCACGGCATTGCCCGCCGGGGTGACCAGCTTCAGGCTGATGTACAGCGCGGTGGCAGACGCCGCGTAGGTGCCCACCACCACGGCCTGCGCATCATGGCTTTGGCTGACCTCTCTCACCTCGCGCGACAGCAGCAACTCGCCCTGCTCACGCTGCAGCGCCACGCTGTCGCGCAGCTTCAGCTCTACCACGCGCAGGCCCCGCTGGACCATGCGCCCCGCGATCTGTTCTGAAAAAATGCGCCCCAGGCGCGACGACTCTGTGACCCGGTCCACGTTGACCAAGGTGCCCACCATGATGGGGTGCTGCGCGTCCAGCGGCGCCTGCGCCAGCAAGGCATCCACCGCCCGGTGGTTGGCCTCGATCAGGTTGGTGGGAAACCACACCGCACCCGGCCTTTCGCCGTAGTAAAAGCTGCTGCATGCAGCCAAGCCCCCCACGGTGAGCACAGTGGCAGCCACCCGGGCGGTGCTGAGAAAGTTTCGGCGATTCATGGCTTGGCGCTCAGGGGTTGCTCAGAAGGTTACTCAGGGGTCAATACGGCGTCAGAGGCACCGCAGCATTGCTGGGCGCCACCACGCGCCAGCTCTTGAGCGGCACAGGCTGCGCGGGCGGAGTCGGCTCTTTGGCCTGGTACAGGGCCGCATCAGCATCTTCGATGTAGTAAACGTCGGCCGTGCGGGCCAGGTAGCGGTCGGCGTTCTCCAACGACGTGGTGATCAGCACCTCGGTGCGGGTCGGGCCTCCGCTGGCGCCCCCGTCCCTCAGGTAGCTGGTGGCGTCCGCCAAAAGCGCCATCGCCCCCAGGCTGCCCGCCACCGAGGCAGCGCCAGGCGGCGCGTGCACCAAGTCGCGCGCCACGGCAATGCCCAAGGCCAGCCGCGTGACCGGCATCGGGGCGTGGTTCAAATTCATCGTGGGCGCGGGATGCTGCACCACCTGTGTCTCCACCACCAGCTGCACGCCAGACGGCTGGGTCGACAGCGCCACCCCACGGTCCAGCAAGCGGGTGCTCAGCAGCTTGCGAAAACCTTGGTTAAAGGAGGCATCGCTCACGGTAGAGACATGGATGGGGTACTCCCCCGGTGGCCACTGGCGGATTTTGTCGGCAATGCGCCCCGCCACATCGTCGGCCAGCACATCCCAGTGGTGCACCGCCCGCGCCTTTTTCTGGTCGCTGGCAGGGTAGTTGTCGGCCCGTGGCACATCCAGCGAGGAACAGCCCGCCAGCGCCAAGGTGGCGGTAATTGCCAGCAAGGGGCGCCAGCTCCAGTGGTGTGCGCACAGGAAGTTCATAAAGCAGCAATCGTTCAAGTCAGGCCTGAGGGAATCGTAGCGCCAAGCCCCCAGGCCCATTGGCCGAATAAGGAGGGAGAAAGCCGCCAGACACGCCAGACGCACGTTGCGGTATCACATTGAGCGCAGCTTTCCGGAAGACAAATTTCGGCAAATATGATACAAATGGCAATGCTTTTCAAATTGCTCGCAGATTACAAACAGCTTTGGGCGGGCATCAGCAGCATGTACCAGGACGAGGATGCGCAGGCCGGGAAAATCCGGGCCGAGCACCTCAGCGCCGTGATGCGGCTCACCCCCTATGCCATGGCCGCTAATGTGGGCAGCGCGTTGCTGGTGTTGTGGGCACTGCACCGCCAGCATGGGCCCGGCCTGTACTTGTGGTTCCTGGCCCTGGTGGCCGTCGCTGTGGCCGCAGTTCACCGCTGGGCGCAGCACCAGGGCAAGCCTTTGCACACGGCTTCAGTGCACGCCGTCAGGCGTGCAACGCTGCAGGCCAGTGCGCTGGCCTGCCTGTGGTCTTTGCTGCCCATTTGTTGGTTCTCTACTGCATCCCCAGGCCAACAGCTTGTTATTGCCACGCTGTTCACGGGCATGTTGAGCGCTGGCACCTTTGTTCTGAACCCTCTGCCCAAGGCCAGCGTGGCCTACGCCTGCATCTTTTCAGCGGCGGCGTGGTGGGCCCTGTGGAGTTCCACCGACCCCATGATGGCGAGTGTTGCTGTGCTGCTCGGGTTTTACGCTCCCATGAACGTGGTGGGTGCGCTCTCAACCTGGCGCAAAGCCACGGCTTTGCTCATCTCACGCAGCGAGGCCCTTCGGCAAGAACAATTGCTCGCCGTGATGTTCCAAGACTTTGAGCAAAGCGCCAACGAGGCGCTGTGGGAAATCGGCGCCGATGGAAGACTGGCCCAAACATCCGCACGGCTGAGCAGCTTGCTGCGACTGCCAAACGGGCATGTGACAGACATCGCCTTGCCCCAGTGGATTGCGCAGCACTGTACGTCGGACCCAACAGCATTTGCCCAGGCCTTGCACAAGCAGGCCCCTTTCCACAGCTTGCCCATCGCCCTGAATGTGAACGGAGAGCCATTTCACCTGGCCTTCACTGGCAAACCCATCAAGGACGAATGGGGCCATATCTACGGCTGGCGGGGTGTGGCGGCGGACAAAACGTCCATCGTGCAGGCGCAAGAGCAACTGGAGAGATTGGCCCACAGCGACTCGCTGACCCAGTTGGCCAACCGCTTCTTCATGCACCACGCCATCGCCCAGGAGATGCGCGCCCACCGGCATGGAGCCCTGTTGCTGATTGATCTGGACTATTTCAAATCCATCAATGACAGCCTGGGACATTCTGTGGGCGACGCGGTGCTGCAGAAAGTGGCCCAGCGCCTGCAATCCATCACAGGGACAGAGCATCTGGTCGCTCGGCTCGGGGGTGACGAATTCGCTGTGCTGCTGCGGCACAGCCCTGAAGCAGCAGACTTTTTGCCCTATGTCCAAGAACAAGCGCACGCTTTGGTGAATGCACTGAACCAGCCACTGTCTGTGGATGGAAGGCGCCTGCGCATTGGCGCCAGCGTTGGCGTCGCACTTTTTGAGCCAGGCGCCACCGATGTCGATGCACTGCTGGTTCAAGCCGACACGGCGCTGTACGAAGCCAAAGACCAGGGACGCGGCAGGTATACGGCCTACACACTGCAAATGGGCGAGAGAACCCAGCGCAACGCCCGGCTGGAAAACGACCTGCGCGAGGCCATTCAACGACAGGAGCTGAGCCTGCATTGGCAGCCGCTGATCGATATCGAGTCAGGCCAGATCGCCGGCGTAGAGGCGTTGCTGCGCTGGCAACATCCGACGCTGGGGTCCATCTGCCCTGCAGAATTCATTGGGATCGCAGAGCAGTCAGGCGCCATTGACGCACTGGGCGACTGGGTGCTGCGCAACGCCTGCGATGCCGCAGTAAGAGAGCCTGCCCTGAAGGGGCTGGACGTTTCCATCAACGTGTCCACCCTGCAACTGCGCGAGGCCGACTTCGTTTCCCAGGTGCAGGCCACCCTTGAACGCTCGGGCCTTCCCCCACAGCGATTGGCACTGGAAATCACGGAATCCATCTTTATCGAGGATGCGCCCAGAGCACTGCAGCAGTTGCACGGACTGCAAGCGCTGGGTGTGCGCATTGCACTGGACGACTTTGGCACAGGCTACTCGTCCCTGAGCTACCTGAGCCAGTTCCCTTTTCACACCCTCAAGATCGATCGCAGCTTTGTCCAAAAAGCCGTTGAGCAGACCTGCGGCCAGACCATTGTGAGGAGCATCGTGCAAATGGCATCGGCACTGGGCATGCGCACAGTGGCCGAGGGCGTGGAGACGCAGGCCCAGTGGGACATGCTCAGCAGCATGGGCGCGACACAGGCCCAGGGCTATCTGCTCTCACGGCCTTGCACGCTGCAAGGGTTGCAGCAGTTCAGAGGTCAATGGCGAGCGAATGAACACCTAGGGATGTCCTGCATAACTCCCTGCGGACTGTGATAGCACGGCTTCGGGCGGTCCACTGCGTTGCTTTTCTTGCCAATAGCATGGCTATTGGCTGCAAAAAGACGCCTTGTGGCCCATCCTGACCCGCACTATCACCGCCTCGCGAGGGTTATGCAGGACATCCCTAGCTGCACCATCAGCCCCCACTTGAAGCACGCATAGCCACTATTCAAAGCCTATTGAATCCAATGCTTCACGCGCCATTCAAACCCCACCAAGTGCAGCACGCTAGGCCGAGCACAAAACAAGCAGCCCACGTGGGCCAAAGACCTACGTGGGCTGCAAGGTGCTAACGCATGGAATCAGGTGGGCTGTGCGCCGGCTCAACCGGCACCGCCTCACTCACTGGCGTCGCTGCGGCAGCTGGCGCATGGCCAGCAACCCCAACAAGGCTGCCATCACAATCAGTGCCCACTCAGACAAGGTTGGAATGCTCGCTGGTGTTGCAGCAACAATCGGTGTGCTGGCAGAGGCCGAGTTGTTGGTGGAGTCGGTATCACCCACGGCATCGATCACCGCCGTGTTGACCAGCGGACTGGCCCCCGTGTAGGGCGTGTTCAAACGCGCGTTGATGTTGAACACCACCGAAGCGCCCACGGCCAGCGTGCCGACGGGACAGGTCACCGTGCCCGAAGCCTCCAGGCAACCTGGCGCTGAGACAAAGGACAAGCCTGCGGGCAGCACGTCCTGCATCTGGGCACTAGTGCTGACCTGGGGGCCGTTGTTGCGCACGGTGATGATGTAGTTCACCAGATCACCCGCCTTCACGGGGCTGGTCGGCCCAGTCTTGGTGATGCCAAGGTCTGTGGGCAGGGCCGCCGCATTGCGTCGTGCCGTGGTCGACTCATCCACCGAGTTATTGAGCATCTGGGTTTCGGTTTCGTCCACAGACACCGTAGCGCGGTTGAAGGCCGTGCCGCTGGTGGCACCCACCTGGGTCAAGGTCTGGGCCCGCATCTTGTAGGTCACCGTCGCCGATTGCCCGGCATCCAGCCCCGCAAACGTGCAGCGCAGCACTCCACTGGTCACACCGACTGTGGGCTGGGTGCAGGAGCCCCCATTGCTCACCACGAGCGCGCCTTCGTAGCTGAAGGAGGCAGTGGGCGTGGAGCCGGGTGCCGGGAAGGTATCCACCACGACGGGATTCGTCGCATAGGACGGACCACTGTTGGTGATGGTGACCGTGTAGGTCGTTTCGTCACCCAGGTTCACCGGGTCTGAGCTGTCGGTCTTGTTGATCAACACGTCCAACTGCGCCGGAGTCACCGGGGTGGTGGTGGTGGCCGAGTTGTTGGCGGTGTTGTCTTCAGCGGTTGTGGTGGTTACCGCAACAGCGTTCACCAAATTGCCCCCGACGGCAGACAGCAGCGGACGCACTTTGTAGGTGACAGTTTGCTGAGAGCCCGAGTTAATGCTGCCCCAGGTGCAGTCAAGCGTTCCGCCCGCAGCCCCGACCGCTGGTGTCGTGCAGGTGCCTGTACCGGAAGCAGTGGCGCTGATGTAGGTCGCGTTGGCCGGCAAGGTGTCGACCAAGCGAACGCTTTGGGCGGTGGACGGGCCGTCGTTTGTCACCGTCGCTACATAGGTCAGCGGGGCACCTGCAGGAATAGAGGCAGGAGTGGCGGTCTTGGCCACCCGAATGTCCACCTTGGCGGTGACGGTGCTGGTGACCGAGTTGCTGTTGTTGTTGCGGTTTGGATCACCCACATCCAGCGAAGTCACGGACGCTGTGTTGGTGCGATTGCCGGTGGTGGCAATGCTGGGGCGAACCACCACCGTCACCGAGGCCGTTGCGCCGGAGGCCATGGCACCCAAATCACACACCAGGTTTTGCGAGGTGCCATTGCGGGGCGCCGTGGGCGTGCAAGAGCCTTGCGAAGCAACAATCGACTGCAAGCCCCCTGTGCTCACCAAGCTGCTCAACGTATCGGTTACACGCACATTGGTCGAAGTTGCCGGGCCGTTGTTGCGGACGGTGACCACGTAGGTGAGATCACTCCCCGCTTGCACGGTAGTGGGAGTTGCGGTTTTAGAGACGACTTCCAGATCAGCCTCTGTTGCCGTGGAGGAGACGGAAGCAGTGCTGCAGTTGTTGCCAGCAGCGTTGTCTACCGGGCCCGCGCCACTCAGTGCAACGCAAGCCGTGTTGGAACGTGCGCCCGCCGTGGGTTGGGTCGCGCTCAAAGTAATGGTCGGCGCGCTGGCATTCACAGACAAAGGCCCTGGACGCGTGCAAGTGACGGTTGCGCCATCCACAGGGAAACCGCTGCCAGGCGAGCAGGTCCAGCCTGAGCCCGAAGGCATCGCTGTGAGTGACACCCCTGCAGGCAGTGTGTCGGCCACGGTAATGGTCTGCCCCGCGGCGATGGCCAACGGCCCCAGGTTCTGTATCGCCAGCGAGTAGGTATAGCCTTGGTTGGGCACCACCGGGCTCAGGCTGGCCGTCTTGATCAAACGCAGGTCCGCGTCGTTGGTCGAGGTGATGTTGGCGCTAGAGGAGTTGTTAGCCGGATTGCTGTCCGTCTCAGGGATTGAGACCGTAGCGGTATTGCTGAACGCACCCACGGTCGTGGCCGTTGCCACCAGCGTAATCACAGGCATATTGGTGAAATTGCCGCCCGTGTAAGGGCCTGGGCGTGTGCAAGTCACTACTTGCCCTGCAGCACCGCAACTCCAACCAGTGCCAGTGGCAGAGACATAGTTCAAGCCAGCTGGCAGGGTGTCCGTCACCGTGATGATGCCGGTACCCGATGCACCCGGAGCCTCGCCCCCTTCATGGCGGGGTGTGATGGTGTACGTCACGTCGCTGCCCAGGGCCACATTGGTGGGCGATGCACTGATAGCGACCGACACGTCCGATCCCGACGCAGAGGTGACGGTGACGGTCGCAGTGTTGTTTGCCAAGTCGCTGTCGGGCATCGCGGACGCATCCGCCTTGGAGGCCGCAGCACTGAACGATGCAGTCACCGCGCCCGCCACGTTGGCCACGGCGAAGATGGTAAGGTTCCCGGAGGCTGCGCCGTTGGCCAGGCTGCCAGAGCGCGTGCAAGTGATAGAGCCCGAGCTGAGCGGATAGCCGCCAGAGGGCGTGCAGCTCCAGCCGGAACCGGTTGGCACGCTGGTAATGGAAGAGCCCGTGGGCACAGCGAACGTTACCGCGATGGCACCACCCGCAGGCACGTCGTCCGGCCCTTGGTTGGCCACCCCCACGGTGTAGCTGTAACCCTGACCTGCGGCCACATTGGCAGAGGAGGACGCAGCAGTCACGGCAAGGTTGGAAGCCGCCAGCGCCGTCGTATTCTGGACGCTGTTGGTGTTGTTGCTGCTGTTCGAATCCGCCGTCGTGGCACCTGACGTTACCCGGTTGGTGTACACGCCAGCGACCGGCAAGCGCACCCGAACCGTGACGGTTTCAGAGCTTGTAAAAGCAATGTCACCAATAGAGCAGTTGACAACCCCACCGGAGGGAGCGGCACAGCTGCCCTTCGTGGTATTCACATCGACAAAGGTGGAGCCCGAAGGAAGTGTGTCGGCCAGCGTCACACCTTGCGCAAGATTAGGGCCATTGTTGTCCAGACGCAGTGTGTAGGTGAAAACACCACCCGCTGGGCCTGGGTCTGGCGAATCCGAATGGTTGACAACGATGTCCGCCGATTGCGCCAACGCCAGCGCAGGCATCCACACCGCGCACAGCGCCAAGGCCTTGGCCCCGGAGCGCATTCGCGCCCAATTCCCTTGCAAATATGTCATGGGTTCCCTCTGAAGTCCAAACAACTCTCTTATGAGCGGCGGATTCTAGGGAGCCAAAAAAATTTGAATTGCAAACTAAAGTCAACAGGGAAAACGCAAAAGTCAACCCAACGTCAACTGAAACAACATACAAAATATTACAATTTTTTAGGCAGACAAAAAAGACTCTTAAGTCTCTCCTGCAAACACAAGTTTGCTATCTTTATTTAAGCAAATAACAAATAACAAATAGAAACAATATTGATCTACAAGATACAAATGTTTTCATGGGTTGCAGACGCTGCCCGCCCATCAGGCAAAACCAAAGTAGGCAGCAGCGCTGCACACCCATGCTGAATTCGCATGAATGTTGCCCCCACGACGCAATGCACATCCACACCATAAGGGGCAAAAAAAAGCGGGCTCGCAACCCGCTTTTTCAGGCCGTGCCTCACGGCACAGCCACCAGGACAAGCAACGCTCAGCCCGTATTACGCAGCCCTGCTGCAATGCCGTTGATGGAGATGTGGATCCCGGTCTGCACCCGCTCATCGCCCTGCCCTGCGCGCCAGCGGCGCACCAGCTCGACCTGCAAGTGGTGTAGTGGATCGATGTACGGGAAGCGGTGCTTGATGGAGCGGGCCAGCGCCGTGTTGTGCGTCAGGCGCTGCTTGTCGCCGGTGATGCGCGTGAGGGATTCGGCAGTGCGGTGCCATTCGGCCTCGATGCTGGTAAACACCTTTTTGCGCAGGCGGGCGTCGGTGACCAGCTCGCTGTAGCGCGAGGCCAAGGCCAGGTCGCTCTTGGCCAGCACCATGTCCATGTTGGACAGCAGGGTGCGGAAGAACGGCCACTGGCGGTACATCTTCTGCAGCAGGGCCAATTGCGCCTTGGGGTCCTTGCCCTCGGTGTTCACAAATGCTTCCACCGCCGAACCAAAACCGAACCAGCCTGGCAGCGTGAGGCGGCACTGGCCCCAGCTGAAGCCCCAGGGGATGGCGCGCAGGTCTTCGATCTTCTGGCTGGCCTTGCGACTGGCGGGACGCGAGCCAATGTTCAGCTCCGCGATCTCGCGGATAGGGGTGGAATTGAAGAAATACTCGGTGAAGCCCGGGGTTTCGTATACCAACGCGCGGTAGCTGCCCATGCTGGCCAGCGACAACTGTGCAGCCGCATCCAAAAACGCCTTGGTGGCCGGCTTGGTGGGCTGCAGCAAGGTCGCTTCGAGTGTGGCGGCCACCAGGGTTTCAAGGTTGCGGCGGCCGATCTCGGGGTTGGCGTATTTCGATGCGATGACCTCGCCCTGCTCCGTCAGGCGGATCTGGCCGCGCACGGTGCCGGGGGGTTGGGCCAGGATGGCCTGGTAGCTGGGGCCGCCGCCCCGGCCCACCGTGCCGCCCCGGCCGTGGAACATGCGCAGCTGGATGCCATGGCTGGTGGCGAGTTCGTCGAATAGTTCGACGAGGGCAATCTCGGCGCGGTACAGCTCCCAGTTGCTGGTGAAGATACCGCCGTCCTTGTTGCTGTCGCTGTAGCCGAGCATGATGTCCTGCTCGCCGCCACTGCGCTGCACCAGCGCGGCCACGCCGGGCAGGCTGTAGAACTCGCGCATGATGGGCGCGGCGTTGCGCAGGTCTTCGATGGTCTCGAACAGGGGGACCACGATGAGGTGGTTCTTCGACTCGGCATCGAGTGTGCCGCTCATCAGGCCCACTTCCTTTTGCAGCAGCAGCACTTCGAGCAGGTCGCTCACCGTTTCGGTGTGGCTGATGATGTAGTGGCGGATGGCCTCGTGGCCAAACCGCTCGCGCATCACGCGGGCGGTTTCGAAGATGGCCAGTTCGCCCTGGGCATGGGCCGAGTATTCGGCACCCACAACGCGCAGCGGGCGCGCGTCATTCAGCAGCTTGATCAGCAGGGCACGCTTGGCGGCTTCTTGCAGGCCCGCATAGTTCGGCTCGATGCGCGCCTTGGCCAGCAGCTCGGCCACCACCTCCTCGTGTTTGTCGGAGCTTTGGCGCAGGTCCACCGTGGCCAAGTGGAAGCCAAACACCTGCACGGCACGGATCAGCGGGTGCAGACGCTCAGCGGCCAGGGCTTCGCCGTGGTGAGCCTTCAACGAAGCCTCGATCACCCGCAGATCGGCCAAAAACTCTTCGGCGCTGGCATAGGCGTTCTGCGGCGCAACGGCATGGCGCGCGGCCTCGCCGCCAGTCAAGTCTTTGAGCGATGCCGCCAGGCGAGCATAGATGCCTGTGAGTGCGCGACGGTAAGGCTCATCCACGCGATGCTCGTTGGTGTCTGGGGAACGTTGAGCCAGGGCCTCCATGTCAGCCGATACCTGCACCAGGCGAGCCGACAGAGACAGCTCACCGCCCAGGTAGTGCACTTCGGTCAGGTAGTGGCGCAGGGCCACTTCAGCCTGGTGGCTCAGCGCATATTGCAGGGTCTGTGCGGTGACGTTGGGGTTACCGTCGCGGTCGCCACCAATCCACTGCCCCATGCGCAAAAAACTGTGCACGGGGTATTGGCCGAGTTCAGCTTCAAGGTCGGCATAGATCTTGGGGATCTCGCGCAAGAAGGTGGCTTCGTAATAAGAGAGCGCATTCTCGATCTCGTCGGCCACTGTGAGCTTGCTGTAGCGCAGCAGGCGCGTTTGCCACAACTGGGCCACGCGGGCGCGCAGCAAGGCTTCGTTGGCGGCCAGCTCGCGCGGGGTGAGCGCATCCTTGGCACTGTTGTAGAGCTGGGCGCGCACCTGGATATCGTCGCGTGTCGCGAGTAACTGGGCGATGTCGCGCTCGGCGTCGAGGATGCTCTTGCGCTGCACTTCGGTGGGATGGGCTGTGAGCACCGGCGCTACGTAGCTGCTGGCCAGAGTCTGTGCGATGGTCTTGGGCGCAATGCCTGCCCAGCGCAGACGCGACAAGGCCACTTCGATGCTGCCCTCTTGTGTATCGCCCGCACGCTCATGCACGGCGCGGCGGCGGATGTGATGGCGGTCTTCGGCCAGGTTGGCAAGGTGGCTGAAGTAAGTGAAGGCGCGGATCACGCTCACCGTCTGGTCGCCCGACAGGGACTTGAGCAGCTTCTTGAGCGCGCGGTCAGCCTCCTGGTCGGCGTCGCGGCGAAAGGCCACCGAGAGCTTGCGCACCTGCTCGACCAGCTCATAGGCATCGACCCCCTCTTGCTCGCGGATCACGTCGCCCAAAATACGCCCCAGCAGGCGAATATCGTCAATCAGGGGCTGGTCCTTGTCGGATCGTTTCATGCGCGAGGGTCTCCGGAGATTGAAAAGAGGCGCCTTGCCAGCGCCCCCCCACAGGGGACACGCGCCAGATCAAGGTCACCGATGCGGGCGCATGCTAGCATCGCCCGCCGCTGAATGATTACAAACAGGTTACGAACTTGAGCCTCCAAAAAGACGCCCCCCACGCTCCGCCGCTTCGCGGGTCGCTGCCCCCCCAAGGGGGGAGCCTTTCGCCTTGGGGGGGCCCGGCGGCGAAAGCCCCCTCCACCATCGTCATCGCAACCCGCGAAAGCCGCCTGGCGCTGTGGCAGGCAGAGCATGTTCAAGCCCTCTTGCGCGCACGAGGCCACCAGGTGGAGCTGCTGGGCATGACCACCAAGGGCGACCAAATTCTGGACCGATCGCTGTCCAAGGTGGGTGGCAAAGGCCTGTTTGTGAAAGAGCTGGAAGTGGCCCTCGAAGAAGGCCGCGCCCACATTGCCGTGCACTCGCTCAAGGACGTGCCCATGGAGCTGCCCGAGGGCTTTGCCCTGGCCTGCGTGATGGAGCGCGAAGACCCCCGCGATGCCTTCGTCTCGCCCCAATACGCCAGCCTGGACCAATTGCCCCAAGGGGCCGTGGTGGGCACCTCCAGCCTGCGCCGCCAGGTGCTGCTGCAGGCCCTTCGGCCCGACCTGAAGATTGAACCCCTGCGTGGCAACCTGGACACCCGCCTGCGCAAGCTGGACGAAGGCCAGTACGACGCCATTGTGCTGGCGGCAGCGGGTCTCAAGCGGCTGGAGCTGGGTGCGCGCATCCGCGCCACGTTTGAGCTCACCGCCATGCTGCCCGCAGCGGGCCAAGGCGCGCTGGGCATTGAAGTGCGCAGTGACCGACAAGACCTGATCGACGCCTTGGCCCCCTTGGCCCACCAGCCCACCTGGCTGACCGTGACCGCCGAGCGCGCAGTGAGCCGCGCCATGGGCGGCAGCTGCTCCATGCCCCTTGCAGCACATGGCACCCTGGTGGGTGACACCCTGCAACTGGATGCCGCCTGGGGCGACACCGAAGGCCAAGCGCCGCTGGTGCGCGCCAGCGCCACAGCCCGCGTGACCACGCTGGCCGAAGCCGATGCCCTGGGCCTGGCCATTGCTCAGCGGCTGCGCGACGGTGGCGCCCAAGGTGCCGCGCCCCATGCAACGGCCTGAAGCCCGCAGGCCACAGTCTTGACCGCTGCAGCCCCCCAGGTCATCGTCACCCGCCCCGCACGCGAGGCTGCGCACTGGGTACAGCAGTTCACCCAACGGGGCATCGCCGCTACAGCCCTGCCCCTGATCCATGTCGGCCCAGCCGCAGACCCGGTCCTTGTACAAGCGCTGCATCAAGCCCGTGCGCGCCTGGGCGACTACCGCGCCGCCATGTTCGTCAGCGGCAACGCGGCGCTGTACTTTTTTGAACAAAATATGGTCCTAGCGCTTTCTAATCAAGCGCTGGCAGCTATCAAAACAAGAGCATGGTCACCCGGCCCGGGGACTGCAAGGGCGCTGCTGGAGGCGGGGTTCCCGGCCGAGCGCATCGACGGCCCTGCACCCGATGCACCGCAATTTGACTCCGAAGCCCTGTGGCAACAAGTCCACCCCCAAGTGCAGGCGGGTGACCGCATCCTGATCGTGCGCGGGCGCTCTGCCGGGGTGCATGAGAGCCAGGGCTCGGGCCGCGACTGGCTGGCCCGCCAGATCGAAGCCGCAGGCGCCCAGGTGGACTTTGTGGTGGCTTACGAGCGCACAGCCCCCCACCTGTCAGCCCAAGACCTGGACCTGGCACGGCAAGCCGCCCACAGTGGATCGCTCTGGCTGCTCAGTAGCTCTGAAGCCGTGGCCCATCTCGCGGCCGCCCTGCCCCAGCAAAACTGGCACACGGCACGCGCACTGGCAACGCACCCGCGCATCGCCCAGGCTGCGCGCGACGCCGGGTTTGGCGAGGTGCGGGAATGCCGCCCCGCCTTGGCGGACGTGGTGGCATCGATAGAATCGGGCGCATGAGTTCTGTGCCCCCCACTGATCTGCCGCAGCCCCCTGCGCCCGCAGCTCCAGCCGCATCCCATCCAGGCCAGGCAGCGCCCCCTGTTGCTGCCCCCACACGCCCCAGCGGCACGGCGGGCATGGGCTTGGCCAACCTGCTGCTGGGGGCCGTGGCCGCTGCTGCACTGACCAGCAGCGTCCTGCTGTGGCAAAAACTCAGCAGCATTCAAGAGCAACTGGCCCGGCAATCGGCCGACTCGGGCACGCTGGCCATCGAGGCCCGCACCATTGCCCGTCAGGCAGAAGACCAGGTGCGCGAGACCGCCGCCCGCCTCTCGGTGGCCGAAGCCCGGGTGAGCGAAGTCGCCCTGCAACGCAGCCAACTGGAAGAGCTGATGCAAAGCCTGTCGCGCTCACGCGACGAAAACCTGGTGGTGGACATTGAATCGGCCATTCGACTGGCGCAGCAACAGGCCCAGCTCACCGGCGGCCTGGAGCCCCTGGTCGCCACCCTGAAAACCGCCCACCAACGCATTGACCGGGCTGCCCAGCCCCGCCTGGCCCCCCTGCAAAGGGCCATTGCGCGCGACCTGGATCGGCTGACCCGCGCCACCGTGACCGACACCGCAGGCCTGCTGGGCCGCCTGGACGACTTGGTGCGCCAAGTGGATGAACTGCCCGTGCTCAACGCCGTGGCACAAGCCCCTGGCACCCGCAAAGCAGCAACCCCAGCCAGTAGCACGGGCACCGCCGAAGACCCAGCCATGCCGTGGTGGCAAGCTGCACTGCAGCGCAGCTGGGAAGTCGTGCGCGACGAAGCCCGTGGGCTGGTGCGCGTCAGCCGCATCGACCAGCCCGAGGCCATTTTGCTGGCACCCGAGCAAACTTTTTTCCTGCGCGAAAACCTCAAACTCAAGCTACTCAACGCCCGACTGGGCGTGCTGGCCCGGCAGTTTGACTCTGCCCGCGCGGACCTGACGGCTGCCACGGCCGCACTGAACAAGTACTTCGACCCCGCATCGCGCCGCACCCAAAACGCAGCCACCATGCTGCAACAAGCCCAGCAGCACATGAAGGACGCCGAGCTACCCCGGCTGGACGAAACCCTGTCTGCACTGGCTACGGCCGCAGCGGGACGATGAGATGATGCACCCTGAGTCGCTTTTGAAGGTCCAGGACGCTCGCGGAGCATTGGAAAACTAATATGCGTGCAGCTCTTTGGCTTTTGGCTCTGTTTGGTGTTGCCGTAGCGGCCGCGCTGTTTGCAGGAAACAACCAGGGCACCATCACCCTGTATTGGCCCCCCTACCGCGTCGACCTGTCGCTCAACTTGGTCGTGTTGCTGCTGGTGGGCGGGTTCACCACCGTGTACGCCGCGCTGCGGGCGCTGGCAGCGCTGCTGGAGTTGCCGCACCAGGCACGCCGCTGGCGCGTGCAGCAAAAAGAGCGCGCCATGCACCACGCGTTGCTCGATGCCCTCACACACATGCTGGCGGGGCGTTTTCTGCGCTCTCGCAAATCGGCGCTGGCATCCATCTCCCAAGAAAGCGCCCTGCAGGCGGCGGGTGAGCCCGTTCCACACGGCAAACAACTGCGCGCCTTGGCGCACCTGATCGCCGCCGAATCGTCCCACGCCCTGCAAGACCGTGCCACCCGCGAAAGCCATCTGCAAAACGCCCTGGAAGAAGCTCCCGTGCGCGGCAATGGCCAAGAGCAAGAAATGCGTGAAGGTGCCCAAATCCGAGCGGCGCGCTGGAGCCTGGACGACCGCGACCCCCAAGTCACCCTGGAGCGCCTAGCCGCCCTGCCCCAAGGCGCCGCCCGCCGCACACTGGCCTTGCGCATCAAGCTCAAGGCCACGCGCCAGGCTCGCCAAACCAGCGAGGCACTCGACACAGCCCGCTTGCTAGGCAAGCACCGCGCCTTCTCGGCGGGAGCGGCGCAAAGCATTGTGCGGGGCCTGGCCACAGAGCTGATCCAGTCGGCGCACGACCCAGTGCAACTGGTGCAAATCTGGACCTCGCTGGAAAACACCGAGCGCAATATGCCCGAGCTGGCCGTGCAGGCCGCCCAGCGCCTGGCCCATCTGGGTGGAGACGCCAACCAGGTGCGCGCCTGGCTGCTGCCCGTGTGGGAGCGCATGGTGGACCTGCCAGAGGGCTTGCCCGAGGGGTTGGCACTCAAGCTGATCCGCTCGCTGGAAGACGGACTGGACACCATCGATGCAGCCTGGCTGGCCCGCATCGAATCGGCACAGCAATCCAACCCGCGCGATGCCCGCCTGCAATACCTCGCAGGCATGGCCTGCCTGAAGCGGCAGCTGTGGGGCAAAGCCCAGCAATTGCTGGCCCAGGCCAGTTCCCACCTGCATGACGCCCCCCTGCGCGCCAGCGCATGGCGGCATTTGGCCGAGCTGGCAGAACAGCGTGGCGATGCAGACGCCGCCGCCCAAGCCTGGAAAGCAGCGGCGCTGCAGCACTGAGACGCAGCCCTGCGCCGGGGGCTAGCAGCACCCCAGGCCTCCAAGCCAACCCATCCAGAGCCCACCGCACGCGCAGCGGTGGTGCTCAACATCCAGAGCAATAGGGTTTGAACCGCTCTTTGTGCATACCTCTGCCTCCATGGCGTCGTGACCCGCGTCAAGACGAGACGGCGACAGCAAGTCGCATGCGCCCCTCAAACATTGGGGAACTTTGAGCGCAAAAGCCTTATCAATTCAGTTTTTTTGAATCAAGGCATCAATCCACCTGAAACTGCCACAGGGGCGCTCTTCCTAAACTGCAGGCATTGCACCCAGTGCACCGGCTGCAGCACCCAACGGGCGGCCCCGTTCAATAACCCCTTCGACCCAACTGCCCATGTCTTCCACCCCTCACCCTGTGAGCCCTCGCCCCGCCCGGTATTCCGGCGTCGCCATCCTGCTGCACTGGGTGCTTGGCATTGCACTGATTGCCATCTTCGGTCTGGGCCTGTACATGACCGGCTTGCCCTTCTCGCCCCAGCGCCTGAAGCTCTACAACTGGCACAAATGGGCCGGGGTGACCATTCTGGCCCTGTCGCTGCTGCGCCTCGTGTGGCGCGCCACCCATCGCCCCCCCGCACTGCCACGCGCCATGGAGCAGGCCATGCCCAGTTGGCAAAAAATGGCCCACCATGCCACTCACCATCTGCTGTATCTGCTGTTCTTTGCCGTGCCGTTGATCGGCTGGGCCTATAGCTCGGCCGCAGGGTTTCCCATCGTGTTCCTGGGCCTTTGGCAACTGCCTGACTTTGTGCCCGTAAGCAAGGAACTGGCAGAAGCCATCAAGCCCTGGCACGAGATCTCAGCGTTTGCCATGGCGGGCCTCGTGCTGCTGCATGTCGCTGCCGCCCTCAAGCACCAGATCATTGACCGCGACGGTCTGCTGCAGCGCATGCTGCCCGGCCCACGCTGAGCCCCCACACCCCTGCAGCCCCACTGCGCTGCTCACCTTTTCCGCACCAAGGAGTTTTCATGAAGATTGCAAGCATCGTGTCCGCCATCACCCTGGGCACCGCCTTGTTGACACCCACCGCCTGGGCCCAGCAAAAACTGGACACCGCCCGCAGCGAAGTCCAATTCACAGCCCGCCAGATGGGTGTGCCCCTGGACGGCCAGTTCAAGAAATTTGACGCCCAGGTTGCCTTCGACCCCGCCAAGCTGGCCACCAGCAAGATCACCTTCACCGTGGACACCGGCAGCGCCACCCTGGGCTCGAAAGAGACGGACGCTGAACTGCCCAAGGCCGTGTGGTTCAACGTGCCGAAGTTCCCGCAGGCCACCTTTGAATCGAGCAGCATCAAGGCCCTGGGCGGCGGCAAGTTTGAAGTGGCTGGCAAGCTCACCATCAAGGGCAATGCGGTCAACGTAGTGGCCCCCGTCACGCTCACCCAAAACGGTGCAGTGACCACAGCCACCGGCACTCTGCCCATCAAACGCCTCGCATTCAAGATTGGCGAAAACGAATGGGCTGACACCTCCATGGTGGCCGACGACGTTCAAGTCAAGTTCAAGCTGGCGCTGACCGGCGTGGCCAAGCTCTGAGGCGCAAGCGCCTTTAGAGCCGTCCTTTTCTCTCCCTGCGATCTTTTCTTTCAACCTCTGGTTTTTTAGGAGCCTTTCATGCGCAAATCCCTCTTCGCCCTGGCCGCCGTCGCCGCTTTGTTTGCCGGTGCTGCACAGGCCGAATCCGCCAACTACGCGATCGATCCCACCCACACCTTTGTGACGTTCGAGATCAACCACTTCGGCGCCTCGGTCAACCGCGCCCGCTTCGACAAGAAGGAAGGTTCTGTGCAACTGGACCGCGCCGGCAAGAGCGGCAAGGTAGAGATCACTTTTGACGCAACCTCCATCAGCTCCGGCACCCCCGCATTCGACAAGCACCTGCAAAGCGCTGACCTGTTCAACGCAGCCGCCCACCCCACCATCAAATTCGTCTCTGACAAGTTCAGTTTCAAAGGCGACAACGTGAGCGAAGTGACTGGCCAGCTGACCCTTCTGGGCAAGACAGCCCCCATCACACTGAAGGCCAACCAATTCGCCTGCTACCAAAGCCCCATGCTCAAGCGCGAAGTGTGCGGCGGCGACTTCGAGGCCACCATCGACCGCACCCAGTGGGGCATGAACTACGGCGTGGATTGGGGCTTTGCCAAGAACGTGCGCCTGGTCGTGCAAGTGGAAGCCGTGAAGCAGTAATTCACGCCCCAGCATTCATCCGAAGCCACCGCTGCGCACGCCGCAGCGGTGGCTTTTTTACGCCTACCGCTTCTCTGAAATTATTTTTAAGTAAATTAATTATGAATAGTAGAATTTGATCCACATTCAGGAGACGCCAGATGACCGCCCCCAGCACCCCAGCGCCAACCACCGCCTTGCCCCCACCAGCCGCCGTCCAGCAGCTGCACCACTACGCCTACAAGGCCCGTGATGCCGAGGAAACCCGCCACTTCTACGAAGACATCCTGGGCCTGCCGCTGTACCACATCATCCAAAGCGACTACGTGCCCAGCACGGGCGAGTACTGCCCCTACACGCACTTCTTCTTTCGCCTGCAGGACGGCTCGTTCATCGCGTTCTTTGACCTTGGTGACGATGTCAAGCCTGACCCCTCGCCCAATACCCCTTTGTGGGTGAACCACATCGCCTTTCGAGTTAACACCGTGCAGGAGCTGGAGAACACCAAGGCCCGCCTGCAAGCCCACGGCATCGAAGTGCTGGGCGTAACCGACCACCATATTTTCAAAAGCATTTACTTCTTCGACCCCAACGGCATCCGCCTGGAACTGGCGGCGCAGGTAGCCAACGAAGAGCAGATGGCCAAGGACAGCACCGTGGCACATGCCCGATTGAACGAGTGGACTGCCCGCAAGGAGCAATGGCGCAAGGAGAGAGCGGAAGGCAAGGCGGCGGTGCCGTTGAAGCCGCAGCAGAACGACCGACCGGAGTTTGTGCAAGGCTGACTTTCGAAATTGGCATGGGGAGCGCGCAAAGTCCTATCGAGACAGCAAATTCACAATGATTCACAATCCAACGATCACGAACCATTTACCAAACTGCCCATGCCACCTACCGCCAACCCTTTCGCCTTACCGATCCGAGTTATTCTTTGGACCACCTGCCTGCTTGCAGCGCTGGCAGGCTGCGGCGGTGGCTCCAACACCTCACTGTTGCCTGTCGATCCGCTGAAGGTAGACACCAGCTACGGCGTGGAAGGCACGGCAAAAATGCGCTTGCCCGCACCGTCTGCAGCAGCGCTCCAGCCTGATGGCAAACTGCTGCTCGCGGGATCACGACAAACAGGGTCACTCCCGGCAGGGAACTATGGTGGCGCGCCTGCGCAGGAAGTTTATGTACGCCGGCTAACAACGAACGGAGCCCTAGACCCTAGCTTTGGGAACAATGGAGAGGTGAAGTTCAACGTCAAAGGCAGCGACTCACTTGGGGATATCAAACTGCAAAAGAACGGGCGCATCGTCGTTGCAGTGCTCGCAGGGGAGCCATGCGTAGTCACCATTCTCAGTATCTCTGCCCCGTGCGTAACTGCTTCTGGAACCTCTGCGGTGCGCAGCAGCAACCTGGTGGCCTTGACGCCAGATGGTGTGCTGGACAAAACTTTCGGTCAAAACGGAGTGGCGGAAACAGGTGCGAGCCAGAACCCACAGCGCCTCTCGCTGGCTGTGAAAAGCGATCAAAGTCTTCTTTTGCTGCGATCTACAGGGATCGCCCGTTTCCAAATCTACGGACGCAGCCTGGACCGTTTCTCGGCTAACGGCACCCCGGAAGCATCCCCCCCACAACCGACCTCACCAGAGGCTTGTGAAGCCAGCGGTGAGTCGTTGCTGGTTCAAAACAATGGGCGCATTGTTTCAGCAGGGGGGCAAGGCTATGTGACGTATGCTGAGCCTGCCGCGCACCCTGGTGTATGCGTTGCGACACATGACCTCCAGTCAGGTTTACAAACATCGGGCGCATGGACCCGTTTTGGCGGTAACTACACCTTTTTAGGACTGATACCGACTACGGATGACGGGTTCTCTGCCGTGGGTACAAGCTGTGCGCTCAAAAATTGCCAGTTAGGCGTCGCACGTTATGGATTGGACGGAGCAATCCTGACCTCGTACGGCCAACAAGGCATAGCGCGCATGTCCATTCCCGAAAATACATACCTTGCATCTGCACTGTCCCTGCCCGATCACAGCCTGATGGTTCTTGCGAGCAAGCTTGTCTACGACGCGGACTTCAGCAACCCCAGAGTCGGCGGTGTCTGGATGCGCATGGGCCCCAATGGAGAACCCATCACGGAGTTCGGCACGCAAGGCATACTGAGCACAGCACTGTCCACCATTGCCCCCATTCAATTCCTGCCAGATGCTCAAGGCCGATGGCTAGTGGTCAACGTGGACCGAGACCCTGCGGCCACTAACACGGACAACGATACCGTTTTGATTCAACGCGTGGTGGGGCACAGCAAGCCCTGACTTGAAGGTTCTTGCCATTCAGGTTCCGCTCACAGGTACTAGTCTGCACTCGCCATTTTCCCAATCCATTGAGAAAAAACTTTGAGAACGGGCGATTGCAACGGCGTAGGACTGACCAAGTAATA
Source organism: Acidovorax sp. 106 (assembly GCF_003663825.1). Classification (NCBI taxonomy): domain Bacteria; kingdom Pseudomonadati; phylum Pseudomonadota; class Betaproteobacteria; order Burkholderiales; family Comamonadaceae; genus Acidovorax; species Acidovorax sp. 106. The sequence continues at coordinate 3,593,305 of NZ_RCCC01000001.1, read as the reverse complement.
CCCCCGCTCCCCCCGCAGCGGGCGGTTGCATGCCACCACCAAGTCACCGCTGGCCAACTCGGCCTCGATCAGCATGGGTGGCATGAGCGCCACGCCCATGCCGTGGGTGGCGGCCACGGCGAGCATAGAGAACAGTTCATAGCGCGGGCCGTCTAAGGCGCGGGGCGCGTCCACTGCCATCGCATCGAACCACTGCCGCCAGGCATAAGGGCGTGTGCTTTGTTGCAGCAAGGGCAAGTCGGCCAGTGCCGCTGCGGCTACAGGCTGGTGGGCGCGGCCCCGCCCCCTGGGCGCGGCAGATTCGAGCAGGCGCGGACTGCACACGGGCACGACCTCTTCGTGCATCAGCAACTGCGCCTGCACACCAGGCCAATTGGCCACCTGCTCGGGTGTGCCTGCGTACAGCGCGGCATCAAACGTGGTGTCAGCAAACAAAAAAGGCCGCGTCTGCGTGTCAATGTGGACCACGATGTCGGGATGCACCTGGGCCAGCTGCGGCAAGCGCGGGATGAGCCAACGCGTGGCAAACGTAGGAACCGCAGCAAGCGAAATAGTGCCACCCTCGCCCTGGTGCGCCATCACATCGAGCGTGTCGCGCTCCAGCCCCTGCAGCCAGCGCGCCACCTGGCGGCCGTAGTGCGCGCCCGCAGTCGTCAGCACCACGCCGTGGCGTGTGCGGCGAAAGAGCTGCACGCCCAAAAATTCCTCCAACGCCTGGATCTGGCGCGAAACGGCGCTTTGGGTGAGCGACAGCTCCTGCGCGGCGCGGGTGTAGCTTTCGTGGCGGGCGGCGACTTCAAAACAGGCCAGGGCCTGGGTCGATGGAATGTTGCGGCGCATGATGAACAGGAATTTGTGAAGAGGCAACCACCCCTTGATTCTGGTTGCGGCAAGTATTCCATACATTCCATAAACGCATGTCTGGATGAAAAGAACTCGCTTGCGGGGCGCCACGCCACAACCTACGATGCACCCCAGACCCGTTTCTTTTCACGCTTTTTTCGACTTGGAGATACACATGGCCCACGCCGCTTTTCAATGGGATGACCCTTTCCTGCTCAGCCAGCAACTGACCGACGACGAGCGTGCCATCCAGGCCGCCGCCGCCGCCTACTGCCAGAACAAGCTGGCCCCCCGCGTGCTCGACGCCTTCCGCCACGAAAAGATGGACGTGAGCATCTTCCGCGAGATGGGCGAAGTGGGCCTGCTGGGCCCCACCATCCCTGAGCAGTACGGCGGCCCCGGCCTGTCGTACGTGGCCTACGGCCTGATCGCTCGCGAGGTCGAGCGCGTGGATTCGGGCTACCGCTCGATGGCCAGCGTGCAGTCGTCGCTGGTGATGGTGCCCATCCATGAATTCGGCACTGAAGCGCAAAAGCAGAAGTACCTGCCCAAGCTCGCCACCGGCGAGTGGATCGGCTGCTTTGGCCTGACCGAGCCCGACCACGGCTCCGACCCAGGCAGCATGGCCACGCGCGCCTACAAGGTCGATGGCGGCTACAAGCTCAAGGGCAGCAAGATGTGGATCACCAACAGCCCCGTGGCCGACGTGTTCGTGGTCTGGGCCAAGGAAGTGTCCGAAGGCGGTGCCGTAGGCCCGATTCGCGGCTTTGTGCTGGAGAAGGGCTGGAAGGGCCTGACCGCTCCTGCCATCCACGGCAAGGTGGGCCTGCGCGCCTCCATCACCGGCGAGATCGTGATGGACGATGTGTTCGTGCCCGAAGAAAACGCCTTCCCTGAAGTGCAGGGCCTCAAGGGCCCCTTCACCTGCCTGAACAGCGCCCGCTACGGCATCGCCTGGGGCGCGCTGGGTGCGGCCGAGTTCTGCTGGCACACCGCCCGCCAGTACACGCTGGACCGTAAACAATTCGGCCGCCCCCTGGCCGCCAACCAGCTCATCCAGAAAAAGCTGGCCGACATGCAGACCGAGATCGCCATCGGCCTGCAGGCCTGCCTGCAGTTTGGCCGCATGAAGGACGCCGGCACCGCCAGCCTGGAAGGCACCTCCATCATCAAGCGCAACAGCTGCGGCAAGGCCTTGGACATCGCCCGCCTGGCCCGCGACATGATGGGCGGCAACGGCATCAGCGACGAGTTTGGCGTGGCGCGCCATCTGGTGAACCTGGAAGTGGTGAACACCTACGAAGGCACGCACGATGTGCATGCGCTGATTCTGGGCCGCGCCCAGACGGGTATCGCGGCGTTCGCCAACTGAGGCCCGGCCTCTCTGCTGCCCACTGCGGCAGTGAGAACTCCCCTCGCCCCTCGCGGGAGAGGGGCCGGGGGAGAGGGGGTAGCGGCGCATACGTTGTAACTGATCGCCCCCTCGCCCCCACCCTCTCCCGCGAGGGGAGAGGGAGTTAAACGGTGCCCTCCTACGCGAATTTCAAGTGTTTTAGGCCTCTAGCGCTTGATAGAAAAGCGCTAGCAGCTATCAATTTAATAGTCCCCCATGACCACCCCCTCCCCTAACGCTGGCGCCCTCGCAGGCATCAAGGTGCTCGACCTCTCCCGCGTGCTCGCAGGCCCCTGGTGTACGCAGATCCTGGCCGACCTGGGTGCGGATGTGGTGAAGGTGGAGCGCCCCGGCGTGGGCGACGACACACGCCAGTGGGGCCCGCCCTTCTTGAAGGACGCTGAGGGCAACGACACGAACCAGGCCAGCTACTACACGGCCTGCAATCGCAACAAGCGTTCCGTCACCATCGATATGGCCTCGCCCGACGGGCAGGCGCTCATCCGGCAGATGGCGCAAGAGGCCGACATCGTGGTGGAGAACTTCAAGGTCGGCGGCCTCAAGCAATACGGCCTGGACCACGAGAGCCTGCGCGCGCTCAACCCGCGCCTCATCTACTGCTCCGTCACCGGCTTCGGGCAAGACGGGCCCTATGCCGAGCGCGCGGGCTACGACCTGATGGTGCAGGCCATGACGGGCCTCATGAGCATCACCGGCCAGGCCGACAGCCAGCCCGGCGGCGGCCCGATGCGCGTGGGTGTGGCCGTCATTGACCTGTTCACCGGCCTGTACGCCAGCAATGCCATCCTGGCCGCGCTGCATGTGCGCGACAACGCCACCAATGGCACAGGCCAGGGCCAACACATCGACATGGCGCTGCTCGACGTGGGCATGGCCGTGCTGGCCAACCAGGCCTCGGGCTTCCTCGCCACCGGCAAGGCGCCTGGCCGCATGGGCAACAGCCACCCGAGCCTCGCGCCCTACCAGGACTTTGCGACCGCCGACGGCAACATGCTGCTGGCCATCGGCAACGACGGGCAGTTCCAGCGCTTTTGCGCCGCCGCAGGCCAGCCCCAGTGGGCCAGCGACCCGCGCTATGCCACCAACACGCTGCGCGTGCAAAACCGCACCGTACTGATCCCCGCCATGGAGGCCGTGACGCGCACACGCACCACGGCCGACTGGATCGCCCTGCTGGAAGACAAGGCCGTGCCCTGCGGCCCCATCAACACGATTGCCCAAGCGTTTGACGACGCGCAAGTGCAGGCGCGCGGCCTGGCCGTATCGTTGCCACGGTGGAAGGACGGCGAGACAGGCGATGGCGTGCAACAGATCACCGGTGTGGCCAGCCCGCTGCGCCTGTCGGCCACGCCTCCTGTGTTGCGCAATGCGCCTCCGGCCCTGGGCCAGCACACCGACGAGGTGCTGCGTGAGCTGGGACTGGACGACGCGCGCATTGCAGCGCTGCGGGCCGCCAAAGCCATTTGACCTCTTCCGCTTCAACGCTTGACGGCTTGAGGCAACGCCAACGCTCAAGTCGACTCATCCCACCCAGCGGCGCTGCCACAGCGCCCGCCAAGTGGTGTGGGCCAGCTTGACACCCCAGGGCGCACAGGCGCCCTTTGCTGCGATTCCACGCGCCAGCCTGTGCTGCCCGCCACCTATAACAAGGAGACAACACCATGATCCGTCGCACCGCCCTGTCCCTGGGCGTCCTCGCACTCACTTGCACAGCTACCGTTGTCGGCACCACTGCCCACGCCCAAACAGCGTGGCCCACCAAGCCGATTCGCCTGCTGGTGCCCTTTGCCGCAGGGGGCACCACAGACCTGATCGCCCGCGTCATCGCCGAGCCCCTGGGCCGCGAGTTGGGCCAGCCCGTGGTGGTGGAAAACCGCGGTGGTGGCGGCGGCAGCATTGGCGCCGCAGAAACCGCGCGCGCCACACCAGACGGCTACAACCTGGGCGTGGCCACCGTGTCCACCACCGCCACCAACCCGGCCATCAACCCCAAGATTCCGTACAACGTGGCCACCGATTTCACGCCTATCGTGAACATCGCCGCCACGCCCAACGTGATCGCGGCCTACCCCAAGCTGCCGTTTCAGGACTACAAGGGCATGCTGGCCGCGGTGAAGAGGGAGCCTGGCAAATACTCGTACGCATCGCCCGGCAACGGCAGCATCACCCACCTGATGATGGAGATGTACAAGCTGGGCACCCAAACCTTCATGGTGCACGTGCCCTACCGGGGGTCTGGCCCCGCACTGACCGATGCAGTGGCAGGCCAGGTGCCGCTGATTTTTGACAACCTGCCCTCTGCCCTGCCCTTCATCAAGGAAAAGCGCTTGGTGGCCCTGGTGGTGGCGGCGCCGCAGCGCGTGCCCGCTCTGCCCGACGTACCCACCTTCAAGGAAGTGGGCCTGGAGCAGGTGAACCGCATGGCTTACTACGGCGTAGTAGGCCCCAAGGGCCTGCCCAAAGACATCGTGGACAAAGTGAACGCCGCCGTGCGCAAAGTGGTGCAAGACCCGGCCATCCGCAAACGCATTGAGGAGACCGGCTCCATCATCATGGCCGACACCCCGGACGCCTTTGCCAAGCAAATGCGCGAAGAACTGGCTGTGTACAAAGACGTGGTGGCCAAGCAAAAGCTGACCATGGACTGAGCCCCGCGCACAGGAAATACCTCTCAAAGCCCCGCCTGTGCGGGGCTTTTTCATAGACCAGCTACGGCACACCGCAGTACCCTCCCGCGATCACGGCACACACCACCGTCTTTTTGTTTAGCGCATCGCAAAACTCCTCAAAATTTCAATAACTATGATATTGATGATATTTTTGCTAAACTGCGGGACACGCCGAGCCGGTGCTTAACGACTGCGCGGCCTTTCCATGACCCAACCGGGCTCCGTGTCCACAGAAGGATGTTCGCCATGAAACTCAGCGTCAAGCTCCCACTCGCATTCATGGCTGCACTGATGCTGCTCATGATGGCCGCGCTGTTCGGCATCCAGCAACTCAACCAAGCACTGAACGTGTACGAAACCACGGTGGCCCACAACTACGAGCACGAGCGGCGTGCCGCCACCATGCTGCAAGACTTCAAGGTGCAGGTGCAAGAGTGGAAGAACGTGCTGCTGCGCGGCAAGGACGCCGCCCAACGCGACCGTTACTGGGCGGCCTTTCAAAAGCAGGAAAAAGCCGTGGCCCAGGCCGCCAGCCAGTTGCAAAGCGACCTGCCCAGTGGCCCGGCGCTGGACAAAGTGCGGGCCTTCAGCCAAGCGCACGAACGCATGGGTGCGGCCTACCGCAAGGGCTACGAGGCCTTTCAGGCCGCAGACAACGATGCCCAGGCGGGCGACAAAGCCGTGCAGGGCATGGACCGGGAACCCTCGCAACTGCTGGACCAGGCGGGCGACCTGATTGCCCAGGCCAGCGCCGACGTGGCCAAATCGGCCGGTCAGCGGGCCAACCAGGCCAACACCATCAGCCTGCTGGTGATGCTGGTGGTGTGCGCGGCCAGCGTGGTGGGTGCACTGGCGTTCAGCCGCTCGGTGGTGCGCCCCATTGGGCAGGCGGTGCAGGTGTCACAGGCTGTGGCCAAGGGCGACCTGACGGCAGCCAACCCATCGCGCGGCAAGGATGAGATCGCGCAATTGCTCAACGCCCTGCACGATATGCAAGGCAGCCTGGCCCAGGTGGTGCAGCGTGTGCGCACCAACGCCCACAGCGTGGCTGGGGCCAGCACCGAAATTGCCATGGGCAACAACGACCTGTCCATGCGTACCGAGCAGCAAGCCAGCGCGCTGGAGGAAACCTCGGCCTCCATGGAGGAACTCAACTCCACCGTGCAGGCCAACGCCGACAACGCGCGCCAGGCCAGCCAGCTGGCGGTGAATGCATCGTCCGTAGCGGTGCAAGGCGGCAACGTGGTGGCCGAGGTGGTCAGCACCATGCGTGGCATCAACGACAGCAGCAAGAAGATTGCCGACATCATTGGCGTGATTGACGGCATCGCCTTCCAAACCAACATTCTGGCCCTGAACGCGGCCGTGGAAGCCGCCCGCGCGGGCGAGCAAGGCCGGGGCTTTGCAGTGGTGGCCAGCGAGGTGCGCAATCTGGCCCAGCGCAGCGCCCAGGCCGCCAAAGAGATCAAGGGGCTCATCCACACCAGCGTGGAGCGGGTGGAGCAAGGCTCGGCACTGGTCGATCAGGCGGGCACCACCATGACCGAGGTGGTGGCCTCGATTCGCCGCGTGACGGACATCGTGGCCGAGATCAGTGCCGCCAGCAGCGAGCAAAGCCAGGGCGTGAGCCAGGTGGGCGAGGCCATCACCCAGATGGACCAGGTCACCCAGCAGAACGCCGCCTTGGTCGAAGAAAGCGCTGCCGCAGCCGACAGCCTCAGGCTGCAGGCACAGCAACTGGTGGAGGCGGTGGCGGTGTTCCGCCTGTCAGCGTGCGATGCCGACGCGCACGCACTGGCAGGCACCACAGGCAACCTGCGGTTGGCCGGGGGCTGACCACACGCTGCAACCACAGTATCCCGGGGCCGTCATGGCGGCCTCTGGATCCGTCACCCATGAGTTTCATGGCTTCGGCTGCAGAGCCGCCCTGGACCATGAAAGCTATTTCACATTAAGGCAACTCACAAAATAGCACCTGGCTGCTCCCCGCGTTCGTACACCACATGGGCGCGGCCCACGATCAAAGGGTCAAGGGCCCCCAGGCGTGCCAAGTCTTTCGCGGCATAGGGCAGCTTGTGCAGCACGTAGCGCATCGCGTTCAGGCGTGCGCGCTTTTTGCAGTCGCTCTTGATCACCGTCCAGGGCGCGTCGGCCGTGTCGGTGTCGCAAAACATGGCTTCTTTGGCCCGGGTGTAGTCGTCCCATTTATCGAGCGATGCGGTGTCGATGGGGCTGAGCTTCCACTGCTTGAGCGGGTGCGCCTCGCGCTCCTTGAAGCGGCGGCGCTGCTCCTTTTGGCTGACCGAGAACCAGAACTTGATCACATGCACGCCGCTGCGCACCAGGTGGCGCTCAAACTCGGGCGCCTGGCGCATGAATTCGGCGTACTCGGCATCCGAGCAAAAACCCATCACACGCTCCACCCCGGCGCGGTTGTACCAGCTGCGGTCAAACATCACGATCTCGCCCTGCGTGGGCAAGTGCTGCACGTAGCGCTGGAAGTACCACTGACCGCGCTCGGTCTCGGTGGGTTTTTGCAGCGCCACCACGCGCGCGCCACGGGGGTTGAGGTGCTCCATAAAGCGCTTGATGGCGCCGCCCTTGCCCGCAGCGTCTCGGCCCTCGAACAAGATCACCACGCGCTGGCCTGTCTCCTTGACCCAGGCCTGGAGCTTGAGCAACTCCACTTGCAGGCGGAATTTTTCGCGCTCATAGGTGGAACGGCGCAGCAGGTTGCGGTAAGGGTAGGCCCCCCGGCGCCACTCGCGGGCCAGCTCCTCGTCGGGGTTCACACCGTCGGCATCCTGATCGCCGTTGGCCCCCGTGCCCGCGTGCTGGCGCAGGGCTTCATGCAGCGCCTCCAGGTCATCTTGCGATGCACCCTCCAGCAGCGCCCGCAGGCTGGCAATGCGCTGCGGGGTGGATTGGGTGGCGTCATCGCTGCTGAGCAAGGACAACACCGCCGCCGTCTGCTGCCCCTGCGCGGCCTGCACCGCTTGCTGCGCCACGTGCCGGGCCAAAGTGCCAGACTGCAAGCTGGGCGACACATCCCCACGGGCCACGGTGCGCACCGTGCGTGGCGAGGCCTTCACAGCGCCCCCTGCAGCACCCGCCACAGCGGGTGCGCGGCGGCGCGAGGCAGTCGCAGCGCCCCCAGCAGGGCTGGGAGCGCTGAGGGAAGAGACAGGGGTGGCGGGCGCGCGGCGTTGGGTCATGGCAAGGTCTCCGGTGGGGGGCGCCCACGCATGCAGCGTTGCAGGCTACGCTGGCGTGCATGGGCATCGACAAAGGCTCTCCCCAGGCCGCTGAAGCAGGCCTCACGGTACACCTGGGGGTACGTCACAAAATCGTCAAAAGCACCATTCTTGCGCGCAGGGCCCACAGCGGTTTGACAGACATCAAGACGGTTTGCAATATCCGGCAGCGCCCTGGCCAGCCACTTCGCCGAGGCGGCCATCCGCTGAGAATCCAAATAAAAATACACTTCAGCGCTTGATACACCAGCGCTAGCAGCTATATTTTTAATAGCAAATCAATCACTGACTGTCTGGCTCCACCAGGGCGCTCAGATTGTCCAGCGTGGCCAGGCAGGCCTGGGCCACTTCAACGCCCTTCTTCACGAAGTGCTCGCGGTAAAAGCGCAGATGGTCCTCGTGCTCGTGAAAGTCGCGGGGGGTGAGAACGGCAGACAACACGGGCACTTCGGTGTCCAGTTGCACACGCATCATCCCGTCGATCACGGCAGAGGTCACAAACTCGTGGCGGTAGATGCCACCGTTCACCACCAGCGCGCAAGCCACGATGGCGTCGTAGCGCCCGCTGCGCGCCAGCTTTTTGGCCAGCAGCGGTATCTCGAAGGCTCCAGGCACCTCGTAGTGCACCACCTGGCTGGGCGACAAGCCACTGCGAGCGAACTCTGCCACCGCAGCATCGCGGGCCTGGTGAACGATGTCCCGATGCCAGTTGGCGCAGAGAATGGCCACGCGCTCGTTGCGGGGCACTGCGCTGGTGCGGCCCAACTCGGCGTTGGCGGCTGCGGCATGGGAGTGGAAGGACTGATTCATGGACTTATCTCGTTGCGAAGAAAGGGTTACCAGAATCAGGGCGCGCGAACAAGGGCACCCGTGCCACAAAAGGCACCCGCGCACAGCACCACGCACATTGCGCAGCCCACCTGCTCTGCCACAACAAGGGACAGCAAGCCAGCCGCCGCTACACGCGCAGCACCACACACAGGCACCCCACTGAACGGGAGGCCCATGGTTTCGCGATCTCTTTCATCCGGACTGTGACCGTCGGCTCTGGCATCGCACCAGATCTGCTGACCCTGCGGGGTGGTTCTTCCACAAGAAGGAACGGCCCTGCAGGCGCTCGCGGGCTCCTGCAACCTTGTGAGGCCACAGATACCGCCGGTGGGGAATTTCACCCCGCCCTGAGAACGCTGCCGGGCGTGAAAAAGCTCCAAGCCCGACGCAAGCGATTCTAGGTCCGCCCAGGCGTGCAGTGATAGGCAGCTGCTTTGCCCGCTCTGGCAGTGCGATTCTCAGGGGCTAAGTTCCAGGGGCTGCGTGGTCAAGCGCTGCTGTGCATGCCTTACCGGGGCCGCTCAAAGCCGCCCTCGGCCCAGGCGGCAGCACTGGCAACCGTGAGCTTGAAGGTGGGCGGCACACGCACGCGCCCCAGCTCTTCCCCCAGTTCGTCCTGCGCGCTCAAGGTGGCCGTGGCGCCCTCCTCGTCCGGCACGATGGCCAGGGCCACCCGCAGGCGCTGGCCTTGCACGGTGATGTGCACACTCTTGTTGAGCTGGGCATGCAACTGCTGCTCGTGGCGGCGAATCACCTCGCTGGCGGTTTTGACCAGGGTATTGAAAGCCGACACATCCAGGGGCTTGGGGTTCTTCTTGTCGCGCCCCATGGTCCACGGGCCCACCAGGGCGGGCTCGGCCTCACCCTGCAGGGTCATCGCCACGGCCCAACCGTCGTCGTCTTCATTTTTGACGACACGCGCCGTCCAGCGGCCGTCGCTCCAAAGGCGTGGTTCCTGAATAGCGTCGGTCGTGTCGTGGGTGTCTTGCATGGGCGGGGCGAAAAAAGCCAAGGAGGCGAAGAAGGGGCGCAGAGCATAACGGCTCGGGGCGCCTTGCACTGAAAGCTGCGATTCAGAGCCACCTCGCAGGGCCATTGCCCCGTGAGGCGCAGCGCTGGCCTGCAGCCATCAACCTGTTTTTCAATAACTGTTCGTTATGGATCGGGGCGATCAAAAACCGTCCATTGGACGACTGGCCGCCTCGCGCAGCACGTCCATGAAGGCCTGCGCGGCCGGTGTCGGCGGCTCGCCCAGCCGGGTGATCAGGCCGTAGTCGGGCATGCGGTCCGGCAGCTCCACCGGGATGCGGGCCAGCAGGCCTTTGTTCACGTATTTTTCGACCAGCGCAGCGGGCTGCAGCGACAGCATGTCGGTGGCGTGCATCAACTCCAGTGCAAATAAAAAAGAAGGCGTCTCCACCACCCCGGAGGTGGGCGCCAGCCCGGCGCTGCCAAAGATATCGTCAGACACCTTGCGCACGGCGGTAGAGGCGGGGTACAGAATCCAGGGCCAGTGGGCCAGCTCGGTCAAGGCCAGGTCCACCGTGCCGCGCAAAGGGTGGTGCAGCCCGGCCACCACCTGCAGTGGCTCGGCAGACAAACGCTCGTAATGGAACTGGCTGCGCTGCGCATCTTCGGTGAAGCGACCAATCATCAGGTCGATCTTGCGCTCTGCCAGCCATAGCACCAACTGGTCGCTGCTCTGCTCCAGAATTTTGAGCACCAGCAAAGGTCGCAAACGCTGGATTTCAGCCACAGACGCCACCAGCAAATGGGCCGCGGAGCCGGTGATGGCGCCAATCGATAAGTGGCCATGCCCGCCTTGCTTGAGGGCATTGAACTCGTCCACAAACTGGCGCTGGCCGTCGAGCACAGCGCTGGCGTAGCGCAGGGTAAAAAGCCCCAGTTCGTTGGGCCGCATGCCGCGAGACAAGCGGTCGAACAAACGAGCCTCCAGGATCTCCTCTATGTCCATGAGGATCTTGGTGGCCGCAGGCTGGGTAACGTGCATCTGCTCGGCTGTCAAACGCAGGTTGCGGGTGCGCCCGAGGATGTCCAGAAACTGCAAATGCCGAAACCGCAGCCGCGCACAGGCCTGCGCCAAAGACAAGGGTTTACCCGGAAAAATGTCTGCACCCATAACCATTTGGAATGGATCGTAGCAAAAAATTCAGTAGACCCATACAGGGGCCAGACCTACCCTTCGGCCTGCGTCACTGACGGGCCTACAAAGGAACCGCAGGGCGTGGGCGGCACACCTGCCGCGACACAGCCATACCAACGGAGACAGACATGAAGTTCAAATCCCTCGCCCTGGCCGCCACGGTGCTGGCCGCTTTGGCCGCCCCGGTGTCCGCGCAAATCAAAGAGCATGTGTTCAAGGTAGGCATCGGCCTGAGCGAAGACCACCCCCAGGCACTGGCGGTCAAGCACTTTGCCGAAAGGCTCCAAGCCAAGAGCGGCGGCAAGATGAACGCCAAGCTGTTTGCCAGCGGCTCACTGGGCAACGACGTGAGCATGACATCGGCCTTGCGTGGCGGCACGCTGGAGATGACGGTGCCGGATTCCTCCACGCTGATGTCGCTGATCAAACCCTTTGGCGTGCTGAACCTGCCGCTCACCTTCAACAACGAGCAAGAAGCCGACGCCGTGCTGGATGGCCCCTTCGGCCAGAAGCTGCTGGCCATGCTGCCCGACAAGGGCCTCATCGGCCTGGGCTACTGGGAGAACGGCTTTCGCCACGTGACCAACTCGCGACGCCCTATCAACAAAGCGGATGATCTGGCAGGCCTGAAACTGCGCGTAATCCAGAGCCCCCTGTTCCTGGACACCTTCAACGCACTGGGCACCAATGCCACGCCCATGCCGTTTACCGAGCTGTACACCGCCATGGAGCAAGCTGCCGTGGACGGGCAGGAGAACCCACCGGCCACCATCCTGGCCAGCAAGTTCTACGAAGTGCAAAAGCACCTGGTGCTGTCGCGCCACATATACAGCGCGTGGGTGCTGCTGATGTCCAAGAAGACCTGGGATGGCCTGTCGGCCGAAGAGCAAAAGATCGTGCAGGAGGCCGCACGCGAAGCCACGCTGTTTGAGCGCAAGACCATCCGCGCCTTCAGCGAAACTGCGCTGGGCGAACTGAAGAAGGCAGGCATGCAGATCACCGAGCTGCCTGCCGCAGAGCAGGCCAAGCTGCGCACCAAACTGCAGCCAGTGTTGACCAAATACGGGCGTGAGTTTGGAGAGGCAACGACCAGCGAACTGATGGGCGAACTGGCCAAAGCGCGCGGCACCCCCGCCAAGTAAACCTGTATCACCACTTGAACCGCGCGGTGTGATGCCGCGCGTGGGCCAACGCCGCCAACCCCTCATACCTGCGCCACTGGTAGCCCCATGCAAAAGACACCTCGCCGCCCCTTTCGCTCCCGCGACTGGTTTGCCGACCCTGCGCGCTCGGACATGACTGCGCTGTACCTAGAGCGGTTCATGAACTATGGACTCACACCCGAAGAACTGCGCTCAGGCCGCCCCATCATCGGCATCGCACAAACAGGCAGTGACTTGTCGCCCTGCAACCGCATCCATGTCGATCTGGCACGCCGTGTGCGCGAGGGCATCCGCGACGCAGGGGGCATTCCCATGGAATTCCCCGTGCATCCCATTTTTGAGAACTGCCGTCGCCCCACTGCGGCACTGGACCGCAACCTGGCCTACCTGGGCCTGGTAGAGACGCTGTACGGCTACCCCATCGACGCCGTGGTGCTGACCACGGGCTGCGACAAAACGACCCCTGCGGGCGTGATGGCGGCCAGCACAGTGGACATTCCGGCGATCGTGCTCTCCGGCGGCCCCATGCTGGACGGCTGGCACAACGGTGAGTTGGTGGGCTCAGGCACCGTCATCTGGCGCAGCCGCCGCCAGTTGGCCGCTGGTGAGATTGACGAAGAGGAATTTTTGCAACGCGCCTGCAGCAGTGCGCCCTCTGCCGGGCACTGCAACACCATGGGCACGGCATCGACCATGAACGCCGTGGCCGAAGCCCTGGGCCTGTCGCTGCCCGGCTGCGCGGCCATTCCGGCGCCTTACCGAGAGCGGGGCCAGATGGCCTATGAAACCGGGCGCCGCATCGTCGAGATGGCCTATGAAGACCTGCGCCCCTCCCGCATCCTGACGCGCGAGAGCTTTCTCAACGCGCTGTCGGTGGTGAGCGTGGCCGGGGGATCAAGCAACGCACAGGTGCACATCATGGCCATGGCGCGCCACGCTGGCGTGGTGCTAGAAGCCAAGGACTGGACCGAACACGCCTACGACCTGCCTCTGCTGCTGAACATGCAGCCCGCAGGCCAGTTCCTGGGCGAGCGCTTTTTCCGCGCCGGTGGGGTGCCCGCACTGATGTGGGAGTTGCAGCAAGCCGGGCGCCTGCACAACGACTGCGCCAGCGTGACGGGCCGCACAGTGGGCGACAACCTGCAAGGCCGCGAAACCCGCGACCGCGAGGTGATTCGCCCATTTGATCGGCCGTTGCTGCAAAAGGCAGGCTTCCTGGTGCTCAGCGGCAACCTGTTTGACTTTGGTATTTTGAAGACCTCGGTGATCTCCGAGGCCTTCCGCGCCCGCTACCTGAGCCGCCCAGGCCAGGAGGGCACTTTTGAAGCCCGCGCCGTGGTGTTTGAAGGCGCGGACGACTACCACGCCCGCATCAACGACCCCGCACTGAACATCGACGAAGGCTGCATTCTGGTGATGCGCGGCGCGGGGCCCATTGGCTGGCCGGGATCGGCCGAAGTGGTCAACATGCAGCCGCCCGATGCACTGATCCAGCGCGGCATCAACACCCTGCCCACCCTGGGCGATGGTCGACAGTCCGGCACGGCCGATAGCCCCTCCATCCTGAACGTATCGCCAGAGAGTGCCGTGGGCGGAGGCCTAAGCTGGCTGCAAAGCGGCGACACCATCCGCATTGACCTGAACACGGGCCGCTGCAATGCGCTGGTGGTGCCCGAAGAGATCGCACGCCGCCGCCGCGAGCTACCCGCGCCCCCGATCCCCAAGAGCCAGTCTCCGTGGGAAGCGCTTTACCGCGAAAAGACGGGCCAACTGGTGGATGGCGCGACGCTGGACTTCGCGCTGCAGTTCCAGCGCATCTCTGAAAACACCCCACGCCACAACCACTGAGCCCGGCCCTGCAGCGCGCCACCACGGCACCACGCCGACCATGGCGTGCGTTGCGCAAGCTGCAGCCGGGCAACTTAAAGGACATTCCATGACCCCCACAACAGCGGCCACTAAGGCCGGTGCGGACAAGCACGCCCCTGCCTCAGCCCACCCAAGCCCATCCACCGCCCAGGTGCTGCCCACAGACGGCCTGCAAGGCGCCTTGGTGGGCCGTGTGTGGGCCCCCGGAGCCATCCCCGGGCCCGCCGTGGTCGCACTGCGGCCCGAAGGTGTGTTCGACCTGACCGAACACTACCCCACCATGAGCACCCTGCTGGACCAAGCCCAACCCGCACAGGCGGTGCAAGGCACGCAGGGCCAGTGGTTGTGCAGTGTGGAAGACCTCATTCAGAACAGCCTGCCCGGCCAACGCAACGCAGGCGCGCCATGGCTGTTGGCACCCTGCGATCTGCAGGTGGTCAAAGCCGCTGGCGTCACCTTTGCCGCGAGCCTGATTGAGCGGGTGATCGAGGAACAGGCACGGGGCGACGCCAGCCGCGCACAGGGGCTCAGAAGCCAGGTGATCGGGCTGATTGGCGAGAGCCTGGCCGACATCCACCCCGGCTCGCCCCAAGCCATGGCGCTGAAAGCGCTGCTGCAGGAAAAAGGCCTGTGGTCGCAGTACCTGGAGGTAGGCATTGGTCCCGACGCGGAAGTGTTCACCAAGGCGCCCGTGCTGGCCTCAGTGGGCTGCGGCCAGGACATCGGCATACGCGCCGATTCGGCCTGGAACAACCCCGAGCCCGAGGTGGTGCTGGCAGTGAATGGACGCGGTGACATCGTGGGCGCCACGCTGGGCAACGACGTGAACCTGCGCGACATCGAAGGCCGCAGCGCGCTGCTGCTGGGCAAAGCCAAGGACAACAACGCATCGTGCGCATTGGGGCCATTCATCCGCCTGTTCGATGCGGGTTTTGGCCTGGACCAGGTGCGCAACGAAACCGTGCACTTGCGCGTGGCCGGGGTGGACGGCTTTGAGCTGCGTGGCATCAACACCATGGCCAGCATCAGCCGCGACCCGGCCGACCTGGTGGCGCAGACGCTGGCGGCACACCAGTACCCCGACGGGTTCATGCTGTTTCTCGGCACGCTGTTTGCACCCATTGAAGACCGCGACCAGCCGGGCAGCGGCTTCACCCACAAACTGGGCGACGTGGTCACCATCCACAGCGCATGGCTGGGCGGCCTGCACAACCGCGTGACGCACAGTGAAACGGCAGCGCCCTGGCAGTTTGGTCTGCGCGCTTTCATCAACAACCTGGCACAGCGCGGCCTGTTGCGCAACGCCCGCTTGTGAGTCGGCATCACGCGCCTCCAACCCCCAATGAATGGCCCCGCCATCACGGAGACATACGCATGCTGACCTCTTTCATTGACCGGTGCTGCCGCTGCATCAACCTGCTGATCGCCCTGGCCCTTGCGGTGATGGTGCTGCTGGTATTTGGCAACGTGGTGTTGCGCTACGCCTTCAACTCCGGCATTTCGGTCAGCGAAGAGCTGTCGCGCTGGCTGTTCGTGTGGATCACGTTCCTCGGGGCCATCGTGGCGGTCCGCGAGCATGGCCACCTGGGCACCGACATGCTGCTCACCAAGCTACCACCCTTCGTCCAGCGCATCTGCCTGGTGGCCAGCTACGGGCTGATGCTGTTTTGCACCTGGCTGCTGTTCAGCGGGGCCCTGGCCCAGGCGCGCATCAACCTGGATGTGGAGGCGCCGGTGACGGGAGCCTCCATGGCCATCTTCTATGCATCAGGCGTAGTGTTTGCCGTGGCGTCCGGTCTCTTGCTGCTGATGGACCTCTGGCGCCTTCTGTCGGGCCAGATCAGAGACGACGAGCTGGTGCAAGTCACCGAATCGGAAGACCTGGCCTCGGTCGAGGACCTGCACCTCGATCGCACCGGCGCACCCCACAAGTAATCCGCCCAGGAGACCTGCAACATGACTGTTTTCATCTTCCTTGGCTCTCTGCTGGCCGCCATGGCCATTGGCGTGCCCATCGCTTACGCTCTGCTGGTGTCTGGAGCGGCACTGATGTGGCACCTGGACCTGTTTGACGCCCAAATCCTTGCACAGAACGTCATCAACGGGGCGGACTCGTTTCCGCTGCTGGCGGTGCCGTTCTTCATGCTGGCGGGCGAGATCATGAACGTGGGCGGCTTGTCCCAACGCATCGTCAAGCTCGCGCTGACGCTGGTGGGGCACAAGCGCGGCGGGCTGGGGTTTGTGGCCATTTTGGCGGCCTGCATGCTGGCCGCACTGTCGGGCTCTGCCGTGGCCGACACGGCGGCACTGGCGGCCCTGCTGCTGCCCATGATGGTGAAGGCCGGGCACGACAAGGCGCGCGCCGGGGGGCTGATTGCCTCGGCGGGCATCATCGCACCCGTCATCCCGCCGTCCATCGGGTTCGTGGTGTTTGGCGTGGCCGCCAACGTGTCGATCAGCAAGCTGTTTCTAGCGGGCATCGTGCCGGGCTTGATGATGGGGCTGGCCATCGCAGTGGCCTGGTATTGGGTATCGCAGCGCGAGAACATCACACCGCCACCCAAAGCATCCACCGCAGAAATGCTGCAGGCACTCAAGGATTCCACCTGGGCGCTGGTTCTTCCCGTGATAGTGATCGTGGGCTTAAAGATGGGCGTTTTCACACCCACCGAAGCAGCGGCCGTGGCGGCGGTGTACGCCCTGTTGGTGGCCACGCTGGTCTACCGAGAACTGCACTGGCGCGAGCTCACAGCTGTGTTTGTGAGCGCTGCCAAGACCACGGCGGTGATCATGTTCCTGGTGGCTGCAGCCATGGTGAGCGCCTGGCTCATCACGGTGGCCGACATCCCCCGGCAGCTGATTGCGCTACTGCGCCCCTTCATGGACAGCCCTACGCTGCTCATGATCGCCATCATGCTGCTGGTGATGGCCGTGGGCACCGCCATGGACATGACCCCCACCATCCTGATCATGACGCCAGTGCTGATGCCCGTGGTCAAGGCCGCGGGCATCGACCCCGTGTACTTCGGCGTGCTGTTCATCATCAACAACGCCATCGGGCTGATCACGCCCCCCGTGGGCACGGTGCTGAACGTGGTGGCTGGGGTCGGAAAGATGCGGATGGACGAGGTCACCCGGGGCGTCATCCCCTTCATGGCGGCCCAGTTCGCCGTGATGTTTTTGATGGTGCTGTTTCCCTCCATCGTGCTGGTGCCTATGCGCTGGTTCATCGGCTAGGGGCTGCAGCGCTCCCCGCATCTGAGCCCCTCCATCGCCATCACCCTTGCTCCCTCTCCAAAACCATGCCCACCCTTCGACTTGCCAACAAAACCGCTTTTGTCACCGCTGCAGGCCAAGGCATAGGCCGCGCCACCGCCGTCGCTTTTGCGGCCCAGGGCGCACGCGTGATCGCCACCGACATCAATGCCCAAGCGCTCGCCACGCTCCAGGACGACATTGGCTGCGCAGTGCACACCCTGGATGTCACCGACCCACTGGCCATCGCCGCGGTGGCGCAGTCTGCGGGCCCCATCCAGGTGCTGTTTAACGGTGCCGGGTTTGTGCATGCAGGCAGCGTGCTGGACTGCACCGAAGACGAATGGGCGTTTGCGTTCGAGCTGAACGTGCGCTCGCAATTTCGCACCATCAAGGCGTTTCTGCCCGGCATGCTGGCCCAAGGTGGCGGCTCCATCATCAACGTGGCGTCGGTCGCAGGCAGCATCAAAGGGGCGCCCAACCGGTTTGTCTACGGCACCACCAAGGCGGCCATCGTCGGCCTGACCAAATCCGTGGCCGCAGACTTTGTGGCCCAAGGCATTCGCTGCAATGCCATTTGCCCCGGCACCGTGCTGTCGCCCTCGCTGCAAGAGCGCATCAGTGCCCAGGCCCTGGCTACGGGCCAAAGCTTGGCGCAGGTAGAGTCAGGCTTTGTCGAACGCCAGCCCATGGGCCGCCTGGGGCGCGCCGAAGAAATTGCGGCGCTGGCCGTGTACCTCGCCAGCGATGAATCGTCCTTCACCACAGGCACCACCCAGATCATCGACGGCGGTTGGTCCAACTGAACCGACTTACCAAGGAGACATGAAGTGAAACTGCTACGCCACGGCCCCAAGGGGCAAGAAAAGCCCGCCCTGCTGCACATCGATGGCACGGTGCGCGATCTCAGCGCCGTGCTGCCGGACATCGGCCCCAGCACCCTGTCTCCCACGGGCATGGCCGCACTGGCCAGTCTGGACGCATCCACCCTGCCGGTGGTGGCGCCTGGTCGCCTGGCCGTGCCCTGGACAGGCATGCGCAAATTCATTGCCATTGGCCTGAACTACGCAGACCACGCCGCCGAGGCCAACATGCCCATCCCACAAGAGCCCATCGTTTTCACCAAGACTGTGGATTGCGCCGTGGGCTGCAACCACCCGGTGGTGCTGCCGCAGGGCTCCGTCAAGACAGACTGGGAAGTGGAGTTGGGCGTCGTCATCGGCACCCGTGCGCGCTATGTGAGTGAAGCTGATGCGTTAAAGCATGTGGCGGGCTACTGCACCATCAACGATATTTCCGAACGCGAGTACCAGCTCGAGCGCGGTGGCACCTGGGACAAGGGCAAGGGCTGCGACACCTTTGGCCCCATTGGCCCTTGGCTGGTCAGTGCCGACGAGGTAGGTGATCCGCAAAACTTGGCGATGTGGCTGGATGTGAATGGCGAACGCCAGCAAACCGGCAATACCCGCACCATGATTTTTACGGTGGCTCAGCTCGTCAGCTACCTCAGCCGCTTCATGACCCTGGAGCCGGGAGACCTCATCACCACAGGTACCCCGCCAGGTGTGGGCATGGGCAAAAAGCCCGCACCCCAGTTTTTGAAGCCAGGCGATGTCATCACCCTGGGCATCGAAAAGCTGGGCGACCAACGCCAGACGGTCTTCGCCTGGGACCCTCAGCTCATTGATGGCTGAGAACCCCGCAGAATGACAACCCGGCGCTGGCACCGGCGTTGGGTGCATCGAACCGGTCTGCGCGCACGGGCTTTTGCCCCTGACGCGCAGGGGGTCGAGAGCGGAAACTGCGCAAAATGATGCGTAAACGCTACGCCCTCACGCATTGACAATGCATTTTCAGGACGCTGCCACGGCCTTGTAGCCCCCGAGATACAGGGGCAGTGCCAGCCAAACGCAGGTTATTGGGGTTAAGCCTGAAAAATTCCCCCCCAACGCACCCCGAACTGCTTCTAGAATTTGTAAACGTGCGTATCAGCGCGAAGGACATCGACCATGAAAGCAGTTCAGCAAGAAATCGACGAACGGACCAACCTCACCAGCACGAACAAGTTCGAGCTGCTGTTGTTCCGACTGGGTATTGACAGTGCGCTGGGCAAATCAGAGCTGTTCGGGATCAATGTGTTCAAGATCCGCGAGATCGTGGCCATGCCCAGCATCACGCCCATCGCCGGAACCACGGCCCATTCATTGGGGGTGGTCAACCTGCGCGGCCAGGTGATCCCGGTGCTGGACTTGCCCTCCATCGTGGGCTGCAAGCCCCAAACGGGGCTCAACATCATGTTGGTGACTGAATACGCGCGCACTACGCAAGCCTTTGCAGTCGAATCGGTGGAGGACATCGTTCGCCTCGACTGGAAACAAGTGCTGTCGGCTGAAACCAGCGGCGCTGCAGGCAAGCTGGTCACCAGCATTGCACGCCTGGATGGCAACACCGATGAGTCCCGCCTGGCCCAGGTGCTGGACGTGGAAGCCATTTTGCAAATGGTCTCGCCCTCCGACGGCCATGAAGTCACGGAAGAGAAAGTGGGCGCCAAGCTCAAGCTCAAGCCCGGCACCATCATCCTCGCAGCGGATGACTCCTTTGTGGCCCGCTCACTCATCGAGCAGGAACTGAAGGTCCTCCAAGCTCCGTACGAGATGGTCAAGTCCGGCAAAGAAGCCTGGGACCGGCTGAATGCCATTGCCAAGGCCGCAGAAGCCGAGGGCAAGTCTGTTACAGACCGTGTGGCCATGGTGTTGACCGACCTGGAAATGCCCGAGATGGACGGGTTCACCCTCACCCGCAACATCAAGCAAGACGCTCGCTTCAGTGGCCTGCCTGTGGTGATTCACTCCTCACTGTCTGGCTCGGCCAACGAAGACCACGTCCGCAGTGTGGGCGCGGACGGCTACGTCGCCAAGTTTGTGGCCGAAGACTTGGCCGAAACCATTCGACGCGTTCTCCCCCGCTGATGACTTACCCCGTCCCTGGCAATGCCAGGGATGGAAAGACACTGCTGCGTCCGTCCACAAGCATTAGCAGCTTGTGGACCAGGATGAAGAGCGGCTGGCAAAACGAAGCGAAGCGGCCCTGGCCAGACGCCACGTCGAAGGCAGTACAAGCAGTGCGCCAGGACGAGACAACGACGCCAGGGAGTTTGGTGAACCGATGTAAGCCTGCCTGGGTGCGTGCTTTCACCTCCTGACACGGACAACACCGTCGCTCACGACAGCGCCCCGACGGCATGGCGCTGAGAGCCTCTACCGCACAGCCGAAAGGCTCAGCGCGCTCAAAACCCCAGCCCCGTCAACCAAAACAGGGCCCCAGGCGTCATGGTGTGATGCACCGCCACTGCAAGCCACCGCACCAGTCGCGGCCTAGACTCAGGCACACGGGGCACGCAGCCTGCCCCAAAGGGATCCACCCATGAAACCATCCATCAGCCGATTCGCAGGTGCTTTTGCGCTGTGCGCAGGGCTGGCCGCCTGCACCACCGTGCCCGGAGACCCCTATTACGAGGCCCCTTACTACCCGGCGTACCAACCCCAACCGGTGTATATATACAACCAGCCTCCGCTGATTCGCCCCTACCCGGTGGCGCCGCCCCCGC
Source organism: Acidovorax sp. 106 (assembly GCF_003663825.1). NCBI lineage: Bacteria > Pseudomonadati > Pseudomonadota > Betaproteobacteria > Burkholderiales > Comamonadaceae > Acidovorax > Acidovorax sp. 106. The sequence goes on along the minus strand of NZ_RCCC01000001.1, from coordinate 3,572,236 downwards.
CTGTTTACTATGGGCGCCCCTACGACGATGACCGCCGGGGCTGGAACCACCCGCCTGCAGCCAACGACCGCTGGCGCGACCGAGACAATGGCCGTGATCGAGACAACGCCCGCGACAGAGACCGCGCCGATCGCGACCGCAGAGACCGGGAAGACAGAGAGCGCCACGACCGAGAGGCCCAGCGAGGACGCCCCCCTGAACGCGTTCAGCCGCCCCCCCCACCGCCTGCGCAAAGCCCGGACAGGGTCTGGCGCGATGCCCGGCCACCGAGCCAAGGCCAGTCTGCAGAGGACAATCGCGGCCGAGGCGCCAGGCCTTCAGACCCGACAAACCGCTGACCGCCTGCGCCGCCCACTCCAACCCGGAACAATGCCATGCCTTACCGCCTGAAGCCCCTGTGGAAATGGCCCGCCGCAGTGGTACTTTGTGCCTGCAGTGCCCTGCCTGCGTTCAGCCAAGTCATTCGCTGCACCGACGCCAAGACCGGACAAGTCACCTACACCGACGGCAAGTGCGCAACGGGTGCCGCTGCCCACGAGGTGGAAGCCAAACGCACAGCGGAGGAAATTGAGCAGGAGCGACGCTCTGCCGAGCGGGCGCTGGAACTCAAACAACAGCGGCAGCAAGCCGAAAGTGCAGCAGCCAGTGCGCAAAGCCAGCGCGAGGTGGAACAAGAGCGCCTGCGCGCCGCACGGGCCGCCGCCGCAGCCCCCTTGCCCAAAGACTACGCCAGCTCACCCGAATGCGCCAAATCGCGCAGAAACCTGGAACTGGTGTCGACCGGTCTGTCTCGCTCCAACTACGACCAGGAGATGCGCATTGAAGCGGCACAACGGCAAATGGACCTGGACTGCCTGGGGCCGCAAGGCTATGCGGAGCTAGAGCGCGCCCGGGCCGCTCAACCCCGCGTCGTGGTCACTCCGCAGCGACGCCCGGTCTATCCCACGCCGGCTCCGGTACCCCAGCAGCCTTACCTGACGACCTGCAGCAACTTCCACTGCATCGACAACACCGGGGCACGCTACCCACGGTCAGGCCCCGGCCAGTTTCCAGGCAATGGCGGCGTGTGCAAATCCAAAGGCGGGCAGGCCCCCTGCTGACAATCCCCCAGCGGCCAAGCCCCGAGATGTGACCTCAAGCGGCGGGGCGAGCCGACAACCCCGTTGCAACGTCTGGAAACTGCAGCCGCAAGCCCAGCTCCTGCACCATGCGCTGGTTGTCCAAGCGGCGCGATTCGCTCATAAAGCTCAGCAGCACCAGAGGCAATTGCTCCTTGGCGGCGCTGCGCGCAATACGGGGTGGGCGGGGGAGCCCGTACAGGTCCGCAGCCAAATCAAAATAGTCACCCATTCGCAGGTGGTGCCCGTCGCTCACGTTGTACACCCGCTGGGCACGCCCTCGCCACAGCGCCGCCAGGCAGGCCCGGGCCAAGTCATCGGCATGGATGTGGTTGGTGAAGACATCATCAGCGGCCTCCAGCACGGGTGTGCCTTTGAGCAACCGGGCCCGGGGCGTCCCCCCCTCACGGTCTGGCGCATAAATGCCGGGAATGCGCAAAATGCTGGCACGCACGCCCGCACGCCCCAGGTGGCGCACAGCCGCCTCGGCATCCACCCGCCGCTGGGCACGGGGTGTGGCGGGCGCCAGCAGACGCTCCTCACGCACCAGCGCTCCGGCGCAGTCGCCGTACACGCCACTGGTTGATGCGTACACCAGCGATGCGGGCAAGCGGCGCATGCGCAGCACGCGGCCCAGGGCCTGGGTGCGTGGGTCACGCCACCAGGCATCGCGCCCCCCGCCTTCTCCAGGCGGTGGTGCCAGATGCAACACCCGCGTGGCAACGCCCGCCAAGCGCCGCAAGCTCGCTGCGTCGTCCAGATTGCCCAGCACCGGGGTTGCCCCCAACTGACGCAGTGCGGCGCGGCGGTCTGGGCTGGAGGTCAGGGCCAGAACCCGCATGCGCCCCGCCCCGGCCCCCTGCGCCAAGTTGCGGGCCACACGGCTGCCAACATCGCCACAGCCCACGATCAACAATCGCTCACGGCGAAAACGGGCAGGCAAGGCGCCCAGGGCACTGGACAAAGCCACGGTACTCATGATTTCTTTCGGGTGAACAAGCGGAGAAATTCAATGGTCAAACAGGCTACCCACAGGCTCTGAAGCCCACAGCGCCAAGGCCAACCCCCTGCGGCGCGCTGAACAAACGCAATGCAAAGCCGTGCGGCTCAGCACACCTTCAGTTTCTGCGGGCAAAATTGACGCCATTTGCATAAGCCCCCGAGGATACCCACAACATGACGCGACCCGACGACGCTGCTGGCGCCGCATTCCAGATCTCCGTAACGCCCAGCGGGCGCACCTTCCAAAGCCAAGGCGATGAAACCATCCTGGCCGCAGCCATCCGCAGCGGCGTAGGCCTGCCCTACGGCTGCAAAGACGGCGCCTGTGGCTCCTGCAAGTGCAAAAAGACCAGCGGCTCCGTCACCCATACCGATCATCAGGCCAAGGCGCTGAGCGCGGAAGAAGAGGCTGCCGGTTTTGTGCTGACCTGCTGTGCACGGCCACTGTCCGATGTGGTGCTGGAGTCGCGCCAGGTGACCGATGAAAGCGCCTACCCCATCAAGAAAATGCCGGTGCGTGTCTCCTCGCTGGAGAAACAGTCCCACGACGTGATGCGGATTCGCCTGCAACTGCCTGCGGCAGACACCTTCCGCTACCACGCAGGGCAATACGTGGAGTTCATCCTGCGCGACGGGGCCCGCCGGGCCTATTCCATGGCCAATGCGCCACATACGCAAGAGGCTGCCGCAGGCATTGAGCTGCACATCCGCCACCTGCCGGGCGGTAAGTTCACCGACCATGTGTTCGGAGCAATGAAAGAGAAAGAAATCCTGCGGATCGAGGGCCCCTTTGGCAGCTTCTTCCTGCGCGAAGACTCTGACAAACCCATCGTGCTGCTGGCTTCTGGAACGGGCTTTGCGCCCATCAAGGCCTTGATCGAGCACATGCAAGCCAAGGCCATCACCCGCCCCACCACGCTGTACTGGGGCGGGCGCCGCCCCGAAGACCTGTACATGCACCAGTGGGTGCTGGAACAAGCAGCACACATGCCACACCTGCGCTATGTGCCCGTGGTGTCTGACGCCCAGCCGCAAGACGGGTGGACTGGCCGCACAGGCTTTGTGCACCAGGCCGTGCTGGATGATTTTGCCGACCTCTCTGGCCACCAGGTGTACGCCTGCGGTGCTCCCATCGTGGTGGAGTCCGCACGCACGGCGTACAGCGCCCAGCGGGGGCTGCCTACTGACGAGTTTTACGCAGACTCTTTCACCTCCGAAGCTGACAAGCACGGCCCTTCTGCGTGACGAGGGCACTGCGTTGGCAGCCCCACGCAGCATGAAGGGCTGCCTTTGGCCCTGTATGAAAAGGTTCTCAGCACCAAGGCAGTTTTCTTTTTTGCAACAATCACACCATGAACCGCAGAAACCTCCTCATTGCCAGTGCGGCAGTCACCGCCGCCTTTTCCACCCCGCTGACCTTGGCGCAAGACGCCGGGCAGCCCATTCGGCTGATCGTGCCTTATGCGCCGGGTGGCCCGATCGATGTGACGGCGCGGGCACTGGCAGAGCGTGTGCGCGACTCGCTGGGCACCGTGATCATCGATAACAAGGGGGGCGCGGGCGGCAACATCGGCGCAGACGCCATTGCCAAAGCCGCACCCGACGGGCTGACCATCGGCATTGCCGCCACGGCCACCCACGCCGTCAACCCCTGGCTCTACACCCGGATGCCCTTTGACGCGGGCAAAGACTTCACGGCCATCACGCAGATGGTGCGCGTGCCCAATGTGCTGGTGATGAACGCAGCCAAAGCGGAACAACTCAAGATCCACACCCTGGCAGACCTCATCGCCTACGCCAAGGCCAATCCCGCTAAGCTCAACTACGGCAGCGGTGGCAACGGCAGCGCGGGCCATCTGGCCGGAGAAATGTTCAAGCAGCGCGCCAACATCTTTGCGCTGCACATCCCCTACCGTGGGGCCAACCCCGCACAGCTGGCGCTTTTGGCAGGCGAGGTGGACTTCAACATCGACAACCTGGCTGCGGCTGCGCCCAACATCCGCTCAGGCAAGCTCAAGGCGCTGGCCGTGACATCACTGGAGGCCTCTTCGGCACTGCCCGGAGTGCCCCCCATGGCCAACACCTTCAAGGGGTTCTCCATCGACACCTGGTGGGGCCTGGTGGCCCCCAAGGGCACGCCCAAACCCGTGATCGACAAACTCAACAAGGCCTTTGTGGCTGCGCTGCAGGCCCCTGAGACCAAAACCCGTTTTGGCGCCCTGCTGGCCGAGCCTGTGCCCACCACACCGCAACAGTTTGAGAGCTTCATGGCCAGCGAGCGCGCCAGGTACCAGGAAGTGGTCAAGCTCTCGGGCGCCAAGGTCGATTAAGAGAAAATAGGCTGCAGCGCTTATCCATCAAGCGCCAGCAGCTACTTTTTTGATAGCAAATCAGCCACCCAGGCTTTTGGCAGTCGCTCAATGCGCTGGTCTGCCACGGCCTGCAAGGCGGCCTCGCTCACCAGCGCGGGCGAGACTTCGGCCATCGGCAGCAGCACAAAGGCGCGCTCGGCCATGCGGGGGTGCGGCACGGTGAGAGTGGGTGTGTCCAGCTCCGCGTTGCCATAGCGCAGGATGTCCAAGTCCAGCGTGCGCGGAGCGTTGCGGTAGGGCCGCTCGCGGCCAGCGCCCTGCTCTATCGATTGCAGGCGCTGCAGCACATCCAGCGCAGGCAACGTGGTGCGCAGCAAGGCCACCGCATTCAAATAGTCCGGGCCACCCGCATCGATTGGCGAGCTGGCGTACAAGGCCGAAACATTGACCAGCCGCGTGTCTGGCCAACGGGCCATAGCCTGCAAGGCCTCGCGCAGCGCCTGCTCGCGCTCGCCCAGGTTGGCGCCCAGGCCCACCCAGACATCCACAGGCACCGCCGCGCTCATTCGCTGGTGGCTGGGGATACATCCCCGCCAGCGCCACCCGGCTTGCGGCGACGGCGGCGGCGTTTTTTGGGGGCTGCCCCGTCTTCAGCAGACTCCGGCAGTTCGGCTGCGGCGGCATCGGCCGTGGCAGCGGCTCCAGCAGCGGGCTTTTTGGGCACGCGGCGCACCACGGGTTGTTGTGCTTGCTGCTGGGCTTTAAGGCGCGCCTTTTGCTCTTCGCGGGCCTGGTCCAGCAGGTCTTCACGGCGCTCATCGTCTGCCGTCTGAAAGTCTTGCCACCATTCGGCCAGCGCCTCTTCCACCTCGCCAATGTCGGCGCGCAAACGCATGAAGTCAAAGCCTGCGCGGAAGCGGGGCTGCATCACCATGCCAAACGGCGTGTTACCCACGCGCTTTTCAAAGCGGGGTTGCATGACCCAGATTTCGCGCATGTCGGCGGCCAGCTTGCCGCGGCCAGACACATCGCCAATGCGCCGCTCAAACACCTCATCAATGGAGTCTTGCAGCGCAGGCAAAGCGTGCTCGCGACGGCCCATGCGGACTTCCCAGCCCTTGCGTACGTCTTCCCACAGCACACAGGCCAGCAAGAAGCTGGGCGCCACGGGTTTGCCTTCGTTCACGCGGCGGTCGGTATCCACCAATGCGGCTTTGACAAACGGGCTGTCGGCACGCTCCACCGCCACGTCCAGCAGCGGGTAGATGCCCTTGGACATGCCCAGCTTGCGCAACTGCTCGATGGTGGCAATGGCGTGGCCGGTTTGCAGCAGCTTGAGCATTTCGTCAAACATGCGGCTTTGCGGCACCTCGGCCAGCAGAGCCTGCGACTGCACTAGGGGCGCTGCCGACTTGGCGTCGATGCTGAAGCCCAGCGGGCTGAGCTTGGCGGCAAACCGCACCGCGCGGATGATGCGCACCGGGTCTTCGCGGTAGCGCGTGGCCGGGTCGCCAATCATGCGCAGCGTCTTCTTCTTGGCGTCTTGCAAGCCCTTGTGATAGTCGACCACGATCTGACTGACTGGGTCGTAATACATGGCGTTCACCGTGAAGTCGCGGCGGGTGGCGTCTTCGTCTTGCGGGCCCCACACGTTGTCGCGCAGCACACGGCCGCTGGCGTCCACCGCATGCTGCATGCCCGACAGTTGGGCCTTGCTGGTCTTTTCATTGCCGCTGACCTGGCCTGCAGCCGAGTTGTCGAGGTAGGCGCGGAAGGTGGAGACCTCGATCACCTCATGCTCACGCCCCCGGCCATGCACCACGTGCACGATGCGAAAGCGCTTGCCAATAATGAATGCGCGGCGAAACAGCGCCTTGACCTGCTCAGGCGTGGCGTTGGTTGCCACGTCAAAGTCCTTGGGGCGCAGGCCCAGCAGCAAGTCCCGCACCGCGCCGCCCACGATGTAGGCCTCAAAGCCCGCGTCCTTGAGGGTGTGCACCACATCGGCCGCCCGTCGGTCCACCAGCTCGGGGTTGATGCCGTGCACGGACGCTGGCACCTCTTCGCGCTTGCCAAAATGTGGCTTGCCGCCAGAGGTGCCGGGCGTCGATTTGCCCAGCAGTTTGTCGATGAACTTCTTGATCATGGGTATGCAGTAAACAGGTGAATGGGCGCTGTGGGGCAGCCTTCAGGCAGCGGCAGGGGCGCCTGTAGCGGCAGCGGATGCGTCTGCCGAAAACAGGTCCAGTATGCGCCAGCCGCGCTCTTGCGCCAGGGCGCGCAGGCGCGGGTCGGGGTTGGTGGGCACGGGGTGATTGACTTTTTCCAGCAGCGGCACGTCGTTCATCGAATCGCTGTAGAAGGTGCTGTCCACATCGGCCCAAGTGAGCTGGCGCGCAGCCAGCCATTGTTCCATGCGCAGCACCTTGCCCTCGCGCATGGTCGGGATGCCGTCAATTTCGCCGGTGTACCAGCCGTTGGCGTCGCGGGCCAGTTGCACGGCCAGCAACTCTGGCACGCCCAGAGCCTGGGCGATGGGGCGGGTCACGAACTCGTTGGTGGCCGTGACGATGACCACTTGGTCGCCTGCGGCCTCGTGCTGGCGGATCAAATCAAGCGCCTGGGGGCGAATGGCCGGGCCAATCACCTCACGCATGAATTGCTGGTGCGCCGTGGCCGCCGCATCGGCACCCCGAAGGCGCACGGCTTCGGTGGCAAAGCGCACGTAGTCGTGCACATTGAGCGTTCCAGCCTGGTAGTGGGCGTAAAACTCATCGTTGCGACGTGCAAACTCCACCGGGTCGTTCCAGCCGATGCGGATGGTGAACTCGCCCCACTCGTAGTCCGAGTCGAGCGGCAGCAGCGTGTGGTCCAAGTCAAAAAGTGCCAAGCGAAGGCGGCTTCTTTGCATTTCAATCATTCAATAAGTTGCGTTGCGCGAGCGGTTGCAAAAACTGTCACTGCCTAAACCCAGCGGCCGCCGCGCAAGGGCCGCCCCGCCACGCTGGCGGCGCTTCGCTGGCGTGCGCTGGCGGCGTCCTCCTTCCCGCAGTGCACAGCACAGCGAGAGAAGGGGGAAGCGGCGAAGCCGCTCAGGGGGTTGTCCCTCATTCTTCATTCCGATTCGAGCATGGCCTTGAGCAGCGGAATGGTGATGGCGCGCTGGGTGCGCAGCGCAAAGGCGTCCAACTGGTCAAGCAATTGCATCAGGCTGCCCAGATCCCGAGAGAAGCGCTTGAGCATGAAGTCCATGACCTCGTCGCCCAGGAACACGCCCCGGGCGTCGGCCTCTTGGCGCAGCACCGCGCGGCGGGCGGTTTCATCGAGCAACTGCAGCTGAAAAACGTGGCCCCAACCCATGCGGCTGCGCAGATCGTCGCGCAGCGGCAAGTCGGCCGGGGGTAAATCGCCAGCCGCAAGCACCCAGCGCTGACCGCCCGTGGCCGGGTTGATGGCATTCACAAACCAGTTAAAGGCACTGGCCTGCTGTGCGGTGTTGTAAAGATGCACTTCGTCCATCACCACGGCCGCCCAGCGTTCGTCAAAGTCTGGCGGGTTGGCCACGGAGGCGTCCATCCAGCCCACGCTGGCGCCCTGCTCGTGCAGGGCTTCACACACGGCCTTGAGCAAATGGGTTTTGCCGCTGCCCGCCTCGCCCCACAAATAGGTGGGCACCGGTGAGCGCGTGCTCTGGCTGCTGCCCTCACCCGCCCACAGGCGCAGGTGTTGCAAAGCAGCATCATTGGGGCCTGCATAGAAGCTCGACAGCGTCGGCCCGGTGACCAGGCCGATATCCAGCGCCAGCTGCTTCATGGCAGCAGCCTGCTGGGCGACATGCTGGAGCGAGAAGAAAAAGCGTAGAACTGCATGGGCTCCAGAGAGATCAGAGAGAAAACAGGACAGTATGGAAGGGTTGCGGCGGGGTGGTCAGCGCGCAGCCCGTAAAATCTGGGCAAATTTTAGTCTGCTGCGCACGCTGGTCCGTGCTTACCCTGCCATGAGCAACTCTGCCGCTACCCCTACCCCCCTGTCCTACAAAGACGCTGGCGTTGACATCGACGCTGGTGACGCCCTTGTCGAGCGCATCAAGCCCCTGGCCAAAAAAACCATGCGCGAAGGCGTGCTGGCAGGCATTGGCGGCTTTGGTGCCCTGTTTGAAGTGCCCAAGCGCTACAAGGAACCCGTGCTGGTCAGCGGCACCGACGGTGTGGGCACCAAGCTCAAGCTGGCGTTTGAATGGAACATGCACGACACCGTGGGCATCGACCTGGTGGCCATGAGCGTGAACGACGTGCTGGTGCAAGGCGCCGAGCCCCTGTTCTTCCTCGACTACTTTGCCTGCGGCAAGCTGGACGTGGACACGGCTGCGGCCGTGGTGGGCGGCATTGCAAAGGGCTGCGAGCTGTCTGGCTGCGCACTGATTGGCGGCGAAACCGCTGAAATGCCCGGCATGTACCCCGCTGGCGAATACGACCTGGCCGGTTTTGCCGTCGGCGCGGTCGAAAAATCCAAAATCCTGACCGGCCAAACCGTGCAGCCCGGCGACGTGGTACTGGGGCTGGCCAGCCACGGCGTGCATTCCAACGGTTTCAGCCTGGTGCGCAAGTGCATTGACCGCGCCGAAGCCGCAGGCAATGTGCCCGCCACGCTGGACGGCAAGCCCTTCAAGCAAGCCATCATGGAGCCCACGCGCCTGTACGTGAAGAACGTGCTGGCCGCGCTGGCCCAGCACCCCATCAAGGCCCTGGCCCACATCACCGGTGGCGGCCTGCTGGAGAACATTCCCCGCGTGCTGCCCGAAGGCACTGCAGCCCACCTGACCAAGGGCAGCTGGCCCCAGACCGAACTGTTTGCCTGGCTGCAAAAGACGGCAGGCATCGACGACATCGAGATGAACCGCACCTTCAACAACGGCATTGGCATGGTGGTGGTGGTTGATGCCGCCAACGCTGAAGCCACGGCCGCCACGCTGCGCGCTGCAGGCGAGCAGGTCTACACCATCGGCGCCATTGCGCCGCGCGGCGAAGGTGCCGCCGTGGTCGTCGGCTAACCCCAACCGCCGTACCCACACGCGCATGGCGCAGCACCAGCCCCCAGCCCTCCCGCCTGAAGCGCCCTCGGCAGCGCTGACCAGCTACAACGCCCCCACACAGCCGACGCAGCCCCTGTGGGCTGCGCGCTCGGGCGTTGTGCTGGCCAGCTACCTGCTGATGGCCTCTGCATTGCTGCTGGTGATGTGGCGCGGGCTGCTGCCCGGGCTGCTGTGCGTGTGCCTGGGCTTCCTGCTCACCCGCGCCCTCACTAGCTGGCTCACGGCCGGGTTGCGCCGCCTGCAAGGCGCTAAGGCGGCGCAGCGCGCCACGCCCCGCGCAGCCCAGGTGGTGGCCGCCGCCGTGGTCATGCTCATGCCACTGGCATTGCTGGCAGCCGGGCTTACCCACTCGCGGGGGTACCTGGTCGATGCACCCCAGCAGTACCGCGAGCTGCTCACCTACATGGCCCGCACGGTGCTAGAGCTGCGCCTGAAGCTGCCGGCCGACATGGCCGCCCACCTGCCCGAGGGCGCGGCAGAAATCCAACGCATCATCGCCAGCTACCTGGGCGCCAAGGCTGGCGCGTTGGCCATGGCCGGGCGGGCCTGGCTGGGTAGCGTGCTATTTGCCTATGTGGGCCTGCTCATCGGCTCCCTGGCGGCGGTACGCACTTCCAACGCATCCCTAGGCCCCCTGGCCCAGCAACTGGGCCAGCGCATCACGCTGTTTGGCGAGGCATTCCGGCAAATCGTGGCAGCACAATTTTGGATTGCGGCGTTTAACACGCTGCTGACCGCGCTGTTCCTGCTGTTTGTGCTGCCGTTCTGGGGCATGGCCCTGCCCTATACCCCGGTGCTCATCACCCTCACCTTTGTCGCAGGCCTGGTGCCCATCGTGGGTAATTTGCTGTGTAACGTGGTGATGACCATCGTAGGCCTGTCGGTGTCGCCCATGGCAGCAGCCGCCTGCCTGGGCTTTCTGATCCTGATCCACAAAGCAGAGTACGTCATCAACGCCAAGGTGGTGGGCCAGCGCACACAGATGGGCGTGTGGGAGCTGCTGAGCGTGATGTTTGTGGCCGAAGCCGTTTTTGGCCCGGCCGGGCTGGTGGCTGCACCCTTGTTTTATGCGTACCTCAAGAAAGAGCTGGTCGCTGCACGGCTGGTTTGATTTGCCCGCCGATTCTATTCAAAATTGATAGCGCCTTGCGCTTATCCATCGGGCGATAGAGGCATATTTCGCATCTATCTCCTACCCCTAAGCCAGGCGGCCGAACTGCCTTACAACAAAAGCCCAGGCCAACGCCGAAGCATCAGGCCCCGCCGGATCGCTGTGGGGCAAGCCTGGTGCCCCGCCGCTCCAGGCGTGGCCCAGCCCCGTGATCTCTCGCACCGACACCACCACCTGGCCGTGGGCCTTGAACTCCATGGCCTGCATGGGGTAACGCTGGCCTCGGCGCAGGGTGCGCGATGCCGTCGCCCGTGCGCCCGCAGCATCGGCCCACAGCACCGCCGTGGCGGCGGCATTGCGCACCGAGACCACGCCATCGGCATCGCCATGCAGGATGAGCAGCGGCGGCAAGGTCTGGCGATCTGCCGCAGCCCCATCGCCAGTGCCCCCCAGGCCGCCCGCAGGCAACGGAGCCTGTGCGATGGGCAAATGCGCATCGCGGCTGCCACGCATGGCCGCTACGGCGGTGGCGGCCGATTCAGCCGTGCCCGGGGCCACCCCGGAGTGCATGACCACCGCGCAAAAGCGCGATGGGTAGCGCGCCCCCAGCAGCGCAGCCATGCTGCCGCCAGCAGACAAGCCCGCCACAGCCACACGCCCCAGATCCACCGGATGGCGACGCGCAACCTGGTCCACAGCGGCCAGCAAGGTGGCAGCCTCGGCATCGGCCTTGCCACTGCGGCGGTCGTACCAATTCCAGCAACCATGGGCATTGGCCACACGCTCTTGCTCGGGGTACAGCACCAAAAAACGCTTGCGTGCCGCTAGGCGGTTCATGCGCGAGCTGGCCGCCAGGTCGCGCCCCGTTTGCCCGCAGCCATGCAACATGACCAGCAACGGAAACAACTCCCCCGGGGCTGGCGCCAACCCCGCAGGCACAAAAAGATGGAAGCGCCGCGCCCCTGCCGGGCCGGGGGCAATCCCCGCCAACCACTCGGAAGACGTACCTGCCAGCGGGGTGGTGCGCCTGGGCGCCGCCCGCGCCGCTTTGCGGGCCACAGCGCTACTCTGCACCGGCGCGCGTTTCTTGCCCTTCACAGGCTTGGCCACGCGCACCAACGCCGCCAGATTGCGTCGGTACGCGCGGGTGAGCGCCGCCAACGAAAACAGACTGCTTTTATGAGGCATGGGGGCAATGGCTCCAGAAAATAAGGGAAAACCCTGATCACCATAGCAGGTATTGGCCCAAGCCTTGATTTACGGCAGGTTGCAAACCACGCTGGCAAGGCGCGGGCCCGGCGCAGGGCCCCCACATGGCCCACAAAAGCCCAGAAAAGACTGCGCACAGATTTCTCAACGCATGTCCTGATTTGATCGAAACTCGTCCAACTCCGAACTGACGGAAGGCTGTAGCGCTTTCAAAATGGGCGCATATTCACTCGATTGCAAAAGGCCACCTCATGAAAACTTGTCTGATAGTGATTGATGTCCAAGAATCATTTCGGCACCGCCCGTTTTTCACAGAAACAGGCCTGCCCGCCTACCTGGCCGCACAAAATGCCTTGATCGAGGGCTGCATCGCCCAGAGCATTCCGGTGGTGCGGGTATTTCATGCCGATGGGCCAGAGACGGTCGCCAATCCCTTCTCGCACACCTCCGGCCACGTCAGCCCCCTCAAGGGACTCACGGACTTTGATGCCGCAGCCACCTTCACCAAGTCGCGCCACAGCGCGCTGGTGGGCACAGGGCTCGACGTATGGCTGACACGCCATGGGGTTCAGCGACTCATCATCAGCGGCATTCGCACCGAACAATGCTGCGAGACCACCACACGCCACGCCTCAGACCTGGGCTGGGAGGTGGACTACGTGCTAGATGCCACCCACACCTGGGACATGGTGCAACCCGACGGCCAGGTGCTGCCAGCCGCCGACATCAAGACCCGCACCGCGACCGTGCTGCAAGGCCGCTTTGCCACGCTGTGCACGGTGGATGAAGCACTTGCACGGGTACAGTCTGCCGCCTTGACCGGGGTGCGCTCATGAGCTGCACCCTGAACATCGCCATCTTGGTGTTTGACGATGTGGAAGCCCTGGACCTGGGCGGCCCGTATGAAGTCTTCACCACCGCCACCCGCATGCACCAGCGCGCGCAGCCCGGTGCAGCCCCGGCCTTCAGCGTGCAATGCGTGGCCCGCACCCTGGATGCCATACGAGCCCGCGCTGGGCTGCGGGTGCTGCCGGATGCCGACTTTGCCAGCGCGGCACCACCCGATGTGCTGGTCGTGCCCGGCGGCGTGGTCGATTCCGCCGCTGCCTGCGCCGCTACACGCCAGTGGGTGGCACAGGCCGCCCAGGGCGCCAGCATCACAGCATCTGTGTGCACCGGGGCGTTCATTCTGGCGGCGGCCGGTGTGCTGCGTGAGGGCCCCGTCACCACCCATTGGGAAGATATTGGCGATCTGCGCTCGCAGTTTCCGCAACTCACCGTGCAAGAGCATGTGCGCTGGGTCGATCAGGGGCGGCTGGTCACCTCGGCGGGCATCAGCGCGGGCATCGACATGAGCCTGCACCTGGTCAGCCGCCTGCTGAGCCCTGCCCTGGCCGAGCGCACAGCCCGCCAAATGGACACGCCCTGGAACCCCGCGCCTTAAACCACCCACGGGCCATGCAGCCCACCGCCAGGCGGCGCCAGCTGCATGGCGGGTGGGCCAAAATAAGCGATGCCAGCAACACACCCCATCCACGTCTACTTTGCCCTGTTGCCGGGCAGCCTGGTGCTTGACTGGGCAGGCCCTGCCGAGGCACTGCGCATTGCCAACCAGGCGCTGGTGGCACAAGGGCAGGCTGCGCGGTTTGTGCAGCACTTCGTCAGCCCCACGCCGCAGTCTGTGACCTCGGTGGGGGCCATGCTGACCGGCTTGGCGCCGCTACCCGCCACCCTGGCGCAACCCGCCTGGGTGGTGCTGGTGGGCTTGGCGGGGCAGCGCATTGACGTGGACAACCCAGAGGCACGCGCCTTGCTGCACTGGCTGCGCGGCCTGCGACTGGCGGCGGGGCAGCTGGAGCTGGTGACCGTGTGCGCTGGTGCCGTGCTGGCGGCGCACGCGGGCTTGCTCAGCGGCCGCCGTGCCACCACGCACCACCTGCACCTGGGCGAGCTGGCACAAGTGGACCCGCGCTGCGACGTGGCCGCCAACCGCGTGTTTGTGGCCGATGGCCCGGTGCACAGCAGCGCCGGGGTGACCACAGGCATCGACCTGCTGCTGCACCGCATCAGCGAAACCTGCAGCCCCGCGCTGGCCGCCCAGGTGGCGCAGGCCATGGTGGTGGCCCTGCGCCGTGGGCCCAACGACCCGGAGTTCTCGCCCTTTCTGCACCACCGCAACCACTTGCACCCCGCCCTGCACCGCGTGCAGGACGCCATCGGGCAGCAGCCCCAGTCGCCGTGGAATGTGCCCGCCATGGCCGAGGTGGCCCACACCTCGCCCAGGCACCTGACCCGGTTGTTTCTGGAGCATGCGGGCATTGCGCCGCTGCAGTACCTGCGCCGCATCCGCCTGGCCACCGCCGAAGCAGCCCTGCAGTCGGGTCGCAACGTCACCCAGGCTGCAGAGTTGGCAGGGTTCAGTTCAGACACGCAATTGCGGCGGGCCTGGCACCAGTTTGGCCGCAGCGGCACGCCATCGCAGGCCGGCGGCAATGCGCACGGGCACTGATGCGAACCTTTGCCCGGCCAGGTGGGATAGGTGCCATTTCAGCCCCTAGCGCTCGATAAATAAGCGCTAGCAGCTACCAAAACAGGAGCAAAACCACCCTACAGACTGGCTCACACCTTCGCCCACACCCTCTCGTCAGTACATCTCTGGCACGTACATCGAGGCAGGCACCGGCTGGCGCAGGTATTCGGGGTTGCGCACCCGGTCTGGCAGCACCACGGGTGCGTGGGGCACCTCCTGGTATGGCAACTGGCCCAGCAGGTGGGCAATGCAGTTGAGGCGGGCCTTTTTCTTGTCGACCGCCTGCACCACCCACCAAGGCGCTTCGGGGATGTGGGTGCGCTCCAGCATCGTTTCTTTGGCCTTGGTGTAGGCCTCCCAGCGCACACGGCTTTCCAGGTCCATGGGGCTGAGCTTCCACTGCTTGAGCGGGTCATGGATGCGCCCCAGAAAGCGCAGGTGCTGCTCTTCGTCGGTGATGGAGAACCAGTATTTGACCAGCGTGATACCCGAGCGCACGAGCATTCTTTCAAAGTCAGGCACGGTGCGGAAAAACTCTTCGTACTCGTCGTCAGAGCAAAAGCCCATCACCCGCTCGACGCCTGCGCGGTTGTACCAGCTGCGGTCGAACAGCACCATCTCACCGGCCGCAGGCAGGTGCGCCACATAGCGCTGAAAGTACCACTGCGTGCGCTCACGGTCGTTGGGCGCAGGCAGCGCCGCCACGCGGGCTACGCGCGGGTTCAGCCGCTGGGTGATGCGCTTGATGACGCCGCCCTTGCCCGCCGCGTCGCGGCCTTCAAACAAGATCACCACCTTCTGGCGGCTGTGCTGCACCCAGTCTTGCAGTTTGACCAGCTCACCCTGCAGGCGAAACAGCTCTTTGAAGTAACGCTGGCGCTCCAGCTTGTCGGTGGCAACCAGGTCGCCCTCTTCGTCCACGTTGCGGTCCTCAATCTCCAGCTCCAACTCTTCGTCGTAGCTGTCGATCAGATCGTTGGCGATGCGCTGCATCAGGTCCTGGGCGTCGAACGGGGCGTTCTGGAGCATGGTGGTCAGAAGTGCAAAAAAGATGGCGCCGATGCTGCCAAGCCCCAGTGACAAAGTGATGACAGCCACGGAAAAGTCATGAAAAAGTCACACAACCGCCGCAACATTGCACGCTGGCATCAGCACCTCCGCTCTTCGTTTTCGCCCTCTCCTCTTCATGACTGCACCCCTTGCCAGCACGGCACCCCATGGCGGCTACGGAGGCGATACCGCAGGCCTGATCTGTGGCTATCTGATGCAAGACGGCGGCCACCACGCCCGCCCACTGGACAGTACCGAAGCCGTGCAGTGGCTGGACGCCCATCGGCTGCAAGGCGCAGCACCAGACACCGCGACGCCGCAGGACCCCGCCCAGACTGCCGCCTTTGTGTGGCTGCATTTCAACCTGGCCCACGCGCAAGCCGTGCGCTGGATGCAGCGCCACGCCGACCTGCCTGACGCTTTTTTTGAAGCCCTCAAAGACGGCTCTTACTCCACACGCATTGAGCGCGACGACGACGCCTTGATGGGCGTGCTCAACGATGCGCACTTTGACTTTGCATTCGAGCCGTCCGACATTGCCACGCTGTGGATTTGCGTGCTGCCCCACCTGGTGATTACCGCGCGGGCGCACCCGCTGCGATCGGTGGATGCCCTGCGCACGGCGGTGCGCCAAGGGCACACACCGCGCTCCAGCGTGGCCCTGCTGGAGCAGCTGATGCGCACCCAGGCCGCAGGGCTGGTGGACATCGTGCGAGGCGTGACGCAGCGCATCGACGGCATTGAAGACGAGCTGCTGGCGGGCAGACTCAACCACAAGCGCGCGCGCCTGGGCGTGCTGCGCAGGCTGCTGGTGCGGCTGCAGCGCCTGCTGGCGCCCGAGCCCGCCGCCCTGTTCCGGCTGCTGGCGCACCCGCCGCAGTGGATGGGCGCCGAAGATGTGCAAGAGCTGCGCGACTCCACCGAAGAATTCTCTGTGGTGCTGCGCGACATGCAGGGGCTGCAAGAGCGTATCAAACTGCTGCAAGAAGAGCTGGCTGCCAGCGTGCAAGAGGCCAACAGCCGCAGCCTGTTTGTGCTGACGGTGGTGACGGTGCTGGCGCTGCCCATCAACATCCTCACCGGGCTGCTGGGCATGAATGTGGGCGGCATCCCGCTGGCAAGCAGCGAGCACGGCTTTTGGGTGATCGTGTGCATCCTGGTGGTCTTTACAGCTGTGGCAGGCTGGCTGGCGCTCAGGGGCAACCGCGACAACTGAGGCGTCTGAGGCGTCTGAGGCCTGCACCGCAGCAGCGTGCAACTACAATGCCGCCCCTGCCCTGTAGACCCGGCCCCGCGCCCGCACACCATGAACATCGTTGTCAACGAAGAACTCAAAGCCTATATCGACCCCCTGACCCCTGACGAGCACGATGCGCTAGAGCGCAGCATCTTGGCCGAGGGCTGCCGGGACGCCCTGGTGCTATGGGGCGATGTGCTGGTGGACGGACACAACCGCTACGGCATTTGCCAAAAGCACAGTCTGCCTTTCCAAACCGTGCAAAACACCCACTTCCAGTCGATGGAAGACGTGCACCTGTGGATGATTGACCAGCACCTGGGCCGCCGCAGCGTATCCGACTTCCAGCGCGGCGTGCTGGCACTGCGCAAGCGCGAAATCGTGGCCGACCGCCGTGCGCGCGCTGCGGCCGCCTTTGTGGCCAGCGCCCCGTCAGAAGAATCCCAAACCGAGGCGGCGCCTTCGACAGATGTGGCCACCGCAACGACCAACGCAGCCCCAGCAGACGACCTGAGCAGCCGCGAAGCCATTGCCCGCGCTGCGCGCCTGAGCAGCAGCCAGGTGGTCATGATCGAGAAAATCCAGAAGCAGGCAGCGCCCGAGCTGGTGGCCGCCGTCAAATCAGGCACCATCTCGCTCAACGCTGCTGCCGCTGTGGCAACGCTGCCCGCCGAAGAGCAAGTGGCCGCCGCCGTGGCAGGCAAGGACGAACTCAAGCAAGCCGCCAAGCGCGTGCGTGAAGCCAAGCGCAAAACACGTGAAGAGACGCCTGTGAAGGCCGCCGATGAAGCCGTGGGCCCCACTGACGCCCCCGCCGCAGATGAGCTGCAAACCCTGAGGGCCCGCGTGGCCGAACTGACCGCGGAGAACGAAGCACTGCGCCAGCAACTGGCCCAACTGCGCGGGTCTGATGCGCCCTCCTCAGGGGACGACGGGCAACCGTTTTGAGGCGAAGCCCGGTTGATTCTTTAGACAACTGGGCCAGCTGCAGGGCACGGCCCTCAACCGGTATCCATTCAAACCTCTAAATCCGTTCACTGAGCGCGGTCGAAGCGCTGCGCAAGGCTTCGACAAGCTCAGCCCGAACGGTTTGGATTCCAATGACCTGAGCGCGGATTCGTACCAGACACCTAGCTCAGCGAGCGCCGCAGCGCGCTGAGCCGGTCTGCCACCATGTCCACATCCAGCCCATCTTCAGCGTGGGCCAGGTAGGCCTCCAGGTCCACCACGGCCTCTTTGGCGTGGCCCAGCTCGGCGTGGGCCAGACCCCGGTCCCGCCGCTCGCCCCAGGTCTGGGGGGACAGCACGATCAAGCGGTCCAGCACCGCCGTCAGGCGCTGCCAGTCTTGCTGGGACCGGTGCACTTCCTTGAGGTTGCGCAGCATGCGGGCAATGATGTCGCGCGGTGTGGCGGCTTGCAAATACAGGCCCAGCGGCACATCGTAGTCGTCCACCAGTCCGCTTTGGCGCTTGTAGGGCTCCAGCCGCTCTGACAGGTCTTCGCGGCTGAGCGATTGGCCATTGGTGGGGTCCATCACCACCTGCCCTTTGGGCAGCAGCACCTTCACCATGAAGTGCCCCGGGAAGCCCACCCCGCGCACATGCAGGCCCAGCCCCTGGGCCAGCTCCATCCACAGCACGGCCAGACTGATAGGAATACCCCGGCGCATGCGCAGCACCGCATTCAGGTAGCTGTTTTCGGGGTCGTAGTAGTTGTTGACGTTGCCCGCAAAGCCGAGGTCCGAAAAAAAGAACTGGTTGAGCATGTGCAGCCGCTGCAGCGCGGGTGCATCGACCGCCAGGCGCCTGCCGATGCGGGCCTGCATCTGGTCCACATCGCCCAGCAGTTGTTGCACGTCCAGCTCGGGGTATTCATCCTGGGCAATGCTGGCGGCCGCTTCGAGCAGGGGGAAGTGCTCATCGCTTTGCACCAGGCAGGCGAAATATTCCAAGGACGAGGGGACGGTGTAGCTCAGGGACATGGCAGATTTTGAGAACGAGCGGGCCGCAACGTCAAGGCGCAAAACCCATGGATTCACCCGGCATTTCGGCGGTCATGGCCTGGGCCCTGGCAGCCCCACCTGCCAGGGGCCATCAGCGCCGCAGCATTTGCCGCAGCTTGAGGCCTGCAGCCCACAGCGCGCCAAAGTACAAAGCCGCCGCTGCCGCCATCAACCCCGCCAGCAACAGCACCCGCTGGGCACTGTGGGCACGCAAGGCCACCCAGTCGAAATAGTGCGAGCCCCAGGCCAACAAAATGGCCAGCAAGGCGCTGGCGGCCACCACCTGCAAGGCAAAGCGTGCCCAGCCCGGCTGCGGCTGGTAGCTGCCCTTGCGGATCAAGCCGATCAACAGCCACAAGGCGTTGACCAAGGCACCCAGGCCAATCGACAGCGCCAGTCCGGCATGGTCAATGAGCGGCACCAGGACAGCGTTCAGAATTTGGGTAATGACCAGCACCGCGATGGCGATCTTGACCGGCGTGCGCACATCCTGGCTGGCGTAGTAGCCCGGCGCCAGCACCTTGATGGCCACCAGCCCCAACAGGCCAGCGCCATACCCCGCCAGTGCCACGGCGATCTGCCCCACGTCTCCGTCGGCCAACTTGCCGTAATGGAACAAAGTGGCCACCAGCGGCTTGGAGAATGTGAGCAACGCCACCGCACAGGGCACGGCCAACAGCACCACAATGCGCAGGCCCCAGTCCATCATGGCCGAATACTTGGCGCCATCGCCCGCCGCTTTGGCCGCCGTGAGCTGCGGCGTCAGCACCACCCCCAGCGCCACGCCCAGCAGCGCCGTCGGGAACTCCATCAGCCGGTCGGCATAAAACAGCCAGGTGACACTGCCCGGAGCCAGGTACGAGGCGATCTGGGTGTTGATCATCAATGACACCTGCGCCACCCCCACGCCCAGCAAGATGGGCGCCATCAGCGCCAGCACGCGGCGCACGCCCGGCTCTGCCCAGGCCGCCCGAATGGAGCCCCAAGTCAGACCAATGCGCGGCATGAGCCCCATGCGCAGCAGCACCGGGATCTGCATCCCCAGTTGCAGAATGCCACCCAGCATCACCCCACCGGCCATCGCAAAGATGGGCTCGATGCCACGCGCCTCTAGCTGGGGCGCCCCCAACCAGGCGGCAGCGATCATGCTGACATTGAGCAGCACCGGCGAAGCTGCGGGCACCGCAAAGTGCTTCCAGGTATTGAGGATGCCAGCAGCCAGCGCCACCATGGACATGAAGCCGATGTAGGGGAACATCCAGCGCGTCATCAACACAGCGGCGTCAAAGGCCTCGGGGCTTTGGCGCATGCCACTGGCCAGCGCCCACACCAGCAGTGGTGCGCCCAGCACACCCACCACACAGGTCAGCAGCAGCACCCAGGCCAGCACGGTGGCCACGGCGGCCATCAGGCGGCGGGTGGCTTCTTCGCCCTCTTTGGCCTTGGTGGTGGCCAGCACAGGCACAAAGGCCTGCGCAAACGCGCCCTCAGCAAACAAGCGGCGAAACAGGTTGGGAATGCGGAAGGCGACGTTGAAGGCGTCCGTGAGGGCGCTGGCACCAAACATGGATGCCATCAAAAGGTCGCGCGCCAGGCCCGTTACGCGGGAGGCCAGGGTCAGCAGGGATACGGTGGAGGCGGCTTTGAACAGTGACACCGCCGGGAGTGTATTCGCTGCGCGCAGTACGAGCCGAGCAGCGGGGCCCCTTGTTGCGCTCGCTTACGTCCACCAGGCTATTGCCTCCCTGGCGTCCCACAGGACCGGGCGATGGTGAAAGCCCAAGGCAGGGCCCGCAGCGGCTCACCGCCAGGCGGCGAAACAGGGACTAGCCCCTTGCGCCCCGGGTGGGCTATAATCATCGGCTTTGCTGGCATCATCCTCAGACTCAAGGAATTAAATAATGGCATCCGCTAAACCAAAGAAAAAGAACCCACGCCTGGCGTCGGGCCGCAAGCGCGTCCGTCAGGACGTCAAGATCAACGCAGCCAACACATCGCTGCGTTCCAAATACCGCACCGCTGTCAAGAACGTCGAAAAGGCTGTTTTGGCTGGCGACAAGGTGAAGGCTGCTGAAGCTTTCGCCAAGGCACAAAGCGTGGTCGATACCGTTGCAGACAAGGGCATCTTCCACAAGAACAAGGCAGCTCGCGATAAGAGCCGCCTGGCAGCCAAGGTGAAAGCCCTGGCACTGGCCGCCTGACCCACTTCAGGCAAACAGCACGGGTAGCCTCCGCTGCCCGCCGTTTGTAACGGGTGCGCTGTCAGCAAACATCAAAACCGCCTTCGGGCGGTTTTTTTGTGCCCGCAATGCATGCACACTCAGCCAGCGCCACGCCGCAAGCACACGACATCACAGCGCCCGGCTTGTGGAGCGTGACCGGCCTGGGCGCAAACCCGCCTCACCCAAGCAATGGGCAAAGCAATTCAAGCCAAGGTGCGAGAAAACAGAGGGCGAAAAAAAAGGCCTGTCAGGCCTTCGGGGTGGGGGCATCAGGCAGCAAGCACGCTTCAGCCACCTGCAAGCTGTTGTCCCTGGCGAAGTTGAGCACAAAGTCCCAAGCCATGGGCTCATGGTCGCGCAGGTCGCGGTGCACCACCACACACTTGATGCCATTGAGCGTGGTCGGGATGCACCAGGGTGAATAGCTCAGGTGGCTGCCCGGCCGCGAACCGCCGGGGCGGAACTGGCTCATGACGCCAGCCAACCGCTCGGCCCAGTCACTGGGCCTGAAGGTTTTCCCGTCGTGGGTAATGCCCTGGATGAAGACTTCTTTTGTGGAGGGGGAAACCATCGGGGTCGCTTGGGTAAGTGGCAGCTCACCGCAGTGTTGCTACGGCCCCGCATTCTAACTCTTATATAAGAGCTAACCCGGTATTCCCAGTGGGTCGTCGGGTAACGCATTGCAGTGATGCGCAATTGTCAACAGCCAGCCATGGCTCTCCCCCTAGAATCGTGCTTCGTTTTTCGGGTTGAAGACCCTGTATCTGGTCTATCACCGACCTATTGCGGGCCACAAGCCCAACCCTTTTTTGCACCGTCTGGAGATCTCTGCATGACCGCTTTCATTGAGGCAGCCTCGCCCCACGTAATGAACACCTATGGCCGCGTACCGATTGCGCTGGCTCGCGGTCAGGGCTGCCGAGTCTGGGATGTGAACGGCAAGGAGTACCTGGACGCGCTGGGCGGCATCGCCGTGAACACGCTGGGCCACAACCACCCCAAGCTGGTGCCTGCGCTGCAAGACCAGATCACCAAGCTCATCCACACCTCCAACTACTACCACTCACCGCTACAAGAGGCGCTGGCAGCCAAGCTGGTGGAGCGCTCGGGCATGACCAACGTGTTCTTCTGCAACTCGGGCCTGGAGGCCAACGAGGCCGCCATCAAGATCGCGCGCAAGTACGGCGTGGACAAGGGCATCGCCAAGCCCGAGATCGTGGTCTACGAAAAAGCCTTCCACGGCCGCTCCATCGCCACCATGTCGGCCACTGGCAACCCCAAGATCTACAGCGGCTTTGGCCCGCTGGTCGAAGGTTTTGTGCGCGTGCCGCTCAACGACATCGAAGCCATCAAGAAGGCCACCGAAGGCAACCCCAATGTGGTCGCCGTGTTCTTTGAAACCATCCAGGGCGAAGGCGGCGTGAACCCTACCCGCGTGGAATATTTGCAGCAACTGCGCGCCCTGTGCGACGAGCGCGGCTGGCTGATGATGATTGACGAAGTGCAGTGCGGCATGGGCCGCACTGGCAAGTGGTTTGCCCACCAGTGGGCAGGCATCGTGCCTGACGTGATGCCTCTGGCCAAGGGCCTGGGCTCGGGCGTGCCGATTGGCGCGGTGGTGGCAGGCCCCAAGGCCGCCAATGTGCTGCAGCCCGGCAACCATGGCACCACCTTTGGCGGCAACCAGCTGGCCATGCGCGCAGGCAACGAGACCATCCGCATCATGGAAGAAGACGGCTTGCTCGACAACGCAGCCGCCGTGGGCGCGCACCTGAAGGCCGCGCTGGAGCGCGAGCTGGGCAGCCTGAGCGGCGTGAAGGAAATCCGTGGCCAGGGCCTGATGCTGGGCATTGAGCTGAACAAGCCCTGCGGCGCCCTCACCGGCCGCGCCGCCGAAGCGGGCCTGCTGATCAGCGTGACGGCCGACAGCGTTATCCGCCTGGTGCCCTCGCTGATCCTTACCGTGGCCGAGGCCGACGAAATCGTGGCCAAGCTCACCCCTCTGGTCAAAGCCATCCTGGCCGAATAAACCTTGCAGGGCACGCCACGGCGGGCCCTTTTTTGCCCATGAAACACTATCTGCAGTTCACCGACCTCACCGCTGACGAATACGCTTACCTGTTCGAGCGCGCTGCGATCATCAAGAAAAAGTTCAAGTCGTACGAGAAACACCACCCGCTGGTCGACCGCACGCTGGCCATGATTTTTGAAAAGGCCAGCACCCGCACCCGCGTGAGCTTTGAAGCGGGCATGTACCAGCTGGGTGGCAGCGTGGTGCACCTGACCACCGGCGACAGCCAACTGGGCCGCGCGGAGCCTATTGAAGACAGCGCCAAGGTCATCAGCCGCATGACCGATCTGGTGATGATCCGCACCTACGAGCAGACCAAGCTAGAGCGCTTTGCCGCGCACTCGCGCGTGCCGGTCATCAATGGGCTGACCAACGAATACCACCCCTGCCAGATCCTGGCCGACATCTTCACGTACATCGAGCACCGTGGTTCCATCGCGGGCAAGACAGTGGCCTGGGTGGGTGATGGCAACAACATGGCCAACACCTGGCTGCAGGCCGCTGCGCTACTGGGCTTCAAGGTCAACGTGAGCACGCCTCGCGGCTACGAAATTGATGAAAAATTGGCCTCTGGCGCTCACGGAGTAAGCGCAAGCAGCTATCAGTTTTATAGCAACCCCCTTGAAGCCTGCAAGGACGCTGACCTGGTCACCACCGATGTGTGGACCAGCATGGGCTACGAGGCCGAAAACGAGGCCCGCAAAAAGGCCTTTGCCGACTGGTGCGTAGATGCCGAAATGATGGCTGCCGCCCAGCCCGACGCCCTCTTCATGCACTGCCTGCCCGCGCACCGGGGCGAAGAGGTGGAAGCTGATGTCATCGACGGCCCCCAATCCGTAGTGTGGGATGAAGCAGAAAACAGGATGCACGTGCAAAAGGCACTCATGGAGTACCTTCTGCTCGGCCGCGTGGCATAAATCTGCGCACCGATGTTCCACCGCAGTAGCCCAGACACCGAAGCGCTACTGGGGCAATGGGAAGCCCTGGGCACAGCACTGGGCTGCCCTGACAACGCGTGGATGAAAGAAGGCCAGCGCCTGCTGCGCAGCTGGCAACGCTGGCCCCGGGCGTACCACAACGCATCGCACCTGCAGGCCTGCCTGGGCCATTGGCACACAGTGCAAAACGAACTGCCCGGCGCGCTAGAGCAACCCCAAGCCGTGGCGCTGGCCCTGTGGTTTCACGACGCGGTGTATTGGCCCTGGAGTGCCCACAACGAGGCACGCAGCGCACAGTGGGCGTCACGCTTCCTCAACGGCCAGCCCTTGCCACCCAGCCTGGCGCGCACCGTGCACGAACACATCATGGCCACCTGCCACAACCCGGGCGTGCTGCAGGGCGACGCCACTTGGGTGGTAGACATCGACCTGGCCGTGCTGGGCCAAAGCGATGCGGTGTACCGCCAGTTTGAGCGCAACGTGCGCCGTGAGTATTTCTTTGTGCGCTGGCCACGCTATATGGCAGGGCGCAGCAAGGTGCTGCAGGGCTTTCTGAGCCGCCCACGCATCTACCACAACGAGTGGTTTTTCTACCGCTACGAGGCTCAGGCCCGCACCAACCTGGCTCAGGCCCTCGCCGCGCTGCAGTCGGGCACGATTTACGCCTGACCGGATTGCAGGCGCTGCGTTGTGGGCGCCGTCAACGATGCGGCCCCGCAAGATCGCGAGGCCCACCCCAGTCACCCGGCAAAGCCAACACGCCCTCAAAAGCGCTCTTTGCCCTCGGCGGCCCAAGGGCCGTGCACCGACTGAGGAGCGTTACCAGCCGAACCGGAAGACGCACAACTGCCGCAACTACTGCAGCCGCCTCCGCCTCCGCCTCCGCCTCCGCCTCCACTGCCACACCCCGCACTCTGCGCCATGGCCGGGTGCACCCGGCCCAGCTTTTTGCGCAGCCCGGCGGGCAGCCAGCGCCACACCATGTAGGCGGCGGCCAGCGCCACGATCAAGCCGGTGATCCATTGTTGCCACATCACGCGCCACCTCCCAGGGCCAAGGCGATTCGGTAGGTCACAAAGCTGGCCGCATAGGCTAGGCCGAACAGGTACACCACCATCACCAGCGGATAGCGCCAGCTGTTGGTCTCGCGCCGCACGGCGGCGATGGTGGAGATGCACTGCGGCGCAAACACAAACCACACCAGCAACGACAGCGCCGTGGCCAAGGACCAGCTCTGCGCAATCAGCGGCCCCAGCTCGCTGGCCACCTCTTCGCCTGTCACGGACAAGGCATACACCGTGCCCAGCGCGCCCACTGCCACCTCGCGCGCGGCCATGCCGGGCACCAAGGCGATGGCGATCTGCCAGTTAAAGCCAATCGGAGCCACCAGCACCTCCAGCAATCGCCCCAGCTGGCCTGCAAAGCTGTAGGTGATGGCCGCCTCGGTGGCGCCTTCGGGTGGCGCCGGGTAGGTGGACAAGAACCACAGCAGCACCGTGACGGCCAGGATGATGCCGCCCACGCGCTTGATGAAAATCATCGCCCGCTCGAACAGGCCGTGCGCCAAGCTGCGCACGCTGGGCCAGCGGTAGGCAGGCAGCTCCATCAGCAACTGGGGGGCGCGCTGGTCAGAGCGCGCCAGCTTGGCCACACCCGCCACCGCCATAGCGCTGGCAATGCCGCCCACGTACAGCGCAAACAACACCACGCCTTGCAGGTTAAACAGGCCCGCCACCGTGCGCTCAGGGATGAAGGCACCGATCAGCAGCGCATACACCGGCAACCGGGCCGAGCAGGTCATGAGCGGCGCAATCATGATGGTGACCAGGCGATCGCGCCAGTGGGTGATGGAGCGCGTGGCCATCACGCCTGGCACGGCGCAGGCAAAGCTCGACAACAGCGGAATGAACGAACGGCCCGAAAGCCCCACGGTGCCCATCACGCGGTCCAGCAAGAAGGCGGCACGCGGCAGGTAGCCTGAATCTTCAAGCGCCAGGATGAACAGGAACAGCGTCAGGATTTGCGGCAAGAAGACCAGCACGCCCCCGGCCCCTGCCACCACACCGTCCACCAACAGGCTGCGCAGCGGTCCATCGGCCATGTGCTCCTGGATCAGGCCCGAAGTCCACTCGATTCCCGCCTTGATCCCATCGGTCGGCACCGTCGCCCAGGTGAACACGGCCTGGAACATC
Organism: Acidovorax sp. 106; assembly: GCF_003663825.1. NCBI lineage: Bacteria > Pseudomonadati > Pseudomonadota > Betaproteobacteria > Burkholderiales > Comamonadaceae > Acidovorax > Acidovorax sp. 106. Next base: position 3,546,149 of record NZ_RCCC01000001.1, on the reverse strand, counting down.
AAGAAAAGCGTGGTCAAGAGCAGCAGCATGCCCCACACCGGGTGCAGCACCACGGCATCGATGCGGTCGTCCGCCCGCAGGCTGGCCGCCGGGGCGCGCACCGCCAACTCCATCAGCCGGTGCACCTGCTGGTGGGTGCGGATGACCTGGGTCTGCGCATCCAGCGCAGAGGCATCTAGCGCCACCGCCTCCTGGGCGGGCACCTGCGGCGCCTTCAGCGCCTGCGCAGCGGGCGAATCCAGCCAGGCCAGCAGCTCGCTGGCGCCATCGCCGCGCACGCCCACGGTGGCCAGCACAGGCATGCCCAACTCGCGGGCCAGCACCTCGCGGTCGATCTGGATGCCCTGGCGCTCGGCCATGTCGCTCATGTTCAGTACCAGCACCATAGGCAGGCCCAGGGCCCGCGCCTCCAGCACCAGGCGCAGGTTCAGCCGCAGGTGGGTGGCGTCCGTCACGCACACCAGCAGGTCGGGCAAGGCTTCGCCAGGGCGGCGACCCCGCACGATGTCGCGGGTGATGGCTTCGTCCAGGCTGTGCGCGTGCAAGCTGTAGGCGCCGGGCAAGTCCAGCACCCGCACCTTGCGGCCGGTGGCGGTGTGCAGCACGCCCTCTTTGCGCTCCACCGTCACACCCGCGTAATTGGCCACCTTTTGGCGGGCACCGGTCAGCAGGTTGAACAATGCTGTCTTGCCGCAGTTGGGGTTGCCCAGCAGGGCCACACGCATCAGCTCGCCCGCCGGGGTGGCTGCGCCTGCGCCCATAGTCACCGCCGCGTTCATGCCAACACCTGCACTTGCACCATGGCGGCCTCTTGCTGGCGCAGGGCAAACGTGGCCTGCCCCACCCGCACGGCCAGCGGGTCGCCCCCCCAGGCGCCACGGGCCAGCACTTGCACCGCCTCGCCGGGCACAAAGCCAATCTCTAGCAAGCGCAGCAAGGTGCTGTGCTCGCGCCCATCGCTAGCGGGCACCAGCCCGGTCACCAACGCAGGCGTGCGGGCCTTCAGGCTGTCCAGGCCCAAGGCCATAGAGGCAGGTGCCGGTGCCACAGCCGGTGTCACAACCGATGGGCTGGGGTGCAAGGCGGCGGCAGCACCCTCGTGCATTGTTTTCATGCGGTTTATCTTTGTGCAAATGAGTTTGGTTCTCATTTTACAAAAGTAGTTCCGCAGGCCCTTGATTCAAATCAGGGCTGAGGAGCGCGGCGCTGCGGTCCCTAGGCCAGTGTGCAAGGGATGGCCGCTGGGGTTGTGTGCTGCCGCCCTCCCCCCGACACGGGCGATGGGGCGTGAGGGGCTGCAGTAAATGCAGCCAGTCATTCGCGATCAGCCCTGCCTATGACTGCCGGGGTAGACACCAGGTAGCTGCAGGGCGGCACCGTCTCGCCCTGGCGCGGTCCGCTGAGAGAGGCGTTGGCGTGCTAATGGGCTGTGGCAGCCATCTCGCCGAACACGGTATCGGCCAGGAATTTCTCGATGTCCAGCAAGATGAGCATGCGCTCGTCCACCGAACCAATCGCCAGCAGGTGCTCGCGGTCGAAGTTCGAGTCGAGTGACGGCACAGGGCGCAGTTGCGATGGCTCCAATGTCAGCACGTCCGACACGCTGTCCACCACCGCCCCGACCACGCGCTGGCCGATACTCAGCACGATCACCACGGTCAGATGGTCGTATTGAACTTCTGCCACGCCCAGCTTGATGCGCAGGTCGATGATGGGAACGATGACGCCGCGCAGATTCACCACCCCCTTGAGGTGCTCGGGGGCATTGGCGATGGTGGTGGGCTTTTCGTAAGAGCGTATTTCCTGCACGCGCAAGATGTCCACCCCGTATTCCTCGTTGGCAATCTTGAATGCCAGAAATTCTCGAATGTCGGTCAGTGCGCCCGTGCTTGCAGAGGATGCAGCAAAGGACGATGGTGTGGTGGTGGCGGCATTGAGCATTGGGTTCCCCAATCAGAAGTTTTCCCAATCACCGCCGCCAGCGGCTGCGGGGACTGCGGTAGGTTTGTTGCTAGCCATTGCAATCTTCTGACTGGTTGCCTTAGCAGCCAAAGGACGCGATGCAGGCGACGCTGCTGGACGCGCAAGTGTCGAGGCATGTGCAGCAAACGAGGTGTTGTGGCGGGCAGCGCCGTGGGCGGCATCACCGGCGAGCTTGAACACCGCCACCGCGTGCTGCAGTTGCTGCGCCTGCGTGCTCAGGCTGCTGGCTGCGGCCGCGCTCTCTTCCACCAGCGCAGCGTTCTGCTGCGTGACCTGGTCCATCTGCGACACCGCCTCGCCCACCTGGGCCACGCCTTGGCTTTGCTCGTTGCTCGCGGCACTCACCTCCGCAATCAGGTCCGTGACGCGGCGAATGGCAGAGACCACCTCGGTCATGGTCGTGCCCGCCTGGTCCGCCAAGGTGGTTCCCCGCGCCACTTCGGTCACGCTGTTGTCGATCAGTATCTTGATGTCCTTGGCCGCACTGGCGCTGCGCTGGGCCAGGTTGCGCACTTCGCTGGCCACCACGGCAAAACCTCGGCCTTGCTCGCCCGCACGGGCGGCTTCCACAGCAGCGTTCAGCGCCAAGATGTTGGTCTGGAAGGCGATGCCGTCAATGACGCTGATGATGTCCGCGATCTTCTTGGAGCTTTCGTTGATGACCTTCATGGTATTGACCACCTGGCCCACCACGTCGCCGCCCTGCACCGCCACGGTGGAGGCGTTCACAGCCAGCTGATTGGCTTGGCGGGCGCTGTCTGCGTTTTGCTTGACGGTGCTGGCCAGCTCTTCCATCGACGCTGCCGTTTCTTCCAGCGCGCTCGCTTGCTGCTCCGTGCGGCTGGACAGGTCGCTGTTGCCTTGTGCAATCTCGGAGCTGGCTGTGGCAACGCCATCGGCCCCGCTGCGCACGGTAGCCACCACACCCGTCAGCGCTTTTTGCATGGCGCTCATGGCCGCCATCACGCTGACCTCGTCACCGCTGCGGGTGTGCAGCTCCACGCTCAGGTCACCGGCTGCAACGCGTTGGGCAGCATCGGCCAACTCTGCGGGCTCTGCACCCAAGGCCTTGGACAAGTCACGCACAATGACCCAGCCCACCAGCAGGCTCAGCACCAGCATGGAAGCGCCCATGGAGGCCATCAGCAATGTAGAGGTGGCTGCTGATTTGGCAGCCTCACTTGCAAGCTTGTCTGCGATTTCTTTTTGCATGGCGCGAGAGTCGTCTACCGCCTTGAAGACCACGTTCTGCAGAGTGCGCACCTCGCCCACTAACAAGGCCCCAGCGGCAGCTTTGTCGCCTTGCTCTGCTGTTTCTATCGCACGGTCTATGGCCTTGTTGTAGATGCCACGGTTTTTGTGGATGGTCTCAAGCTGCTCTTTGGCTTTAGGCAAAACGATTGTCTTGTCCAACGCCGCCAAGAGCTCGCTATTGGCCTTGCGCAACTCTGCGATCTTTTGCTTTTCTTGGTTGCGAAACGCGGGGTCGTCAGAAATCAGGACGTTGCGAGCAAAGCGCCCAATCGCATTGAGGTTGTCTTTGATCTCAGTGAACTGCGCCACTTTGACCATGCGGTTCTCAGAGACCTCTTGAAGGTCTTGGGCCATGGAGCGCATGTTCAATGCGCCGATCACAGCGATCACGATGCCGATCAGTGCCAGCAATCCAAAGCCCAGAATCAGGCGGGTAGAGACTTTCAAGCGGTTCATGAGGTCCTCTCCTTACATCCAAATGAGCAGAGCCTGCTGGTCGGGGTGACCCCCATGACAAAAGCCAGCGGACTCAAAGGTCTGGCAAACGAAGCCTCTGGTTGCCCACTTGCCCCAGCTTGTCGTGGGCATCAGCGCAAAAGTTGAGGAATCGATCTCCATCGATGTGGATTGTTGGGCAACAATGATAAAAATGCAACCAAAATTCGAAAAGTGTCATATTTATCTTTTAGGGGTTAATACTTAGATCGGCCAGCACGACTCAGCGAAGCGGCCCTGGCTTGGCGTTCCGTCGCAGGCAATACAGGGGTCCAACCAGGCGGGGCAACGACGCCAGGGGGTTGTGTTTGCCGCTCTTGTGGGCAGCGGGACGGCCAGCTCAGCGCCTATGCGCTCGCCCCCATCGAGCGGCTGGCCGACCGGGGCGTGCAGCTGATGGGCATTGACACCACCAGCATCGCCCCCCGCCGACAGCAAGACGCTCGAAAAGCCACCAGGTCATCCGCCCCAAGGGCCTGCGGGTGCTGAAGAATCTGGTGCTCGACGGCGCGCCCGAGGGCGACTGCGAAGTGATCGCGCTGCCGCTGAAGCGGACCACGGCAGATGCCTCGCCGGTGCGGCCAGCGGGTCGCCCCCCCAGGCGCCCCGGGCCAGCATTTGCACCGCCTCGCCGGGCACAAAGGAGATCATCAGGGCCAGGACGCTGCCCGCAGGCGAACACAACGCTCGGCCCATCCAGTCCCCTTGGAAGGCCAGCACGGTAAGTCGCCAGTAAGCCCAGGCAGCGGACCATCAGCGCCTTCCCATTCAGGATTCCATCCATGCAACAGCCCAAAAAACGCACCTCCCACACAGCCCGGCTTTCCTATTGCGCCATAGCGGCTTTCGCGGGTCTGGCACTGTCGGGCCACGCTGCCGCGCAATCCGAAGTCACTGCACCAGACTCATCGGCGCCGCAATGGGGTCTGGGCATTGGCGTCGGGGTGTTTCAAAGCCCCTACCTGGGCGCTGACAACAAAACGCGGGCGCTGCCCTTGCTGCACTACGAAAATGCCTGGTTGCGCGTGGCGGGCACCGGGGCCGATCTCAAGCTGGGCCAATGGCCTGTAGGCGCCAACAGCTCGATCGCCCTGACTGGCCGCCTCAAGTACGAGGGCATGGGTTACGAAGCCGACGATGCGCCCATCCTGGCGGGCATGGACGAACGCAAGGGCGGTTTCTGGGCCGGGGGCACAGCCACCTGGATGCACCCCTTCGTGCGCGCCACCGCAGAATGGACCGCCGACGCATCAGGCCACAGCAAGGGGCAAAAGGCGATGCTGCAACTGGACCGGCGTTTCAACGTCGGCCCACTCGGCATCACCCCACGGGTGCAAGCCCAGTGGCTCGACAAGAAATACGTGGACTACTACTTTGGCGTGAAGGCGAGCGAAGCCCTGCCCAACCGCCCCCAATACACCGGCAAGGCCGCCACGGCGCTGGAGCTGGGTTTGCGGCTGGACTACCCTATCCAGCCCAAGCAAACCATCTTCCTGGACATCAGCAGCACCCAGTTGCCTGACGAAATCAAACGCAGTCCCATCGTGGGCCGGTCGAGCCTGTCACGCGCCACCATCGGCTACCTGTACCGTTTCTGAGATGAGGCACCTGGGCCCGTTTGTGTGCACGCTGGAGGCGCCCGCACCCCAGGCGCTCCAAGGGTGGCATGACCACGCCTTGCGAGGCCATCCACGCATTGCAAGGCGGCTGCACAGCGCCCAGGCCCATCACCGCGCGCGGCTGGACGCGCTCTTCGAGCGCACCGTGCGGGCTTTTCGCCAGGCCATGGTGGTGGCGCTGGCCACCGAGCCACCGGGTGCCGCTCGGCACCTGAGGGCTTACCTGCGCTGCCTCTGCGACAACGCGCGGCACCAACCGAAGGGGCAGCGTGCGGCCGCAGCATTGATGGCGCATGGCCGCTACCAGGCCATCTGGACCGATTTCATCGGCGAGGCCTGCGCCTATGATGCTTGCGATGTGTCGCTGTCGCTCCATTGCAGGGCTGCGGCACAAGCCCTGTGGATGCAGCAGGCCCTGCTGCGCCACGCTGACACCCAGCGCATTGCCCAGATGAAAGACCACCTGCTGGCGCTGACCGAGCGCCCCCAGCATTCGCTTGCACATTGGCCCCATGAACCGCATTGCACTCATTGAAGACCACAGCAGGCTGGCGGATCTGGTACGCCAGGCCTTGGGCCATGCAGGCATTGAAACCGACGTGTTTCATGCCATGGAACCCGCTTGGCTGGCTTTGCGAGACATCACCTACGGTGTGGTGGTCATCGACAGAGGCTTGCCAGACGGCGATGGCCTGCACCTGGTCAAACGCCTGCGCGCCGCCGGTCGCCCCACCCCCTGCTTGATGCTGACAGCCCGCGATGCACTCCATGACCGCATCGAAGGCCTGGACTCGGGCGCGGACGATTACCTCACCAAGCCCTTTCCGATGGAAGAGCTGGTGGCCAGGGTGCGTGCACTGCTGCGGCGCCCAGCCCAGGTGCAAGAGTTTGCGCCGGCCCACGGTGATGTCCAGATCAGCCCAGAGCACGGCCACATGGTCTGCGCAGGCACCGCCGTGCCCCTGCCCGCCACCGAGCTGCAAATCATGCTGTGCCTGGCCCGCAAAGCGGGGCAAACCGTCAAACGGTCCACTCTGGAGGCAGCAGCCTGGGGCCTGACAGAGGCGGTCACGCCCAACGCACTGGACGTGGCGCTGCACCGGCTGCGTCGCAAACTGGCCGCAGCAGGCTCGCGCATGCAGATCGTCAACCTCCGCACCCAAGGCTATGCCCTCCGTGAAGTTTCAGTGGCCTCGTAGCCTGCGCACCCGCCTGCTGGTGGTCTACAGCATTGGCATGTTGACCAGCGCCCTGCTGGTCGGATTGATGGCTTTTTTCCTGGCAAAGCCCTTTAACCGCTACATGCTGCAGTATGGTGCGGAGCACTTTGCACAAGGCTTGGCCAAACGGGCCCAGTTTGCTGCCGACGGCACCCCCATCGGGTTTGATGAGGAAAAAATCGACAAGTGGCTGTTTCATAGTTTCCGAGAAGATGTGTTCGTGCGCATCACGGCAGCCGATGGCAGGGTGATCTTCTCGCCCACCAGCGAAGAAGCCACTGCACTGGCCCCGCCCGGCGCCGCGTTTGACCCCCACCTCAAACGGTTTGCGCTGCAGCACGATGGCGTGCCAATGCACGCGGCCACCACGCCCATTGAGCATGGCGGCACCACTTGGTATGTCCAATTTGCAGCCAGCGACCGATTGGTCCTCAAATTGCGCCAATCGTTTGGCACCCCGGGGTTGCACCAAGGCATTCTGGCCACTTGCCTGACCTTCCTGGCGGTCTTTCTGATAGCCACACACCTGACACTGCAGCGCATGCTGCATCCGCTGCGCGCTGCATCCATCGAGGCCCAGAACATCTCCCCCCAAACGCTGGACGCACGCCTGCAAGCTCGCGACCTGCCAGAAGAGCTGACGCCACTGGTCGAAGCCTTCAACCGCGCACTGGACCGGCTGCAGGCGGGCTTTCGCACGCAACAAGAATTCTTGGCCAATGCGGCCCATGAACTGAAGACGCCACTGGCCCTCATCCGCGCGCAGATCGAAATGGTGCACCCCACCCAGCGCAACCCCTTCTTGCTACAGGACGTGGACCAGATGGCCCGCCAAGTGCAGCAACTGCTGCTGCTGGCCGAGGCCAGCGAGCCCCGCAACTACCGCATGGAAGAGGTGTCGGCCCAAGCCGCCCTCGCTGAGGCCTGCGACTACATGGCCCGCGTTGCCGAACGCAGTGGAGTGCACATCAACTACAGCACAGCCACGGACGAACCGCACACCACCCCGTGCTGGCAGGCAGATCGGGGAGCGCTGTTCACCTTGCTCAAGAACCTGCTCGAAAACGCCATCCAGCACAGCCCACAGGGAACCACCGTCACGGTGCAAGCGGACCCTACGGGCTTCAGCGTCAAAGACCAAGGCCCGGGGGTGCCCCCCGCAGACCTGGGCAAATTGTTTGAGCGTTTCTGGCGTGGCCCCACGCGGCGCGACGAAGGCGCGGGCCTGGGCCTGTCTATCTGCCAGGAAATTGCCCGCGCGCACCAGTGGCAAATCACTGCACGCCCATGCCATCCAGGCCTGGAGATCAAGGTCCGATGCCAGCCCACGGACCTGCCCCAGGAAATTCGAGGCAACGGCTGATTTGCCCGATGCAGAGGGCTGAGGGACAACCACGCGCCTGAACCCCGGTCAACCGAACCAGACAAACCCGGCGCCAAAAATAAGTGACTGTTGGAAATAACCGACACCACAAAAAATCCAGGCCATTACCTTCACGTCCCATGCAAAAGCTTTGGGACATTTCCCCCCCCATCCACGCAGGCAGCCCGGTGTTTCCGGGCGATACGCCCTACAGCCAGCAGTGGTGCGCCACCATCGGCCCCGGCTGCCCGGTCAATGTCAGCGCCATCACGATGTCGCCCCACGTGGGCGCGCATGCCGATGCGCCGCTGCACTATGACGCCAGCGGTGCCAGCATTGGGGCCGTGTCGCTCGATGCGTTTTTGGGCCCATGCCGCGTCATCCACGCCATCGGCTGCGGGCCGCTGATTGAGTGGGCGCACATTGCCCACGCCCTCTCCCCTGCCCTTCCCACCCTGCCCGCCCGCGTGCTGGTGCGCACCTATGCCCAGGCCCCCGCGCAGTGGGACGGCCAGCTCAGCGCCTACGCGCCCGCCACCATCGAGCGGCTGGCCGACCTGGGCGTGCTGCTGGTGGGCATCGACACCGCCAGCATTGACCCCGCCGACAGCAAGACGCTCGACAGCCACCAGGTCATCCGCCGCCGGGGCCTGCGGGTGCTGGAGAACCTAGTGCTGGACGATGTGCCCGAGGGCGACTACGAGCTGATCGCTCTGCCGCTGAAGCTGACTACGGCTGATGCCTCGCCCGTGCGGGCGGTGCTCCGGTCATTGCCCGGCTGAACCGCAAGGCTCTGCAACACAATTTCAAACGATTTTGGCTGCCAGCGCTTATACAAAAAGCGCTGGCAGCTATCAAAAAAGAAGCAAACCCTGAGTTAACCACCATGACCATCACCCTGCAAGACTGCCGCGCCAGCGACGCCCAAGACCCCCTGCGCTCTTTGCGCGACCACTTTGCCCTGCCACCGGGCGTGATCTACCTGGACGGCAATTCGCTGGGCGTGCTGCCCAAGGCCGCGCCCGCCCGCATTGCCGATGTGGTGCAGCGCGAATGGGGCACCGACCTCATCAAGTCCTGGAACACCGCCAGCTGGTTTGACCTGCCCCAGCGCCTGGGCAACCAGCTGGCCCCGCTGATTGGCGCGGGCAAAGATGAAGTGGTGTGTACCGACAGCACCTCGATCAATCTCTACAAGGTGCTGAGCGCGGCGCTGAACATCGCCCGCGAAGACAACCCCCAGCGCAAGCACATCGTGAGCGAGCGCAGCAACTTCCCCACCGACCTCTACATTGCCGAAGGCCTGTGCAAGGAGCGCGGGCTGGAGCTGGTGCTGGTGGAGCCCGAAGACATTGCTGCTTCCCTGACCAGCGACGTGGCTGTGCTGATGCTGACGCATGTGAACTACCGCACCGGCGCCATGCACGACATGGCCGCCATTACGGCTGCCGCGCAGGCCCAGGGCATTTTGTGCGTGTGGGACCTGGCCCACAGTGCAGGCGCTGTGCCGGTAGATCTGCTGGGTGCCAACGCCGATTTTTCGATTGGCTGTGGCTATAAGTATTTGAACGGCGGCCCCGGCGCGCCGGCCTTTGTGTGGGTGCACCCGCGCCATGCCAACCGCTTCTGGCAACCCTTGTCGGGCTGGTGGGGCCACGCATCGCCCTTCCAGTTCACGCCCGACTACCAGCCTGCCCCCGGCATCACCCGCTACCTGTGCGGCACGCAGCCCATGATCAGCCTGTCGGCCCTGCAATGCGGGCTGGACGTGTTCACCGCCGCGCAAAGCCTGGGCGGCATGGCGGCGCTGCGCACCAAGTCGCTGGCGCTCACCGATCTGTTCATTCAGCTGGTGGAAGAGCGCTGCGCGGGCTACGGGCTGGGCTTGGCCACGCCGCGCGAGCACGCCCAACGCGGCTCGCAGGTGTGCCTGACGCGTGACGAGGGCGCGGGTGTGAACGGCCAGGGCAGCGGAGCTTACGCCATCGTGCAGGCGCTGATTGCACGCGGCGTGATTGGCGACTTCCGCAAAGGCGATGGCGGCAAGGGCCCGCACAAAGACATCTTGCGCTTTGGCTTCACGCCGTTGTACATCGGGTTTGAAGACGTGTGGAACGCGGTAGAGCACCTGCGCCTGACGCTGGAGAGCGGCGAATGGCAAAAGCCTGAGTTCAACCAGACGCATGCGGTGACCTGAACGGAGAGGCAAAACACCATGTGCCCTTTCTCACAAAACCCTGCGCCCGCCAGTGAAGCAACGGGCGCCGCCCTGCCTGAATCCATCGTGCACGAAGAGCGCGCCCAGCTCGACTTCAGCAAATCCATGAGCTACGGCGACTACCTGCAGCTCGACGCCACCCTCACCGCGCAAAAGCCGCTGTCGCCCGCGCACGATGAGATGCTGTTCATCGTGCAGCACCAGACCAGCGAGCTGTGGATGAAACTGATGCTGCACGAGCTGCGCGCCGCCATCGGCCACATTGCGCGCGATGAGCTGCCACCCGCCTTCAAGATGCTGGCGCGGGTGAGCAAAATCATGGAGCAGCTGGTGCACGCCTGGGATGTGCTGGCCACCATGACGCCGCCCGAGTACAGCGCCATGCGCCCGTACCTGGGCCAGTCCAGTGGCTTTCAAAGCTACCAGTACCGCAGCATTGAATTTGCCATGGGCAACAAGAACCGCGCCATGCTGCGCCCCCACGAGCATCGCGCCGACTTGCTAGCCCAAGTGCAGGCCGCGTACGAAGCGCCGTCGCTGTACGACGAGGCCCTGCGACTGCTGGCGCGGCGAGGCATTGCGGTGCCCACCAGCCACACCGAGCGCGACTGGACACAGCCGTACGCCGCAAGCGACGCGGTGGAACAAGCCTGGCTGACCGTGTACCGCAACCCCGAGCAGCACTGGGAGCTGTACCAGTTGGGCGAGGAGCTGACGGACCTGGAAGACGCCTTTCGCCTGTGGCGCTTTCGCCATGTGACGACGGTGGAGCGGGTGATTGGTTTTAAGCGCGGCACCGGCGGCACGGGCGGCGTGAGCTACCTGCGCAAGATGCTGGACGTGGTGCTGTTCCCTGAGATCTGGACGCTGCGGACTGCGCTGTAGGCGATTACAAGTAAAAATAGCTGCCAGCGCATATGAAATGAGCGCTGGCAGCTATTTATTTGATAGCAAAATTAAACACACCGGTGATTCAAAAAAGCGGGTCTGCGCGCAGCCGCCGATTTCAAGGATTCAGTGGACCAGATCACCAGACGCGGAAGACTTCGCCATTGCCAGCGCCGTCCACGCTGCGTGCATAGGCCAATGCAACGCGGGCAGCGGACACCGATTCAAACCCCACAAAGTACGGGCCGTAGACGGGCAAAGATTCAGTCAACACGGTGGGGCTCACGATGTTGATGCGCTGTCCGTGACCTAACTCCAGGGCCGCCCCCCTGACAAAACCTTCCAATGCGCAGTTCACCGAGGAAGCGTTGACGACCTGGCGTATGAGTGCATCCACCGCAATGCCGCTGGTGAGTGTGAACGAGCCCCCTTCGTTGAGGTATTTCTGGCCTTGCAAGACCAGCTCCACCTGTCCCATGAGTTTGCTGTTGAGCCCGAGCCGGAACTGCTCGCCGGTCATTTCTGCCAGTGGACCGAAATGGATGTCTCCAACCGCAGCCACGATGGCATCCACTGGGCCAACTTTTTTAAGCAAAGCGGCAATGCTCTGGGGCTGAGAAATGTCCACCGGATGCGTGCTGTTGCTGCGACTGGCCTGGATCACGTCGTGACGCGAAGACAGCTCTTGGACGACGGCACGCCCGATGGTACCGCTGGCACCGACAACGAGAACTTTCATAGATTTCCTTCCATTCATGGATGCCAACATGGCATGGAGGGCATTGTTGATTGCAATCTATTTTTGGATAAATAAGACTATATTTACTTTATATAAAACCAATAGTTTTGAATAAAAGGAAGCCCAGATGGACCGATTGGAAAGCATGGCGGTCTTTGTGGCCACGGTGGATCGCGGCAGCCTGAGCGCTGCCGCCGAGGTGTTCAACATCTCGCCACCGATGGCGGGCAAACACATTCGGCATTTGGAAGAGCGTTTGGGCGCGCGCCTGCTCACCCGGACGACACGCCGCCAAAGTTTGACCGAAATGGGGCGCGTGTACCTGGAGCAATGCCGGCAGATTCTGGAGCAGGTACAAGCGGCCGAATCCGGGGCGGCACAGTTGCGCAGCAACGCTAAAGGGCTGCTGCGCATCAATGCCCCGGTATCGTTGGGCACGGTCATGCTGGCACCGGCTGTCACACGCTTTTTGGAGCAACAGCCCGAAGTGCAGGTGGAATTGATTCTGAACGACCGGGTGGTCAACATCGTCGAAGAAGGCTTTGATGTGGCGTTTCGCATCGGCGCGCTGGCAGACTCTGGCTTGGTCGCGCGGCGCCTGAAGGACTACGGTGTGATGATTTGTGCATCCCCGAGTTACTTACAACGCTATGGCACGCCGCAGCATCCCGATGAACTGAGCCATCACCAATGCCTGGGCTTCACGCATTGGTCCAAGAAAGGCGGATGGGCTCTGGGCCGCCATGAAACACCCCCGAACGGCTGGCCCCAGAGCCGCTTCCAGTCCAACAACAGCCTGGCTCTGCGCATGGCTGCGCTAGAGGGCTTCGGCATCCTGATGCAGCACTCCGTCATGCTGGCGGGGGATGTGGCAGAAGGTCGCCTCGTGGAGCTGCTGAGCGACTATTGCCCGCCACCGCGCCAAGTGCATTTGGTCTACCCCCGAGACAGGCAACCCATGCCCAAACTGAGCCGGTTCATAGAGTTTGTTCTGGCGGAGTTTGGGGCCGCCGCATGAGGCGTTGCGATGGGAATGGCTTGGTTGCACAAACCATCGCCAGGGCGCTGGTCGCCTGGGCGCATGAGTGAGCGCCAAGGGTCAAAGACCCGCTACAGCACCGCCCACGGGGCACAGGACAACGCAGCGCTCAAGAGCGGCTGACACGACTCAGCGAAGCGGCCCTGGCCAGGCGCTGCGTCGCAGGCAATACAGGGGTACGACGGGTACGGGGTACGACAAGACGGAACAACGACGCCTGGGACACGTCAATGCCGACAACGATCCACTCATTGGCGTCTGCCATCACCCCTCCTTGCAAGTACGCAGTCTGCGCGGCTTACGTCTTGCGCAGCCCACCAGCAACGGCTCGGGCTCGCAACAAACGGCCAGCTATTCACGCCAAATGCTGTCCCACGGACTCCCATCCCAGAGGGCCTAAGAACCTGTTCAAAGGGCTGTGGAGAACCGTCCGCACCCATTTCCCGAAACAACGCAAACGAAAGAGACAAGGGACTGAGAACCCTCTGAGATACATACCTTGTCAAGCAAAAAGAGCTGCCAGCGCCGAATAATCAAGCGCTGGCAGCTCTTATTTTTATAGCACTGAAAAATCCCCAGCGGTCGTGCTTACCGCCGGGGGGCCGTCAGGCCGGGCACGTCAGGGCAGGCTCAGGTACTCGCCTTCGCGCACGCTCACGCGCTGCTCGCGGCCACCCATGGTGTAGGTCACCCACAGCACCTTGGGCACGTTAGGGGCGGGGTCGTAGCCCGCCAGTTCGTTGCCCACGCGGGTGCTCAGGCGATCGCCCTGGGCCATGGAGCGCAGGCGCTCGGTCAGGTTCACCATCTGGCCGCCGGCGCCGTACACGGCGTTGAGGATGACCAGTTGATTGCGAGGCTGGTTGTTGCCATAGCCGCCTTGGTTGCCACCTTGATAGCCCCCCTGGTACCCGCCCTGGTTGCCACCGCCCTGCCAGCCGCCGTTCCAGCCTTCATTGCCCCAGTTGCCACCGCCCCAGCCCGTAAAGCGGGCGCCATCGATGGTGCTGCCTTCGGGGTATTCGAACATGCGCTCTTGACCGCCGCGGGTGCGCACATAAATGCGCAGGGTCTTGCTGCGGCCCCGGTGGGGGTCCACGCCAAAGGTGTCGTTGGTCAGCGCAATGGCGCGGTCGTCGCGTGCCAGGTCGCGCAGGCGGCGGGTCACGTCCACGTGGTGCTCTTGCGTGCCATACAGGGCCTGCAGGATGCGGAACTCGCCGTCATCGCGGCCATCGTTGCCCTGGCCGCCGCCCTGGTTGCCGTGCCAGCCGCCGTTGTGCCCGCCCTGCCCCCAGTTGCCGCTGCTCCAGGCGGTGAACTGGTTGCCGTCCACAATGCTGTCTTCGCGGTATTCAAAAGTGCGGGTGGCGCCATTGGGGCCACGGGCGTAAATGCGCAGCACCTTGACGCGACCCCGGTCAGGGTCTGTGCCAAAGACATCGTTGCTGACGCGAATGGGCTGGTCCATGGCGGCGAGTTGCTTGAGCCGCTCGGTCACGTCCACGTTGCGCTCTGCGGTGCCGTAGCGGGCGCTCAGCACCTGGTAGGCACCACTGTCGCCCCCGCGCTGGGCAGCCGCAGGGGCCAGCAATCCAAAGAACAACAATAAAGCGGCCCAAAAGCCGTACAAGGGGTTGCGAAGCAACATGAAAACCTCCTGAGGTGTTGGAATCATCGCGGCAGCGATATTGATTTTGTAAGGATGAGGAGCCAAAGCAAACAGCTCCAGGGCGCCTCCCTCTAACGGGCGCCGGGGCTGCCCGTTGACCGCGCAAACCCGGGGGCGATTATCGGTGCGGAAAAATGCCGCTCCAACGCTTTTTGGCGCACGCCGCGCGGCGTGGGCGGCGTACCCAATGACCGCAAATGGGCGCAGAGTGGTCGATGCAAGGCTGCGAATGGTTGCCACACGCCTGGACTGTCGGCCCTACGCCATCGCGGCGGCACCCGAGAGACAGGTGTCGGCCACACCAAGCGTTACGCTTGTTGCCATGGCTACTCCAACCACCCCACTCAGCACGCCGCACTTCACCCGTCCGTTGGGGCTGCAGCCCCGGCAGGCCTGGGCCATGCTGCTGGCACTGGTGAGCGGCTTTGCGCTCAGCCAGGCGTTTCGCACCATCACTGCCATCATGGCCACAGGCCTGCGGGCAGAGTTCGGCCTGTCGGCGCAGGCGCTGGGGGTGTTTGCCGGGGCATTTGCTTTTGCCTTCGGCACCATGCAGCTCTTCATGGGCATTGGCATCGACCTCTATGGCGTGCGGCGCACGCTGCTGGTGGCGTTTCCGCTGGCGATTGCGGGCTCGGTGCTGTCGGCGCTGGCACCGGGCTATGGCGCGGTGCTGCTGGGGCAGGTGCTGATCGGCGTGGGCTGCGCACCTGCATTTTTGGTCTGCACGGTGTTCATTGCGCGCTACTTTCCGGCCAGCCGGTTTGCGATGGTCTCGGGCGTGGCCATGGGTGTGGGTGGGCTGGGCATGTTGTTCACCGGCACGCCGCTGGCGTGGCTGGTGCAGCTGTCGTCCTGGCGCATGGGTTTTGCGGTGCTGGCGGGTTTTGCGACACTGGCCTGGCTGCTGATCTTCTGGAAGGTGCACGAGCCCGCGCAGCCCGCGCACAACGCGCCCCCGCGCGAATCGGTGCTGCAGGCGGTGCGCGGGTTTGGCGCGCTGTTCTTGCTGCCGCACACCGCAGGGATCATGCTGCTGGCGCTGACGACGTATGCGTCATTTCTCACGCTGCGCGGGCTGTGGCTGGGGCCGCTGCTCATCGAGCGGCATGGCTACTCGCTGGTGGCCAGCGGCAATGTGGCCATGCTGTCGTCGCTGGTGTCGCTGTTCACACCGGCACTGTTCGGACGGCTCGACCCGGGGCCGGGCCCACGCCGCCGCTGGATCACGGGCTTCACGGTGCTGCTGGCCACCCTCTTCGGTGCCATCGGCCTGCTGCACGCCGAGTGGCTGGACGTGGCGGGTTCCATCGCGGTGGGCCTGCTGTCGGGCTACATGGTGCTGCAGTATTCGGACGTGCGCTCGGCCTACGCACCCGCCGTCACGGGGCGCGCCATGGCGGTGTTCACCATGGCGCTGTTTCTGGGCGTGGCGCTGATGCAGTGGGTGACCGGCGTGGCGGCCTCCATCGCCGCCGCACAGGGTGCGGACCCCTATGTGGCCGTGATGCTGACCATTGCGGCCATGCTGGCGGCAGGCGCCCTGGCGTTCAGGTGCCTGCCGGCGCCTGCGCACTGATCCGCGTGAGGGATGCGCCCGCCCAATCACACTGGGGCGGGCCGGGGGTACGCTTCGTGACCCAGCCATTTTCAGGGTGGCGCGCTTCATTCACCCAAAGTATCGGAATCATCGAAAGTCCCTCCGCATGAACCTCATCCAGCTGACAGACCTGCAGCCCGCAGACATCCATCGCATCTGGTCGCTCGTCAACATGCCCGCCGGGGCCGCGCTGCAAGGCACGGTGGCGTGGTCGTTCGAGGGCAACGGCATCCGCACCCGCACGACGTTCATTGAGGCTTTCCGGCAACTCGGACTGGTATTCACCGAACTGCCCAACCTGCTCAAAACGGGCGAACGCGCCTGTGATCTAGCAGGGTACCTAGACCCGTTCTACGACTTGTATGTGGTGCGCGAATCCAACCATGCCCGGCTTGCTGAATTTGCAGCCGCATCCCGGCGCCCCGTGATCAACGCCATGTCTGCCCAGGGCCACCCCTGCGAGGTGCTGACCGACGCGTACTACATCGACACACAGATCAAACCCCTGGCGCAAGCGCGCGTCTGTCTGTGGGGGCCCAGCACCAACGTGTTCCGCTCCTGGCACGCGCTGGCGCAGGCGCAGGTGCTGGGGTTGGGGCTGGTGCAGGTGTGCCACCGGCGCTTTCATGAGGCGCTGCCGCAGGTGGAGTTTGTGGACGCCGCCACACTGCAAGGCCCGGTGGATGTGGTCATCACCGACAGCTGGCCCGCAGGCGCCGAAGCGGGTGCAGGCACACCAACCGACATGACACCGCTGACCGAGGAACACCTGGCCGCCTTGGGCCACCCCGCCCTGCTGCCCACGCCCCCCTTCACCCTGGGCCGCGAGCTGGCCGTAGACCCAGTGGAGTACCCGGGGTTTGTGGGTTATGCGCAAAAAGAACTGTTGCTGCCTGTGCAAGCGGCCATCATCCGTTGGGCACTGGGCGCGGCCACCGATACACCGCACGCAGAAGGCGGCCAGGCGGGTGGGTGAACCTGCCATCGAATGGCGCAATGGCTCCGGCCTCGGAGCAACCTCTTCAAAATCAGAATCAAAATGGCGTCTAGCGCTTACCTACCAAGCGCAAACAGCTATAAATTCAATAGCGATTCGCTAGCATGCGGTGCGAGGGACTCCACGTTGTGCCGTTGTGCCGTTGTGCGGAACATGCGCTAGCACGCCACCGCTCGCCGCGCGCTCTACAACAGCCCCCCACGTCCGTCGTCCCCATCACCCTGCAGATGCCGCCACCGAGTGCAGCCGCAAGGGATTGCCTCCGTCGGCGTCCGCACTCTCGATGTGCACGCCAAAACCCCACAGGCGCGCCACGTGCTTGAGCACCTCCTGCGTGTCATCGGCCAGCGGGCGGCCCTGGTACTGGGTGTGCCGCAGGGTCAGGCTGCGGTCGCCGCGCAGGTTCACATTCCACACCTGGATGTTGGGCTCACGCGTGCCCAGGTCGTATTGCTTGGACAGCATCTGGCGCAGGTTGCGGTAGCCGTTTTCGTCGTGGATCTCGCTGACCACTATGTCGCGTGCGTTCGCATCATCGTGCAGCGCAAACAGTCGCAGCTCGCGCATCAGGTGCGGGCTGAGGTATTGGCCAATGAAGCTCTCGTCCTTGAAGTTGCGCATGGCGTGGTCCAGCGCGGGCAGCCAGGGTGTGCCTGCGATGTCTGGGAACCAGTGGCGGTCTTCTTCCGTCGGGTTCTGGCAGATGCGCTGGATGTCGCGGTACATGGCGAACCCCAGCGCATAGGGGTTGATGCCGCTGTAGGCGCGGTGCCCCACGGGTGGCTGGTAGACCACGTTGGTGTGCGAGCCCAGCCATTCCATCATCACGCCGTCGCTCAGGTAGCCATCGTCGTACAGGGTGTTGAGCAGTGTGTAGTGCCAGAACGTGGCCCAGCCTTCGTTCATGACCTGAGTCTGGCGCTGCGGGTAGAAGTACTGCGCGATCTTGCGCACGATGCGAACGATCTCGCGCTGCCAGGGCTCCAGCAAAGGCGCGTGTTTTTCGATGAAGTACAGGATGTTTTCTTGCGGTTCCCTGGGGAAGCGGTCGGTCTCCTGCGCCGCATCTTCCTTGCCGGGGCGCGTGGGCAGGGTGCGCCACAGCTCGTTGACCTGCTGCTGGGCATAGGCCTCGCGCTGCGCGCGCTCCAGATGCTCGCGCGCCAGGTTCTTCTTGGAGGGGCGGCGATACCGGTCCACGCCAAAATTGGCCAGTGCATGGGATGAATCCATGAGCCGCTCCACCTCGTCCATGCCATAGCGCTCCTCGCACTGCGCCACATAGTCCTTGGCATACACCAGGTAGTCGATGATGCTGGACGCATCCGTCCACATGCGAAACAGGTAGTTGCCCTTGAAGAAGCTGTTGTGGCCGTAGGCGGCGTGGGCAATCACCAGCGCCTGCATGGCGGTGGTGTTCTCCTCCATCAGGTAGCTGATGCAGGGGTTGGCGTTGATGACGATCTCATACGCCAACCCCATATGCCCGCGCCGGTAGCGCCGCTCGGTGGCCAGAAACTCCTTGCCGTAGCTCCAGTGCCGGTAGTTCACCGGCATGCCCACGCTGGAGTACGCGTCCATCATCTGCTCGGCGGTGATGATCTCCAGCTGGTTGGGGTAGGTGTCGAGGCCAAAGCGCTCGGCCGTGGCGGCAATGGCGGCGTGGTAGCGCTCGATCAGCTCAAAGGTCCAATCGCTCGGGTCGGGCAACGGCTCGGCAGGCCGCGCGCCCGCAGGCAGGGGCTGGCCGGGCACGGCGCGGTGGCGGCGCTCACCCACGGCAGCAGCCTTCCAAGGGTTGTCGCTGACGCGGCGCTCCAGCACGGGGTACTGCACAACGTTGTTCATGCGGCCACCCCCTCTTTCTTGAACAGGTCGCGGAACACGGGATAGATGTCGCCAGGCGCGGAGACCTTGCGCATCGCAAAGTGAGGGAACTGCGGCTGCAACTGGCTGTACTCGTCCCACAGGTTCTGCTCTTCCTCAGCCACCTGCACATAGGCAAAGTGGCGCACCAGCGGCAGGATTTTGTCTACCAGCAGGTTGCGGCAGATGCCGCTGTCGTTATTGAAGTTGTCGCCATCGCTGGCCTGGGCCACGTAGATGTTCCAGTCGCCCTGCGGGTAGCGCGCACGGATGATCTGGTCCAGCAGGACCAGCGCGCTGCTGACCACGGTGCCGCCGCTTTCGGTGGAGTGAAAGAACTGCTCCTCGCTCACCTCGGCCGCCTGGGTGTGGTGGCGGATGAATACGATGTCGATGGTTTCGTAGTGCCGCGTGAGAAACAGGTACAGCAGGATAAAAAACCGCTTGGCCAGGTCCTTGCGTGTCTCGTCCATCGAGCCCGACACGTCCATCACGCAGAACATCACCGCTTGGCTGCTGGGCACCGGCACGGGCGTGCGGGCACGAAAGCGCAGGTCGATGGGGTCGAGGTAGGGAATCCTGTCAATGCGCGCCGTGAGCGCATCAATGCGGCGCTGCAGCTCTGCCACCGCCTCGCTCGCGCTGTCGTCCTGCGCCAGCAACGCATCGAGCTCGGCCTGCAGCGCCAACAGTTCACGGTGCGACGACTTGCCCAGCGCGATGCGCCGGCCCAAAGCGCCGCGCATGGTGCGCACCACGGCCAGGTTGTTGGGGATGCCATCCTGGCTGTAGCCCGCGCGGCGCGACTTCCACTGCGGGTTCTCGCCGATGTGGGTGCGCAGCAGGTGCGGCAGCGCCAGGTCTTCAAAAAAGAGCTGCATGAACTCTTCCTTGGTCAGCGTGAAGGTGAAGTCGTCCTCGCCCTCTCCATTGTCGCTGGCCTGCGAACCACCGCCGCCGCCCCCGCCTTTCTGGGGCCGCTCAATGCGGTCGCCACGCACATGCTCTGCGTTGCCGGGGTGCACCGTGTCGCGAATGCCGCCCCGGCCATGGTGGAACATGGGCTCGCTGATGTCCTTCTTGGGAATGGTGATGCTCTCGGCCTGCTCCATATCGCGGATGCCGCGCTGCGAGACGGCACGGCGCACCGCATCCGCGATCTGCTCCTTGTAGCGGCGAACAAATCGCTCACGGTTGCCCACCGACTTGTTCTTGCCAGCGAGCCTGCGGTCGATGATTTGCAATGCCATTTTCAGCCCCCGTGCGGCCACCACCCTCTGCCACCGCTAGCCCCCTGCCCCCGCGCGGGCAGCCGCGCAAGGGCCGCCCCGCTGCGCTGGCTGCGTCTCCCTTCCCGAATGGCGCAGACATTCGAGAGAAGGGGGAAGGCGCGCAGCGACTCAGGGGGTTGCACCATATCTAGCTACTCTTGCGCACGCGCAGGTACCACTCGCACAACAGCCGCACCTGCTTGGGCGTGTAGCCCTTGTTCACCATGCGAGTGACAAAGTCCTCGTGCTTGCGGGCCTCTTCGGCGCTGGCCTTGGCGTTGAAGCTGATCACCGGGAGCAGCTCTTCGGTGTTCGAGAACATCTTCTTCTCGATCACCAAGCGCAGCTTTTCGTAGCTCGTCCAGCTCGGGTTCTTGCCCTGGTTGTTGGCGCGCGCCCGCAGCACAAAGTTGACGATCTCGTTGCGGAAGTCCTTGGGGTTGGCGATGCCAGCAGGCTTCTCGATCTTCTCCAGCTCGGCGTTGAGTGCGCCCCGGTCAAACACCTCGCCGGTGTCGGTGTCGCGGTACTCGTTGTCCTGGATCCAGTAGTCCGCATAGGTCACGTAACGGTCAAAGATGTTCTGCCCATATTCGCTGTAGCTTTCGAGATACGCAGTCTGGATCTCTTTACCGATGAATTCGGCATAGCGTGGCGACAGGAACTCCTTGATGTAACCGGTGTATTTGGTCTCCAACTCGGCAGGGAACTGCTCGCGCTCGATCTGCTGCTCCAGCACGTACATCAGGTGCACCGGGTTGGCCGCCACCTCAGCGCTGTCAAAGTTGAACACCTTCGACAAAATCTTGAACGCAAAGCGGGTGGAGATGCCTGTCATACCCTCGTCCACGCCCGCGTAGTCACGGTACTCCTGGTAGCTCTTGGCGCGCGGGTCGGTGTCCTTCAGGCTCTCGCCGTCGTACACCTGCATCTTGCTGAAGATGCTGGAGTTCTCAGGCTCCTTCAGCCGCGTAAGGATGCCGAATTGCGCCATCATCTTGAGCGTACCGGGCGCGCACACGGCGTTGCCCAGCGATGATTCGCGGATGAGCTTTTCGTAGATGCGGATCTCCTCGCTCACGCGCAAGCAGTACGGCACCTTGACGATGTAGATGCGATCAAGAAACGCCTCGTTGTTCTTGTTGTTGCGAAACGCCTTCCACTCGCTCTCGTTGCTGTGGGCCAGCACCACGCCGTCAAACGGAATGGCACCGAAGCCCTCCGTGCCCTTGTAGTTGCCCTCCTGCGTGGCAGTCAGCAGCGGGTGCAGCACCTTGATGGGCGCCTTGAACATTTCCACAAATTCAAGCAAGCCCTGGTTGGCCAGGCACAGGCCGCCGCTGTAGCTGTAGGCGTCGGTGTCGTCCTGCGCAAAGGTTTCGAGCTTGCGGATGTCCACCTTGCCCACCAGGCTGGAGATGTCCTGGTTGTTCTCGTCGCCCGGCTCGGTCTTGGCAATGCCCACCTGCTTGAGCACGCTGGGGTAGCGCTTGACCACACGGAACTGGCGGATGTCGCCGCCGTACTCTTCCAGCCGCTTCACCGCCCACGGTGACAACACGCGCTGTAGGTACCGACGCGGAATGCCGAACTGATCCTCCAGAACGGGGCCGTCTTCTGCGGCATCGAACAGGCCCAATGGCGATTCATTGACCGGCGAGCCCTTGAGCGCATAGAACGGCACCTTCTGCATCAGGGCCTTGAGACGCTCGGCAATCGAGCTCTTGCCGCCACCCACAGGGCCCAGCAGGTAGAGGATCTGCTTGCGCTCCTCCAGTCCCTGCGCGGCATGTCGAAAGAAGCTCACCACCTGCTCGATGGACTCCTCCATGCCGTAGAACTCGGTGAATGCGGGGTAGCGCTTGATGACCTTGTTGGCAAACAGCCGCGACAGGCGCGGGTCGTTGCGCGTGTCCACCATCTCGGGCTCGCCAATGGCTGCCAGCATGCGCTGGGCCGAGGTGGCGTAGGCCATGGGATCACGTTTGCATTCGGCGAGGTACTCGTCGATCGACATTTCCTCTTCGCGGCTACGGGCATAGCGCGCGGCGAAGTTGCTGATGGCATCCATACGACCTCCTGTGGCGGCACCCCTGGCGGGCTCAGGTGGTGCCACGGTGTTGCATTCGCAATCGCTACCGGCTTGACCCTTTGTAGCACCACGAGCTGCGCTTGAACAGCAAATTCGTGGACGCATGGCTGGCCTTTTCGGGGCGTTGCACACACAGCGATAGAGCGTGGCACACTGCGCGAAGTTCACCCCGCAAAATCCGCTTGCGGGTTGCCCCGGATAGGGTATGCACTGACAACCCACAGGTCATGTCGATGACCACTGCATGGACCATGCGCCCACGGCTTGTCCGCAGGACGCCCCCGCCCCCCGTCACAATGAACTGGCGCTGGAACCGTCGCCCCGGTACAGCCAGGGCACATCCAGCACCCGCTCGCCCAGCAGCTTGAGCGACAGGTCGCGCGCCCAGCGCACCGGCCCGATCGCGTGGAAGATGCGCCCGTTGCGCGTGGAGCGGGCTTGCACCCGTGCATTGCGCTGCCAGCGGTTGACGGCGTAGCGGCGCAGGCGCAGTGGCACGTCCAGGTCGTGCATAGACAAGGCGCGTTCAAGCTGGGCAGCGTCTTCAATCGCCATGCCCGCGCCCTGCGCCAAGTAGGGACGCATGGGGTGAGCAGCGTCGCCCAGCAGCGCCACCAGGCCTTGGGCCATGTCGTCGGGGCTGCGCACGGGGGGGCGGTCGCACAGGGGCCACAGGCGCCAGCCGCTGCCTGCGGCCTCTACGCTGTGCACGGCATGTTGTAGCGCGGTGCTGGTGCCGTGCAGGGCATATTCCAGGTCGCGGGCGTTGGCGTCGTGGTCCCAGGTTTCCAGGTTGGCGGGGGCGGGGCCTTGCACGATGAGCACCAGGTTTTGCAGCTCGCCCCGGCGCACGGGGTACTGCACCATGTGCAAGCGCGGGCCCAGCCAGGCGGTGACCTGGCGCGTGCGCAACGAGGGTGGCAGTGCGCTTTGCGGCAACAGGGCGCGGTAGGCCAGGTGCCCCGTCACTCGGGGGCTTTGGTAGCCCAGCAGTTGGGTGCGGGTGCGGCTCCACAGGCCGTCGGCGCCAATGAGGGCGTCGCCCTCAATCTCCTTGCCCTGGCTGGTGCACACCGTCACCACGGTCTCGGCCCCTGGCACGCTTTGGGCGGTGGTGCTGGCATCTGCAAAGGATTCGATGGCCAGGCCCTGGTGCAGTTGCGCATCGGTGTAGCGCTGCACGCCCTCGTGCAGCAGGGCATGCAAGTCGGCGCGGTGGATGGTGGCGTAGGCCGCCCCGTAGCGTTGCACCGCTGTGCGGCCCAGCGCCAGGGTGCCCAGCACCTGCCCGCTGAGGGCGCTGCGCACCTGCAACTTATCGGGGAAGGCCGCCACTTGCTGCAAGGCCTTTTGCAGGCCCCAGGCCTGCAGGCAGCGCACCACGTTGGGCCCCAGTTGCACGCCTGCACCGACCTCAGAGAACGCGGCCACGCGCTCGTACATGCGCACATCCCACCCGGCGCGGGACGCCGCCAGCGCCGCTGCCATGCCGCCAATGCCGCCTCCGGCAATCAATACCTGCTTTTTCATCCGAGCATTGTCGGGCCTGCGGGGGCGCCTAGGAGCCTGTCGGACTTGGAAATCGTCGGCTGCAAATTGACCTCAGCGGTCCATTTTTCACCGTCTTTTTGCCCCATAGCCCGGCTATGGGGCCGCAAATCCGGCAAAAACTGTCCTCGCCGGGGCCAATTTTCGCTTTCGACGCTCCAAGTCCGACAGGCTCCCAGGGCCTCCACAGGCCCTGCCCCAGATCAAGTTTTACGCTTCGGCGCCTGCGGGCCCGAGCGCGGCCTCCAACACCGCCACAGGCATGGGGCGGCCAAACAGATAGCCTTGAAACGCTGGGCAGCCATGCTGCTTGAGGAATTCAAGCTGGCCTGGCGTCTCCACCCCTTCGGCCACCACGCCCAAATCCAGGCTGTTGGCCAGCGCCAAGATCGTGCGCACGATGGCGGCGTCGTTGGGGTCGGTGAGAACGTCGCGCACAAAGCCCTGGTCGATCTTGAGCTGATCCAGCGGCAGGCGCTTGAGGTAGCTCAGAGACGAGTAGCCCGTGCCAAAGTCGTCCAGCGAGAAACCCACGCCCCGCTCGCGCAACTGCTGCATGCGGGCAATCACATCCTCCACGTCGGTCAGCAGCAGGCTCTCGGTCAGCTCCAGCTTCAAGCGCTCGGGGTTGGCGCCGGTCTGCTGCAGCACCTGCAGCAGCTGCTCCACAAAATCGGCCTGCCGAAACTGCCGCACGCTCACGTTGACCGACAGGAACAGCGCCCGGGTGAGCCGTGTGCGCGACCAGGCCACCAGTTGCTGGCAGGCTGCCTCCAACACCCACTGGCCCAGCGGAAGGATCAGCCCGGTCTGCTCTGCCATGCCAATGAACTCGGCGGGGGCGACTACGCCGCGCTGCGGGTGGTACCAGCGCACCAGGGCCTCGGCCCCCTGCAGTTGGCCGCTGCAGTCCACCACCGGCTGAAAGTACAGCCGCATCTCCTGCAGCTGCAAGCCCCGACGCAACTCAGTCTCCAGCACCGAGCGAGCGCGGGCGGCGGCCTGCATCTCTGGGTCAAAAAATCTCTGTGTATTGCGGCCAGCCGCCTTGGCTTGGTACATGGCCAGATCGGCGTGCTTGAGCAGTTCGTCCACCGAGCAGGGCTGGTGCGGGCCAAACAGCGCAATGCCAATGCTAGGGGTGCTGTGGTAGCCGATGTCGCCCTCAGGGCCCATCGCGTAGGGCTTGCCCAACGTGGTGATGATGTAGCTAGCAACCAGGGCGGCTTCGGCACTGGCCTGTGCAGCATCCGTGCTCAAGTCTTCCAGCAGCACTACAAACTCGTCGCCCCCAAAACGCGCCACGGTGTCGGTGGCACGCACGCAGCCTTGCAAACGCTGCGCCACCTGCACCAGCAGCTCGTCGCCCTGGTCATGGCCCTGGGTGTCGTTGAGGTCTTTGAAATTGTCCAGGTCAATGAACAACAAGGCGCCATACACAGGCCGCCGCGCCACAGTCTTGAGCGTGCGTTGCAGCCGGTCTACCAGCAACCTGCGGTTGGGCAGGCCAGTCAGGGCGTCGTAAAACGCCAGACGCTCAATCTGGCTTTCCACGCCCTTGCGCTCCGTGATGTCGCGGCCCACGCCGCGATAGCCCCGCAGAGCGCCCTGCCCGTCAAGCAAGGGCACACCGCTCACGCTGATCCAGTGCAAGGTGCCGTCAGGGCGCCTTCGCTGCAGTTCCAGGTCGCGAAAGGGCTGTTTGGATGCCAGCACGGCACGGTGGGTGGCCCAGTCGGCCTCGTTCATGTTCAGCGCGCCCAGCTCCCAGCGGGTGCGGCCCAGCACGTCTGCCTGGGTGATGCCGTTGATGCGCAAGTCGCCCGCCAGTTGCACGAAGCACCCTCGGGCATCGGTCTCCCAATACCAGTCCGAAGACAGATCGCTGAGCGAGCGAAAGCGCGCCTCGCTCTCGCGCAGCTCGGCCTCCACGCGCACATAGTCGCTCACATCGGCAAAGGTGCGGACCAGCCCGCCATCTTCGACCGCCGTCGTGCGCACTTCCAGCGTGCGGCCGTCGCGGGTGGCGCGCCAGTACAGGGCGGGCGATGCCGCTACGGCCCCTTGGGCTACGTACGCTTGCCCGCGCACATCCACCAGCGAATAGCCTTCGCCAAAATCACCACGCTGCGCCTGCACCTGCGTCACCTGCGCCAGCGTGGGCTGGGTGGTCATGAGCGATTCGGGCAGGTCCAGCAACTCCAAAACGCGCTGGTTATAGATGTGCACGCGACCATCGGGCCCGGTCTTTAAGATGCCTTGGCTCATGCGCCCCAGGGTGACCTGCAGCGCCAGCCGCTGCCGCTGCAATTGCCCCAGGGCCTGGGGCTGCTCTGGCCCCTGCGGCAAGGCGGGCTGCTGCAACAGCGCTGCCAGGCGCTGCAGCAGCTCGGGCAGATGTAGATGGGCCGCCTCATGGGATGCGCACGCAGGGCTTGCGTCCATGGGAACCTGCGCGCGCAGCACATAGTCGCCCAGCCCACAGCGAAAGCCCCGTGCGGCCAGCGCCTCTTGCGCCGGGGTCACGCACAGCAGCACAGGGTGCCCTGCGCACAGCGCCAGCGGCCCGGCCACATCGGTGGCCGTGGGCGGCAGGCACAGCACCACCGCCCGCCAAGCCTGCGAGGCCAGCGCGCCAGCCGCTTCGGCCGCGCAGGTGCCATGCACGACCCGGCAATCGGGCAGCGTGGTGGCCAGCAGCGCCTGGGCCGCCTGCGCGTGTGCCACATCCTCGTCAATCCAGAGCACCGCTGCGGTCATGCACGCGTCCTGGGGGGTGGGGGTTGTGTAGGCTGTGCGCCCTCCGGGTGGCTCAGGTCATGGTCGCGCTCAAACACGTCTACAGGGACCGGTCTGCCAAACAGATACCCCTGGAACCCCTCGCACCCGTGCAGCCTCAAAAACCCCAGCTGCCCCGCCGTCTCCACCCCCTCGGCCACCACCTCCAAGTCCAAGCTCTTGGCCAGCGCCAAGATCGTCCTCACAATCGCCGCGTCGTTCGGGTCGCTCAGCACGTCCCGCACAAAGCTCTGGTCTATCTTCACCTGGTCCAGCGGTAGCCGCTTGAGGTAGCTCAAACTCGAGTACCCCGTGCCAAAGTCATCCAGCGCAAAGCCCACCCCTTCTTTCTTGAGTTGCTCCATGCGCTCTATCGTGTCTTCTATGTCTCCCAGCAGCAGGCTTTCCGTGAGTTCGAGTTTGAGTCGGCTTGGGTCGGCTTGGCAGTCTTTCAAGGTGCCCAGCACTTGGGCCACGAAGCCTGCTTGTCTGAATTGCCGGGCGCTGACGTTCACGGACAGGGTCAGGTGCGCTGTGGCCGGGTTTTGCGCCCAGGCGGCCAGTTGGCTGCACGCGGTGTGCAGTACGGTTTGCCCCAGCGGCAGGATGAGGCCGGTTTGCTCTGCCAGGGGGATGAAGTCTGCCGGGCTGATCATGCCGCGCTGGGGGTGGCGCCAGCGGGCCAGTGCTTCTGCCCCCACGAGTTTGCCGTCTTGGTCCACCACGGGCTGGTAGTGCACCATGAGTTCGCCCCGCGCCAGGCCTTGGCGCAGGTCGGCTTCCAGGTTGGAGCGGGCGTTGACTGCCGCTTGCATGTCGGGGTCAAAGAAGCGTTGGGTGTTGCGTCCTGCAGCTTTGGCCTGGTACATGGCCAGGTCTGCGCGTTTGAGCAGTTCGTCTACGCTCAGGCGTTGTTCCCCGTACAGGGTGATGCCGATGCTGGGGGTGCTGTAGTGTTGCCCTCCGTCCAGCGCGAAGGGTTCGTTCAGGCTGGCCAGCAGTTTGTCGGCGACGATTTCTGCTTGGCTGGCGGCTTCGTGCAGGTCGGCGCTGAGGTTTTCCAGCATGACGACGAATTCGTCCCCCCCAAAGCGCGCGACGGTGTCGGCTTCGCGCACGCTGCCCACCAATCGGGCGGCCACTTGGGACAAAAGCTGGTCGCCCATGTCGTGGCCCAGGGTGTCGTTCAAGTCTTTGAAGTTATCGAGGTCGATGAACAGCAGCGCCCCTTGGGCTTTGGTGCGTTGGCCTGCGGCGATGGAGCGTTGCAGGCGGTCCAGCAGCAACCTGCGGTTGGGCAGCCCGGTCAATGCGTCGTAGAACGCCAGCCGCTCGATCTCTTGCTCTGCTCGCTTGCGGTCTGTGATGTCGCGGCAAACGCCCAGCACGCCCGTCACGCGGCCTTGCGAATCGCGGATGGGGGTTTTGATGGTTTCAAACTGGCCCTGGTAGCCGTCTTCGGCAAAGGTCAACGTCTCTTCGTACACCAACGGCTGCCAGGCCGCAATGGCCCGGCGGTCCATGGCACGGAATCTCTGGGCATCGGCTTCGGGCACAAAGTCCAGGTCGGTGAGGCCCACGATGTCACGCTCCGGGCGGCCCGCAAACCGCTCAAACACGGGATTGCCAGCCAGGTACACACCGTTCACATCCTTGAGGAACACCATGTCGGGCATGGCGTTGACCACGCGGGCCAGGTGGGTCTTTTGCTCGGCCAGCTCAAGCTCAATGCGCTTGACGTCCGTCAATTCATAGGCAAACAGCACCACTGCAGGGGGCGACTGACCGGCCGCTGACTCCGGCACGATGGTGGTGCGCCAGTACTGGGCGCCCCTCTCGGTGTCCGACCGGTGCTCAAACACCACGGTTTGCCCGGTGAACGCCTGCTCAATGGGCTCACGCAAACGCGCCATGAGCCAGGGAGCAATCACCTCGGGCAGACGCTGCCCCTGCAGGGCCTGCACTGGCTGCTGCAGCCAGTCGGCCTGCTGCGCGTTCATGTAGAGCACACGCAGGTCGCGGTCGATGCGCGCCACGCCGCCGGGCACCCGCCGCAGCACCTCGGCCATCTGCGCCTCGTGCGCATGGGCGGCCACTTCGGCCTGACGTTCGACGGTGATATCACTCTGCACCCCGTCCCATATCACCCGACCGCCATCCAGCGCACGGGGTGAAGCGCTCAAGCGCATCCAGCGCAACTCACCGTCCGGGCGGCGCATGCGCACCACCACCTCCATCGATGCCATGGCGTGGAACGACTCGCGGCGCGCGGCCACCAGCGCCTGCAAGTCTTCCGGAACGATCTGGCGGTGCAGCACCTCGATGTCGCTGAGCACCTGTGCAGCCGTCACGCCATTGAGCCGCTCAATCGCATCCCCCATGTGCACAAAACGGGTGGTGCCGTCGGCATCACGGACTATCTGGTAGAGCACGCTATTGGGCAAATTGCGCCCCAACAGCTGCAGTCTCAATTCACTGTCGCGCAAGCGCTCTTGCGCCTCGCGGACCTGCACGTAGGGGCGACGGATGCCAGCAATGAAAACGCCCTGGAACAGCAGCGCATACGCCAGCACCCGAAAGCCGTGGGCCAGCGGGTTGCCCCAACTGGAATGCTGGCCGTGCATGCCGCCCCCCAATCCCACCACCAGCTCACCACACATGAAAGCGCCCGCAGCCCAGGCCATGAATCGCTCACGCCCCTGCCCCGCTGTGCCCCAGTAAAGCCACACGGCCGTGGCGCCCAGCGCAACCACCAGGACCAGCCCCAGGGGCTTGCGCAGCCCTGTGTGCGCAAACCAGGCAGGCACACCTACCGAAGCCAGCCACAGCATGCCAAACGCCCACAGGCACGCCGCCGCAGCCCAGGCACGGGGCTGCCCCGGCAAGGAGTAGCGTGCTGCCACCAAGCTGAGCGCGGCCCACTCTGCCAGGCGTGCCCAGGTGCTCATCCACAGCGACACATCGGCCGAGCCCCCCGCCAAATGCCCCTCGGGCGAGTGGGCCACGGCACCGTGCAGAAAGTTGCACACCGCCGCCAGCCCAAACCCCACCACCAGCACGTTGGAGCGGCCCTGCTCGCGCGGGTCCAGCACGTTCAAGGAGACCGATACCACCAGCAACCCCAGCAGCACCGAGGCCAGCTCCATCAAAGGCTCGACCCCGTGCAGGGCATGCCCCTCGCCCCCCAGCAGCATGGACAGGAGTGGCAGCAACAGCACCAAGGCGGCCACCACCAGCACCACCGTCACGGCGGGTGCATCAGAGGCGAAGGCGCCTGCAAGAGCGCGGCGAGAAAGAAAACGCATAGGGCAGGGGCCGATTCGAAAACGTGAGCCACAACAAGCATTTGGAGCCGGCACCGCAAGGCGCCCGTGCAGGCCCGCACACCACACCACCTTGAAAGCCCCAACCGCAGACGCAGCAGCGGCGCAGATTCCCGACCGCATCGGTGAACATCCTCCACCACACAGGGCGGGGCGCTACCGCAGCAGCCTGCGCAAAAGAGGCTCTGCACAGCTTTGAGTGTATCTAGGCGTTAACGCCTGTCCATCCACTCTTCCCCGCCGTTGCGGCGCGGGTACGCCGCCAACGCCAGGCCGTTGGCACACCCCCTGCCCGCCCCCAGGCAGACCTAAGTCAAGACTGCAGCAGTTGCCGCAACACAAAAGGCAGGATGCCGCCTGCCTGGTAGTAATCCACCTCAATGGGCGTATCGATGCGCAAGGTCACCGTCACGTCCTGGTGGGTTCCATCGCCACGGTGGATCACCAGCTTGGCGTCGCTTTGCGGCGTGAGCGCGGGGTCTGGCACCACATCGATGACTTCGCTGCCCGTCAGGCCCAGCGTCTCCCACGACTGCCCGGCCTTGAACTGCAGCGGCAGCACGCCCATGCCAACGAGGTTGGAGCGGTGAATGCGCTCGAAGCTGCGCGCTACCACGGCCTTGATGCCGAGCAGCTGCGTGCCCTTGGCTGCCCAGTCGCGGCTGGAGCCGGTGCCATATTCCTCGCCCGCAAAAACCACCGTGGGCGTCTTTTGCGCCATGTACTGCATGGCGGCGTCGAAGATGAACATCTTCTCGCCATGCAGCGGGCCCTGGTTCTGGAAGACAGTCACGCCGCCCTCTTCGCGCGAGCCATCGGCCGTGGGCGGAATCATCAGGTTCTTGATGCGCACGTTGGCAAAGGTGCCGCGCACCATCACGTCGTGGTTGCCCCGGCGCGCGCCGTAGCTGTTGAAGTCTGCCTTTTGCACACCGTGCTGCAGCAGCCACTGGCCAGCAGGCGAGCTTTCCTTGATGGAGCCTGCGGGCGAGATGTGGTCGGTGGTGATGGAGTCGCCAAACAGCGCCATGACGCGGGCGCCGAGCACCGAGGGAAGCTTGGCATCTTTTTGGCCTCCAGCGCTTGACTCATAAGCGCTGGCAGCTCCATTTTCAATAGCAAATTGGGCGAAGAACGGTGGCTCGGCAATGTAGGTGCTGGCAGGCCAGGTGTAGGCGTTGCCGCTCACGCCTTTGATCTTTTCCCACAGCTTGCCGGGGTCGGTGGCAACCTTGGCGTAGTTCTCGCGGAAAGCCTTGCCGTTCATCGCGAACTTCAGCAGGGCGTGGACTTCATCGCTGGTCGGCCAGATGTCGCCCAGGTAAATGTCTTTGCCCCCCTTGCCCTGGCCCACCGGCTCGGTCATCAGGTCCTTGAGCACCGTGCCCGCAATGGCGTACGCCACCACCAGCGGCGGGCTGGCCAAAAAGTTGGCCTTGAGGTTGGGGTGGATGCGCGCCTCGAAATTGCGGTTGCCCGACAGCACGGCCGCGCAAATCAAATCATTGCGGGTGATGACCTCGTTCAACTCAGGCGTGAGGTCGCCTGCGTTGCCGATGCAGGTGGTGCAGCCGTAACCCGCCACCGAAAAGCCCAGCTTTTCCAAATACGGCAGCAGGCCAGTTTCGGTGAGGTATTCGGTGACGATGCGCGAGCCAGGCGCCAGCGAGGTCTTGATGTGCGGCTGCACCTTGAGCCCCGCCTCCACCGCCTTCTTGGCCAAGAGGCCCGCCGCCAGCAGCACGCTGGGGTTGCTGGTGTTGGTGCAGCTGGTGATGGCGGTAATCAGCACATCGCCATTGCCCACCGTAGGGTCTGCGCCTTTGGAGGGCAGCGTGGCGAGGGATGCCTGGTCATGCGCCGTGGCCAGTGCGGGCTTGTTGGCCTCCATCTCCACCACCGAGCGCGGGGCGCCCGCCGGGGTGGGTTTACCGTCGGGCGTGGACTCTTCGGCCACGGCGTCGCCATGGCGGTGGATGTGGTGGCGCGTGTGCAGCAGCTCGGCCGGGCGGTTGAAGCCGTTTTGCGCGTTGGGCTTGCTGAACAGATCGGCAAACTCGCTACTGACTTTGCCCAGCTCGATGCGGTCTTGCGGGCGCTTGGGCCCCGCCAGGCTGGGGGTAACGCTGCCAAGGTCGAGCTTGACCACCTGCGAGTAGTCCACCTCGCCCGCCAGCGGCACACCGAATAGGCCCTGGGCCTTGAAGTAGGCCTCGAACGCTTCGATCTCGGCCTTGGTGCGGCCCGTACCTTTGAAATAGTCAATCGTCTTTTCATCGACCGGGAAGAAACCCATGGTCGCGCCGTACTCGGGCGCCATGTTGCCGATGGTGGCGCGGTCGGGCAGCGCCAGGGTGCGCGTGCCTTCGCCAAAAAATTCGACAAACTTGCCCACCACCTTGTGCTTGCGCAGCAGTTCGGTCACCGTGAGCACCAGGTCGGTGGCCGTGACGCCTTCGCGCAGCTGGCCGGTCATCTCAAAGCCCACCACATCGGGCGTGAGGAAGTACACCGGCTGGCCCAGCATGGCGGCCTCGGCCTCGATGCCGCCCACGCCCCAGCCCACCACGCCGATGCCGTTGATCATGGTGGTGTGGCTGTCGGTGCCCACCAGGGTGTCGGGGTAGTACACGCCGTCTTTGCGCTTGTGCACACCGCGCGCCAGGTATTCGAGGTTGACCTGGTGCACGATGCCAAAGCCCGGAGGCACTACGCCAAAGGTGTCAAAGGCCTGCATGCCCCATTTCATGAACTCGTAGCGCTCGCGGTTGCGCTGGAATTCGAGCTTCATGTTCAGGTCGAGCGAATTCTTCTTGCCGTAGTGGTCGACCATGATCGAGTGGTCCACCACCAGGTCCACCGGCACCAGCGGCTCGATCTTCTTGGGGTTCTTGCCCAGGCGCGCGGCCACGCTGCGCATGGCGGCCAGGTCGGCCAGCAGCGGCACGCCGGTGAAGTCCTGCAACACCACGCGCGAGACGACGAAAGGGATTTCGTCCTTGCGGTCTGCGTTGGGCGTCCAGTGCGCCAACTCCTTGACATGCTCGGCCGTGACCTTGCGGCCATCGCAGTTGCGCAGCACCGATTCGAGCACGATGCGGATCGACACAGGCAGGCGGCGGATCTGCGGGAACTGCTTGGCCAGCGCGGGCAAGGAATAGAACTGGCCCTCTTTGCCAGACGCTGTCTTAAAGCGCTGGAGGGTGTAGGAAAACGCGTGGTGCGCGGAGGCAGACGGCAAGACTGTGGCTGGCTTGGGCAATGAGGCCATGGCGAACTCCTGTGAAGACAACGGGGGAGAAACCGGTTCAAAGAGCGTGAGCCCTTCCCGCCCTGTCATTTGCCGCAAGCATCAGAGCACTGGTGGCACGACCGGGCGGCAAAGGCGCGGGCGTCGGAACCCGTTGACGGTCTTTTCGAGGGCACGAAAGGCCATCCCCAGGTTCTGGGGGCGCTGCATCCATTCTGGCAGCCTCGGGCAAGGATGCAATCGTGGGGACATCCAGCGGCAGCCACCATGGCGAGGGGACGCCGCGAGGCAGACCGCCAAGGCCCGATGATTCACACACTGAATGCTGGGGCCATCGTGCGTAACACGGAAACTCCATTGGCGGGCATAACCAAGACACTTCTACGGATAACCCACATCGGGTTAACGACTTAAACCGCGCACGCACCACTTTGTGGCACAGAAGAAGCACGCCAAGCACCTACCCTTCTCACGCTGAACGCCCATCCCCCAGTGGGAAAAGCGCGCCGCACCTGTATTGCGCAGTTCTCAGGCCGCAATATGCCCAGGACCAAACTGGTCCATCGCAATGCCGCCAACAGCCCTACCCGCATGTTTAACTTTGATTAGAAAAGGGGCAGGCAGTGATGAAGCACACCGCGAGAGCCCCATTGTTTCCGAAACGTCAAAATGACACCAAAGTGTTTGCCTGAAAAACTGCTGGGAACAATGCGGGGGTAAAACACGGCCCACTTTTGTCACCGATGGGCCCGAAACCCTGCTGCAATGGCTGGTGACAAAATCACGGAAACCTGCATGCCAATGGATCAGCCATAAAAAAAGCCCGCTAACGCGGGCTTTTTTTATATTGACCGTGAATGACGGTCATTAAATGATGAATTGCTCACGGTTTTCGTTTTGAATCCACTTGGGCGCCTTGCCACGGCCCGTCCAGGTTTCACCAGTGGCGGGGTTGCGGTACTTAGGGGCCACCTTGGTACCTGCGCTGGCGCTGCGTGCGCGGCCCGTGGGGAATACGTCTTGCGAAGTCAAACCAAATTCAGCCACCAAAGCACGGACCTGGTTCACAGCGTCGCTCAGTTCGCGTCGGCGGGCTTCGCTGATTTGTTGCTCCAGGGCTTCACGTTGCTTCAGCAGTTCTTTGTAAGTGGTCATGGTGCGTAATCAAAAGTAAGTAGGACAGTTTCGCGATTATAAGAAAAAATAGCGCCTATCGCCCTTGAGTCCAGAAAATTGACGGAGTTCCGCAAGGAATTCAAATAACGCCTTCAAAAAGGCTGTATTTAGGGTCAGCGATTCAGCCCCAGTGCCCGCCACCCCGTCCAACCCTCTTGCGGCATAGCCACGCCACCTCTTGCATGGAATGGACCCATTCAGAATCTGGGCACGGCCTAGTCTGCCAATACCGACATCACCCACATCAGAAAATCCGTGTATCTCACCACACCGCCATTTCATCATTGCGCCGCCGCTGCCCGATCCAAAGATGGCTTTGCGGCGCAGGCTGCGCGGTATTTGCAGGAGAACGCCCTACGAAGCTGACTTGGCGGAAAATCGGCTCGATACCCATTTTTGGAACGACATGGCTATTTATTGCATCGGCGACATTCAAGGCTGCGACAGTGCATTGGGCAGGCTTTTGGACAGCATTGGTTTTTCACCCAGCCGCGACACCGTTTACCTGTTGGGCGACCTGGTCAACCGGGGCCCCGAATCGGCCGCTGTGCTGCGCCGCTGCGCCGCCCATGGCGACGCGCTGCGCGCGCTGCTCGGAAACCACGATCTGCACCTGCTGGCGGCCGCCCACGGCGCGCGCAAGCCCTCCAAGCGCGACACGCTCCACCACGTGCTCGACGCCCCAGACCGGGATGCACTACTGCAGTGGCTGCGCCACCAACCCCTGGCACGCCAGCATGAGCATGCGGGCGAAACGCTGCTGATGGTGCACGCAGGCGTATTGCCGCAATGGACGGCGCAGGACGCACTGGCTTTGGCCGATGAAGTGCATGCTGTATTGAAGGGCCCCGACCTGCCTGACTTTTTGCACCAGATGTACGGCAACCTGCCTGACCGCTGGAGCAACGCCCTGCAAGGCACCGAGCGGCTGCGGGTGATCGTCAACGCCTTCACGCGCCTGCGCTTTTGCTCGCCAGAGGGGGTGATGGACTTTGAAAGCACCGAAAGCGCAGCCAGCGCCCCGGCAGGCTTGGTGCCATGGTTCGAAGCCACAGGCCGCCGCACTGCAAACACGGTGATGGCCTTTGGGCATTGGTCTACGCTGGGCTGGCTGAACCGCCCTCACCTGCTGGGGCTGGACACAGGCTGCGTCTGGGGCGGCTGCCTCAGCGCTGTGAGGTTCGGCAGCACGCTGGCGCAGCGCGAGTTGATCCAGGTGCATTGCGAACAAGCCCAGGCGCCGGGCAATTGAGCAAACCGCAGGCGCTGTAGCCAGATCACTCAGACCACAGCGCTGAAATGCTGCCCGCGACCTGTCGCATGTCCGCAGCGAATGGCTGCACCACCCAAAGTGGCCGTGACTACACCGACACCAGCCTGCGCTGCATTGCCGCAGACTGCCAAATGCTGCCATCGCTTCGCGCCATCAGCACTGCCAGGCCCGGGGTTTGCTCAGCCAGCGCCCGGCCGGCCTCGGGGCCCCGCACCATCATGGCCGTGCCCAGGCCGTTGACTTCGGCCACCGAGCGGGCCACCAGGCTCACACCGTGCACGCCTTGCGTAGGCCAGCCCGTGTGGGGGTCCAGCACATGGTGCTGGCGCTGCCCTGCATGCATGAAGCAGCGCTCGTAGTCGCCAGACGACGCCACCACGGCAGGGCCTGGCAATGCCACAGCCCCCAGCAACTGCGACGGCGCACGCGGGTCGCGCAGCCCCACGCGCCATGGTCGACCCTGCAACTGGCCTTGCACCAGCACATCACCACCACCGTTGACCATGGCGTTCTCTATGCCATGCGCCTGCAGCACCTGCATGCCTGCTTCCAGAATCGGCAGCTTGGCAATCCCCCCCAAGTCCAGCGCCATGCCGGGTCGCTGCAAAAACGCCGTGCCAGCGCGCGCATCCAGCACCAGCGCACCGGCATTGACGTACTGCAACTGGCGAGCCACTTCGCGGGCATCGGGCATGCGCTGCTCACCCGCCCCAAAATGCCAAGCCTTGAGGCCACCCACGGTGGCATCAAAAGCACCGCCGGTCGCGGCAGACACGCGCTGTGCTTCCTGCAGCACCGCCATCACCACTGGCGGCACCGGCACAGCGCGCACGCCCGCAGCATCGCCAATGCGGCGCACCGCACTGTGGGGTTCAAAGCGGCTGAGCAAGGCCTGCAGCGCCTGCATGCGGGCAAAGGCCTGGTCCACCGCTTGCCGCAGCAGGGCCGTATCCGGGCCTTGCACCACGATGTCCACCGCCGTGCCCAGCAGCGTCTGGCGATCCCGCAGGACAACGCCTTGCACGGTACTTGGCGCGGCCACAAGCGCAGCGGCACGGCCTGACCAAGCCCAGGCCAAGCCACCCAGCAACGGCACCGCCATGACCAAGCGCCGGCGCCCCAGGGCGGACACCGCAGAAGAGAGGGCTTCGTGCCGCATGCCGCCTCCGTCAGATGGATTGATCGGCCATGAAGTCCACAGCGGCCTTGACTTCGTCGTCCGTCAGGCTGGCGCTGCCGCCACGGGCCGGCATCATGCCCTTGGCACCGGTAAAGCCTTCGCGGGCGTGCTTGTACAACACGTCTTTGCCCTGCGCAATGCGGGGGCCCCAGTCGGCCTTGTCCCCAGGCTTGGGGGCACCGGCCACACCGGCGGCGTGGCACATCGCGCAGGTTTTGCCGTACACCGATTTGCCCACCGTGTTTTCTGGCGCAGCGGGGGCTGCAGGCGCAGCTGCCACCGCAGGGGCCGGTGCCGCTACCGCAGGGGCTTCCGCAGGCTTTTTGTCACCACATCCGACCAGGGTCAACGCCAAGGCCGCCGCACACACCATGGAAATCTTTTTCATCTCAAACATCCTGTCTTTCGTTAAGTCCAAACCGTCAAACATTCAAGGCCAAAGGCAACACAGGCCATACACAGCACCTCGCCAGCCATCGGCTCTAACCGTGAAAGCAATGTAATTTGGCAGGGCCCTGATGGACAGGGGGGCGCCCTGCCAAAGGATGAGCCAGATCAATATGATTCATATTAGGTGAATCTATTATTGCCGCCATGTTACTCACCTGCCAACACCGATCACTGCGACTGTGGGTATTGGCCTGTTTCGTCTTCGCACTGCTGGTGGCGGCTGTATCCCCGGCCCTGCACCCCCGGGCGATGGAACTGGTGTGCTCCGGCACTGGCGCAGCCAAGTGGGTGGTGCAGACACCCGATGGCATGGTCCCGGCAGACGCTGCGGGCCTGGACTGCCCCGTGTGCCTGGCAGCCGATGCGCCGCCACCCGAGGTGGCCACGCTGGCGCCACCTGCCCCATCACCGCTGATCTATGCCACCTGGCACCGCCAGCCGCTGGAGCCTCCCCTTTCGCACCATCGCCCGCCAGCGCGGGCTCCCCCTGTTTTTTCCTGAGCCATCCTAAAGAGGTAAACCATGAGCGATAAAAAAGACCTGCAACCCGCCAACGCCGGCCTGGGCCGACGCAGCTTCATCAACACCGCCGCCCTCGTGGGCCTGACCGCTGGTGTGGCCGCTTGCACCGAAAAGCCCAGTGCCGCCACCCCTGCTGCACCGGCATCGGCCGCCCCCGCCGCCAGCCACGCGGCCGGCGGCGCCAACGTGCACCTCAAGCCCGGCGAGCTGGACACCTATTACGGCCTGTGGAGCGGCGGCCACACCGGCGACATGCGCGTGCTGGGCCTGCCCTCCGGCCGCGAGATCACACGCATCCCCTGCTTTGTGCCTGACGCCCTGGTGGGCTGGGGCATCACCAATGAATCCAAGGCCGTGATGGGCACCAAGGCCGATGGTCACCTCGAATACACGGTGGCCGACACCCACCACACCCACGCCTCGTACAAGGATGGCAACTACGACGGCCGCTACGCCTGGATCAACGACAAGATCAACAGCCGCATCGCGCGCATCCGCCTCGATTACTTCGTGTGCGACAAGATCACCAAGCTGCCCAACGTGCAGGGCTTTCACGGCATCTTCCCGGACAAGGCCGACCCGGTGGACCCCGCCATCAACTACACCACGCGCGTGTTCTGCGGCGGTGAGTTCGCCATTCCCCTGCCCAACACGGGCACAGAAGACTCGGGCAAATACCGTTCGATGTTCAGCTGCGTCGATGCAGAAACGATGGAAGTGCGCTGGCAAGTGCTGATCGACGGCAACTGCGACCTGGTCGCCACGTCATACGACGGCAAGCTGGCCGCCACCAACCAGTACAACGTGGAGATGGGTGCCAAGTACGAGGACATGATGTCCGCCGAACGCGATGCCTGTCTGTTCTTCAACGTGGGCCGCATCGAGGCCGCCGTGAAGGCTGGCAAGTTCAAGACCATCGGCACCAGCAAGGTGCCTGTGGTGGACGGAACGCACGAGGCCAACAAGGACCCCAAGACGGCGCTCACGGCGTACGTCTCCGTACCCAAGAACCCCCACGGCGTGAACGCCAGCCCCGACGGCAAGTACTTCATCTGCGCCGGCAAGCTCTCGCCCACTGGCACCGTGATCGAGCTGGCCAAGGTACTGGACTACTTTGACGGCAAGCTCGAAAAGCTGGACTCCGCCATCGTGGCCGAAGTGGAGCTGGGCCTGGGCCCACTGCACACCGCGTTCGACGGCCGTGGCAATGCCTACACCACCCTGTTCCTGGACAGCCAGGTCGTGAAGTGGAACGTGGAAGCCGCCATCAAGTTCCACGCGGGCGACAAGACCGCCAAGTACGTGGTGGACCGCCTGGACGTGCAATACCAGCCCGGCCACTTGAACGCATCGCAGTCCGAAACCAAGGCCGCCGACGGCAAGATCCTGGCCGTGGGTTGCAAGTTCTCCAAGGACCGCTTCCTGCCCGTGGGCCCGCTGCACCCCGAGAACGAACAGCTCATCGACATCTCGGGCGAGAAGATGGTGCTGCTGGCCGACCACCCCGTGCGTGGCGAGCCCCATGACTTCATCATCTTCAAGCGCGACCTGGTGCGCCCCAAGCAGGTCTACACGCTCGACGAGTTCCCGCTGGCGGTCAAGGACCCCAAGGAGTCCGGCGTGTTCCGCAGCGGCAAGAAGGTCACTGTGAAGATGACCTCGCAAGCCCCGGCCTTCAGCCTGCGCGAGTTCAAGCTCAAGAAGGGTGACGAGGTCACGCTGATCCTGACCAACCTGGACAAGATCGAAGACTTGACCCACGGCTTTGCGATCCCGAACTACAACGTGAACTTCATCGTGAACCCGCTGGAGACCAAGTCGGTGAGCTTCGTGGCCGACAAGCCCGGTGTGTTCTGGTGCTACTGCACGCACTTCTGCCATGCACTCCACTTGGAAATGCGCACTCGGATGATCGTGGAGGGTTAACCAGGGCGATCCCCCTGAGGCGCTGCGCGCCTTCCCCCTTCTCTCTGCGCGCTTCGCGCTCCGGGAAGGGGGACGCCACCAGCGCAGCGGGGCGGCCCTTGCGCGGTGGCCCTCGCCTGGAGCGCGCCAGTTGCGCAGGCCGCGCTTCTTGTAGAGCTGGAGTGTTTTGACCTCCCCCAGCCCGTTCAGGCTGAGCTTGTCGAAGCCCTGCACAACTCTCAGCAATGGCAACTCCGTAAAGCCGAGCAGATTGATATTTGAATTCAATTGGCCGCTAGCGCTTGATAAATAAGCGCTAGCAGCTATCAAAAAGATAGTCCCATGATGTCCCTCCGTCGGCAGTTCGCCACGCTTCTTCTGGTCTTGCTGGCAGCCCTTTGGCTGGTGCCGCGCGCCCATGCCGCAGCAGGCGCCTACGAGGCCGAGCTGCCCGCCGAACTGGCCAGCGCGCGCGACATGTGCGCACTGGTGCCGTGCAAGGACGTGTTTCCCGGCGCCAGCCATTTCTCTGAACGCAAGGGCCAGCCGCCCTATGTAGAGGCTTACGACAACGACAGCGCGCAAAAGAAGCTGCTGGGCTATGTGATGCTATCCACCGACATCACCGACACCCCCGCTTACTCCGGCAAGCCCGTGGTCACGCTGATTGGCATGGACAAAGAGGGCCGCTTCGTGGGCGTGAAGGTGCTCAAGCATTCCGAGCCCATCCTGCTGCTGGGCATCCCTGAATCCGCACTGCTCAAGTTCAACGCCCAGTACCTGGGCAAGTCGGTGGCAGACAAGATCGAGGTGGGCCAGTCGCGCCCCGATGAGAACGTGCTGGGCCTGGACGCCATCTCGGGCGCCACGGTCACCGTGATCGCGCAGAACCAGGTCATGATGGCCTCGGGCTCGGCCGTGGCGCGGCAGGTGGGCATCCTCGCGCCCACCGTGCGCGAGCCGGCCCGTTATGCCGAAACCGGCAAGTGCCTGACCTGGGCCGAGCTGGTGCAACAAGGCACTGTGCAGCGCCTGCGCGTGCAGCCCGAACAGGTGGGCCTGGACAAGGGCCCCGACCCGTTCATCGAGCTGTGGTTTGGCGACCTGAACCACCCCGACATTGGCAAAAGCGTGCTGGGCGAGAACGGCTGGAGCAACTTGCGCCTGCAGCTCAAGGAGGGCGAACACGCCTTCTTCATCGTCCGCACGGGCGGCAAGGAATCGTTCAAGGGCTCGGGCTTCGTGCGCGGCGGCATCTACGACCGCGTGCAGGTGCGCCAAGGCGCGGATTCGTTCACCTTCCGCGACCTGGACGCACTCAACTTGTATGGCATCGAGGCCGCAGGCGCGCCCAGCTACAACGAATCGGTCATCTTCATCATCCGCTCACCCGCGTTCTCGGCCGCCTACCCGTGGAAGCTGAGCTTTCTGGGCAACCGCGTGGATCGTGCCACGGGCACGCGCAGCTTCACCAGCTTTGACACGCCCTACTGGCTGCCCGCCGCCATGCTGCAAGGCGGGCGCCCCACCATTGAGGAGCCGGATGCCCCCTGGGTGCGCGTGTGGAAGTCGCGTGCGGTAGAGATTGCGCTGTTCGCCGCGCTGCTGATCGCCGTCACCGTGGTGTATGCCCTGCGCGAGAAGCTCACGCGCCTGTCCACCCACAAGAACAAGTGGCCGGTCAACGCCTTCAAGTACAGCTTCTGGGCCCTCAGCATTGGCTGGATCGGCTTTGGCGCCATGGCACAGCCTTCCATCACGCAGGTGCTGACCTGGTTCCACGCGCTGCTGTTCCAGTGGACCTGGTCGCTGTTCCTGTCCGACCCGTTCATCTTCCTGTTCTGGATCTTCATCATTGTCACCGTGTTCCTGTTCGGGCGCGGGCTGTTTTGCGGCTGGATGTGCCCGTTTGGCTCGCTGCAGGAGGGCATCTACAAGATCGCACGCGCCGTGGGCTTCAAGCGCTTCCAGACGCAGCTGCCGCAGAAGTGGCACGACCGGCTCAAGTGGGTGAAATACGGCGTCTTCTTCGGGCTGCTGGTGGTGTCGATGTTCTCGATGGGCCTGGCCGAAAAGCTGGCGGAAGTGGAACCGTTCAAGACCACCTTCCTGGTCGGTGTGCTGAACCGCGCCTGGCCCTACAGCCTGTTCGTGGCGGTCATCCTGGGCACA
This sequence comes from Acidovorax sp. 106, assembly GCF_003663825.1. NCBI lineage: Bacteria > Pseudomonadati > Pseudomonadota > Betaproteobacteria > Burkholderiales > Comamonadaceae > Acidovorax > Acidovorax sp. 106. Next base: position 3,504,256 of record NZ_RCCC01000001.1, on the reverse strand, counting down.
TCGATTTTCATCGAACGGCCCTACTGCAAATACATCTGCCCACTGGGAGCCTCGCTGGCCATGCCCAGCACGTTCCGCTGGTTTGGCCTCAAGCGCAAGCAGGACTGCAACAGCTGCAAGGCCTGCGCCGTGGGCTGCGGTGCACAGGCGATTGACGCAGACGGCCGCATTGACCACCGCGAATGCCTGCACTGCCTGGACTGCATGATTCTCTACACCGATACCAAGGGCTGCCCGCCCCTGGCCAAGGAGCGCAAGCGCCGCGAAAAGGACGGCCTGGAGATCACACCCATCGGCGCCAACGGCTACTTCATCCCGATCCACCCGGCCACCGTGCAGGACCAGATCTCGGCCAAGGCCGCGAAGGGGCCTGACCCACGCATGCCCACCACGCCAGCACTGCCCGCACACAAGGCCGACGCCAAAGGCCTGCGATGGATCTGGCTGGAGCTGGTGGACCATCTGTGGCCCTGGAGCCGCGAAGGCTGGGCGTCGCGGCGCGCGCTGCAGATCGCGGGCTTCTCGCTGGCCGTCGCCGCCAGCGCGGCCTGGGTGATGACCGCCATGGGCTCGCTGTCGTCGGGCGCCATCATCGGCTGGTGGTTTGGCTGGAGCGTGTACGAGGTGCTGATCCGCCTGTCGGGCAAGCGCTATGTGAAGGACGGCCCGTGGTGGCAGGGCCAGTACCGCCGGGCGGGCGTGATGGACATGCTGAGCTATGTGGGCTTCAAGAACCTGCTGATCGGCGCGGCGCTGTTCCTGGCCATCAAGGCCGTGGTGGGACTGGCGTGATGAAGCCTCCCCTAGCTGCCACCGCATTCACCGCACTCATGGCGCTGGCTACGTGCCTGCTGGCCCTGCCCGCCCACGCTGCCACCGTGCAGGTGCGCCCCGGGCAAGACCTGCAAGCTGCCATCCAGGCCGCCAAACCGGGCGACACGGTGGAGGTGCAGCGTGGCTTCTACCGCGTGAACCTGCGCATCGACAAGGCCCTGACGCTGCGCGGCATCGACCGCCCCACCCTCAGCGGCGGGCAGCAGGGCGACACCGTCCGCGTCACCGCGCCCGACGTGGTGATCGAGGGCCTGATCGTGCGCGACTCGGGCACCAGCCTCAAGGACCAGAACGCGGGCATCTACATCTACCCCGGCGCCCACCGTGCCGTGGTGCGCCACAACGACCTCACCTACAACCTGTTCGGCTTGTGGATCGAGAAGGCCAACGACGTGCAGGTGCTGCACAACACCATCACCGGCCTGCGCGATGTGGGCTCGTCCCAGCGTGGCAACGGGGTGCAGCTGTACAACACCACGGGCGCGCGCATCGAGGGCAACCAGATCAGCTTTGTGCGCGACGCGCTGTATGTGGATGTATCGCACCACGCCGTGTTCCGGGGCAACAAGCTGCACCACAGCCGCTACGGCACGCACTACATGAACTCCTACTACAACCTGTGGGAGGACAACGACACCTACTACAACCGGGGCGGCCTGGCGCTGATGGAAGTGCGCGACCAGGTGGTGCGCAACAACCGCGCCTGGGGCAACACCGACCACGGCATCATGCTGCGCACCATGCAGGACTCGGTGATCGAGAACAACGTGGTGGCCGAGAACAACCGGGGCTTCTTCATCTATGACGTGGAGTACGTCACCCTGCGCGGCAACCTCGTCACGCGCAATACCGTGGGCGTGCACCTGTCGGCGGGCTCCACCCGCAACAAGGTCGAAGGCAACGACTTCATCGGCAACCGCGAGCAGGTGCGCTATGTGGGCGCCCGCGACGAGCGCTGGGGCACCGAGGGCGGCAACCACTGGAGCAACTACCTGGGCTGGGACCGCGACGGCAACGGCGTGGGCGACGTGCCCTACGAAGCCAACGACATGGTGGACCGCCTGACCTGGCGCCACCCCACCATCAAGCTGCTGCTGGCCAGCCCTGCCGTGCAGGCACTGCGCCTGGTGGGCCAACAGTTTCCGGTGCTGCGCGTGCCCACCGTGGTGGACCCCAAGCCCCGCATGCAACCGAACCACCCCGAACGGAGCCACTGGCGTGACCCGCAACCCACCCCCCATTGAGCTGACCAACCTGCGCGAGCCCGCCATTGAGGTGCGGGGCGTGCACAAGCACTACGGCGCACTGCACGCTGTGGACGGCATCGACCTGCGCGTGGAGCGCGGCGAAATCCTGGGCCTCATCGGCCACAACGGCGCGGGCAAAAGCACGCTGTTCAAGATGATCCTGGGACTCACGCCTGCTACCGAGGGCGAGATCCGCGTGGGCGGCACCCGCGTGCTGGGGCGAGACTTTCGCACCGCACGGCGCCACCTGGGCTACCTGCCCGAGAACGTGGTGCTGTACGACAACCTGAGCGGACTGGAGACGCTGTACTTTTTTGCCCGCCTTAAGGGCGCACCCCTGGCGCAATGCCCCACGCTGCTTGAACAGGTGGGCCTGGCCCACGCGGGCAAGCGCCCCGTGCGCGAATACTCCAAGGGCATGCGCCAGCGCCTGGGCTTTGCACAGGCGCTGCTGGGCGAACCCCAGGTGCTGCTGCTGGACGAGCCCACCAACGGCCTGGACCCGCAGGCCATCCGCGACTTCTACGCCACGCTGCGTGGCCTGCAGGCCCGGGGCGTGACCATCGTCATCACCTCGCACATCCTGGCCGAGCTGCAAGAGCGTGTGGACCGCCTGGCCATCCTGGCCGCTGGCAAGCTGCAGGCCCTGGGTAGCGTGCAGGCGCTGCGCGAGCAGACCCACATGCCGCTGGCCATCGCCCTCACCCTGGCGGCCACGGACCAAGCGGCGGGTGTGCTGGCACTGGCCGAGCTGCCGGGCATCACGACCACGGCCACCCCAGACGGCCTGCACGTGGAATGCCCCCGCAGCGCCAAGATGGCCGTGCTCGCCGCACTGGCGCCGCTGGGCGCACGGCTGCTGGATGTGAACATCCACGAACCTTCGCTCGAAGACGTGTACTTCGGGCTGCGCGAACAATGAAAAACCCTCTGCTTGCACGCTGCACAAGCCCCTCTCCCCTCGCGGGAGAGGGGTTGGGGAGAGGGGGCCTGAGCACGCGCTGCGCTTGCATCGCCCCCTCTCCCCCGCCCTCTCCCACAAGGGGAGAGGGAGCAACACCGCCCGCTGGGTGGGTTATGGATCACTGATATGGAATTCCACCAAATCCTCACCATCGCGGGCAAGGAGTTCCGCGACCGCATGCGCAACCGCTGGGTGCTGGCCGTGGCGCTGGTGTTCACCGTGTTCTCGCTGGCCATCGCCTACTTTGGCGGCGCGCAGCAGGGCACGGTGGGCTTTCGCTCCATCGAGTTCACCATCGCCAGCCTGGTCAGCCTGGTCATCTACCTCATCCCGCTGATCGCACTGCTGCTGGGCTTTGACGCCATCGTGGGCGAACGCGAGCGCGGCTCGCTCGACCTGCTGCTGTCGCTGCCCATCACGCGGCTGGAGCTGCTGCTGGGCAAGTACCTGGGGCTGGCGGCGGCGCTCACGCTCTCCACGCTGGCGGGGTTCGGGCTGGTGGCGGTGCTGCTGGTGCGGCAGTTCAGCGGGGCTGCGCTGTTCCACTACGGCGGCTTCATGATCAGCTCGGTGCTGCTGGGGCTGGCCTTTTTGAGCATGGCGGTGCTGCTATCGGTGCTCACGCACGAGCGCACACGCGCCTCCGGTCTGGCGATTGCCGCCTGGTTCTTTTTTGTGCTGGTGTTTGACCTGCTGCTGCTGGGCGCCCTGGTGGCCACAGGCGGCAGCGTCGGCGGCGAGGCCATGGCCTACCTGCTGCTGCTCAACCCGGCCGACGTTTTCCGCATCCTCAACGTGTTCTCGCTCGACGACGTGCGCACCCTGTACGGCCTGACCAGCATCGTGCCCCCTGCCCTGGCCAAGCCATGGCTGATGGGCGCGGTGATGGCGGGCTGGATCGTGGTGCCCCTGAGCCTGGCGAGCTGGAGATTCAAGCCATGACGAACAAATCCCACAACCAATACCAATACCAATGCGCCTGCGCCACCCGGCGCCAACTGCTGGGCTGGGCGGCCCTCGCATCGCTGGGCACGCTCACCGGCCTCACGGGCCTGACCGGCTGCAGCCAGGCGGACAACAGCGCGCAGTCCCTGAAACCCGTGGAGATCGACCGCACCACCAGCTGCGAACTCGACGGCATGCTGCTGGCCGACTACCCCGGCCCCAAGGCGCAGGTGCGCTTTGCAGGACAGGACAAGCCCTCTTTCTTCTGCGACACGGTGGAGCTGTTCAGCACCCTGCTGGCCGGTGAGCAGGTGCGTGCCGTGCAGGCCGTGTACGTGCAGGACATGGGCAAAGCCGACTGGAATGCACCACAGGGCCACTGGATAGACGGCAAGACCGCCATCTACGTGGTGGGCGGCAAGCGCCACGGCTCCATGGGCCCCACCATCGGCAGCTTTGCGCAAGAGGCTGACGCGAAAAAGTTTGCTGTTGAATATGGCGGCAAGGTTCTGCGCTTTGCCGAGATCACGCCCGCCATGGTGGACCTGAGCGGCGGGGCGCAACAAGACACCCGGATGTGAGGCCGCCATGCGCCTGCTGCCCCATCCTCCGCTTGCCCATACCGCCCGCCCCGTCCATGGCGACGCGCGCAAGCCCACCCGGCGCGGCGCGCTGGCCGCCTTGCTGCTGGGCACGGCCGGTGTAGCGGTATGGCAATGGCAGGCGCGGGCAGCGCAAGGCGCCATCTCTTCGGCCAACCTGCCTGGCGTGGGGAACGACGTGTGCATCGTGGCCCCTCCCACGCCGTACAACCCGGCATCCGGCCAGGCCCTGGCCGCTGCACGCGAGGTGCCCCAGGACGCCCGCTGCCCCGTGTGCGGCATGTACCCGGCGCGCGCGCGTGCCTGGGCGGCGCAGGTCATTTTTGCGGACGGGGATGCCTACTTTTTCGACTCACCGCTGAGCCTGATGCAGTACCTGGGCAATGTGGCCCACTACACGCGGGGCCGCACCCTTGAGGCCATCGTGGCCCGCTACGTGACCGATACCGGCACAGGGGCCTGGGTGGACGCACAGCAGGCGGTGTATGTGGCGGGCTCGTCGGCCCTGGGGCCCATGCGGGCGGGCAACCTGCCAGCGTTTGCCAACACGGTGGCTGCACAGCGGTTTGCGCAGCAGCGCGGGGGACGGGTGCTGGGTTTTGCGGCGGTAGACACCGCACTGCTCCAGTCGCTAGCACCCCAGCGCAGCAGTGCAGAAACCCACGCGCACTGAAACGGCCTACGGCACCTTTGCGATAGCAGCTGGAAAAGCTATCATTTTTATAGCTGCCAGCGCTTATCAACCAAGCGCTAGAAGCCCAAAAGATCTAAAAACCTACAGACCTGGGTAGATCCTGCCTACTCAGGCTTGGCTGGAAGGCTCGGGTGCAGGGGCCGAAGCCTTGAACAATGCCGCCACCTTGCGCTTGGGCTTGATGTTGGCCGAGACGCCACTGCGCACGGGCGCCTTGGCTGCGGCCTCCCAGGCGGGAGCGGCATCGGTGGTGCTGGGCTCGTACGGCTTGGCAAAGAACGGATCGCGCGACACAGCCGCTGGGCGAAAGCCACGGTGTTCGCGGTGTTCACGCCCTTCGCGGGGCTCACGAGATTCTCGAGGTTCGCGGCGATGGGCGGCACCGGCATCGCGCGGATCGCTGGAGTCAGCACCATCGCGCCAGGCACGGCGGCCGTCATTGATGCGCTCCTTGGGCCGGTCTTCGTCGTACTCCAGCGCTTCCAGGTCGATCTTCTTCTTGATCAGCTTCTCGATGTCGCCCACCAGGCGCGCATCGCTGCCCGAGACCAGCGTGACCGCCAGACCCGAGGCCCCGGCACGGCCAGTGCGGCCAATGCGGTGCACGTAGTCTTCGGCGTTGAAGGGCACGTCGAAGTTGAACACGGCGGGCACGTCCTTGATGTCCAGCCCACGTGCGGCCACGTCGGTACACACCAACAAATCCACTTCGCCTTTTTTGAAGGCCTCTAGCGCCTTCAGGCGCTCGTCCTGGCTCTTGTCACCGTGCAGTGCAGCGGTCTTCAAGCCTTCACGCTCCAGGCTGCGGGCCAAGCGGCCGCAGCCGAGCTTGCTGTTCACAAAAATGAAGGCCTGCTTGATGCCCCGGGTCTTGAGCACCTGGTGGATGGCACGGCGCTTGTCATCGTCGCCCGCGCTGTAGAAGCGCTGCTCCACGGTGGAGGCCGTCTCGTTCGGGCGGGCCACCTCGATGGTGATGGGGTTTTGCAGGTAGCTGCTGGCCAGGCGCTTGATCTCGGGTGAGAACGTGGCGCTGAACAAGAGCGTGGTGCGCTGCTTGGGCAGGTACGACAGGATGCGCTGCAGATCGGGCAGAAAGCCGATGTCCAGCATGCGGTCCGCCTCGTCGAGCACCACGTACTCGACTTGGTTGAGCACCGCGTTTTTGGCTTCGATGTGGTCGAGCAGACGGCCCGGCGTGGCCACCAGCACTTCCACGCCTTTTTTCAGCTCGATGGTCTGGGGCTTCATGTCCATGCCGCCAAACACCACCGTACTGCGCAGCTTGGTGTGCTTGGCGTACAGCGCAATCTGCTGGGCCACCTGATCGGCCAGCTCACGCGTGGGCAGCAGCACCAGCGCACGCACGGGGTGGCGGGCCGGCGAGGTCGAGCTGTTTTCGTGCTGGAGCAGGCGCTGCAGCAGCGGCAGCGAGAAAGCGGCGGTTTTGCCAGTGCCCGTCTGGGCAGCGCCCATGACGTCTTGCCCCGTCAGCACGACCGGAATGGCCTGCTCCTGGATAGGCGTCATGGATTCGTAGCCCATTTCGGCTACGGCGCGCGCTAGCGGCTCGGCCAGCGATAAATTGGAAAAGGAACTTGTCATTTAGCCCGCTATTGTCGCACCGTGGGCTGACAAAGGCATTTTTTTCGAAATTTGAAACGCCGCGCCATCCACTCACTCCCGAGAAAACCCGAATTCGCTATCAAATCGATAGCTGCCAGCGCTTATTTCAATAGACTTATCCAGCATTTCCGTCAAAAACACGAAACCACTGCATTCAACACGCCGCAGCCCCAACCCCACCCTGCCCGTGGGCTTGCTCACAGGCTGCGGGCAGAAAACGTGTCGCACGACTGCACGCTGCCTTGCTTGAGCCCCATGTGAAACCAGCGCTGGCGCTGGGCGCTGGTGCCGTGGGTGAAACTGTCGGGCACCACCGCCCCACCGCCAGCACGCTGCAGGGCATCGTCGCCAATGCGGGCGGCTGCGTTCATGGCCTCCTCCACATCGCCCTGCTCCAGAATCTGCCGCGCGTTTTGTGCATGGTGCGCCCACACCCCGGCAAAGCAATCGGCCTGCAGCTCCAGCCGCACCGACAGGGCGTTGTATTCCTTCTGGCTCACACGGCCGCGCATCTGGTCTACCTTGGCGCTGATGCCCAGCAAGTTCTGGACATGGTGGCCGACCTCGTGGGCCACCACGTAGGCCTGCGCAAAATCGCCAGGGGCGCCCAGGCGGTTCTTGAGCGTCTCGTAAAAACCCAGGTCGATGTAGACCTTGCGGTCGGCCGGGCAGTAAAAAGGGCCCATGGCCGCCTGGCCGGTGCCGCAGGCGGTGGGTGTGCTCCCACGGAACAAGACCAGGCGCGGCTCCTGGTAGCGCCCGCCCCCCTGGCGAAAAACCGTCTGCCACACGTCCTCGGTGTCGGCCAGCACGGTGGCTACAAACCGCGCCAGCTTGTCGTCGGCCGCAGGCCGATGGGCGGGGGCCTGCTGCACCTGGGCTGGGGGCGTACCGCCGCTGAGCAGCCCCAGGATAGTGAGCGGATTGACGCCCAGAATCCAGCCGCCCAGCAGCGCGATCACGATGGTGCCAATGCCAATGCTGCGCCCCCCAAAGACCGGGCTGCTACCGCCTCCACCCTCCTCCCGGCGGTCTTCCACATTGTCAGATTCCCGGTTGCCTTCCCATTTCACGATATCGCTCCTGCATCCCGCCACACGGCGGGGTTTGTGGGCTATCTTAGAACCTGTTTTCGGGGCACCCGCTGGGACCGTGGGCCACGAGGATCAAAACACAGCCTTCGGCCCGCAAATGCACGGGTCTATTGGGTCATAGAAAAGGTTCTTAGGCCCCAACCCTGTGTAAAGTGCCACTATACAGCCGCCCCGGCCCTGAGGCCGGCCCCCGATTTGAGCCCTGCGCCTCTCCTGCGGGCGCGCCAACCTACTACGAATCCACAAACCGACCATGACCGAGTCTTCCCCCCCAGGACACAGCCTGCGCACCCAGATTGCTTTGGTGTTTGGCACCCTGGTGGTGGCCTTGTCGGTGCTGCTATCGGTGGGGTTTGGCGAAGTGCTAAAGCAACGCATTCAGCGCGATGCAGGTGCATCGCTGCAAGGCGTGGCAGACAACACTGCCACGCTGCTGGCCAATGGTTTGTTTGACCGTGTGCGTGAGGTGCAGGTGCTTGCGTCGTCCGAGGTGCTGTGGCGCAACGGGCTGGAGGCCCCCGAGGTCATCCACATGCTGGCTCGCCAACAGGCCATCCACCCCCAAAGCCTGTGGCTGGGCGTGGCAGACGCTCAGGGCATTGTGCGAGTCGCATCGGGCAACATGCTGGTGGGCCAGAACGTGAGTGAGCGCCCCTGGTTTAAGGCGGGTATTCAAAACGCCTATGTGGGCGATGTACACCCGGCCAAGATGCTGGAAAGCCTGCTACCCCCCAGCCGCAATGGAGACCCCTACCGCTTCGTGGACTTCTCGGCCCCCATCCGCATCGGCCCCACCACGGTGGGCGTGCTGGGCGTGCACGGGTATTGGGAGTGGATTAACGAGATGATCCAGACGCTGATGCCTGCTGCCGCACAGGCCCAGCAGCTGGAGGTGTTCATTTTTGACAAGGCTGGCCAGCTCATTCACGCCCCGGCAGAGCAGCAAGCCTTGCTACAAAAGCGGGGCCAAACGTTGCCAGACCCGGCTTTTGACAAAGTACCGGCCGATGCGCAGCAGCCCGGCAAAACCTTGGTACTGCGGTGGGTAGACGACAAAAAATACCTCACAGCCCACACCCGCATGCAAGCCCGCAACGCCGAAAGCGACCTGGGCTGGCACATCGTGGCGCGCATGCCGGTAGACATCGCTTTTGCCGAGGCAGAGCAAGCGGTGCAGCGGGCACTGCTGGGGGGTTTGGCAGCCGCCTTGGTCGCCGCTTTTTTGGCTTGGCTGGCAGCACGTCGGCTGAGCGAAGACCTGGACGCACTGGCCCGTGCGGCGCAGGACCTGGAAGCGGGCAAGCCAGGGGCAGAAATCCCGGCCACGCAAAGCAGCCGCGAGGTACGGCGCCTGTCGTCGGCCCTGCGCCGCATGACCCACCGGCTGCTGGCCGCCAACGAGGCCATGGAAGCCCAGGTGCAGCTGCGCACCCAGCAACTGGAAGACGCCAACCGCGAGCTGGACCTGCAAGCCCGCAGCGATCCCCTGACGGGCCTGCTGAACCGCAGAGGCTTTGATGCGCAGTTGAATTACGCCCTGGCGCTGGCGCGCCGCAGTGGCCGCGCGTTGTCGCTCATCACGGTGGATGTGGACCACTTCAAGCGCATCAACGACACGCACGGCCACGACGTAGGCGATGAGGTATTGCAGCGCCTAGCCCACACGCTGGCACAGCGCCTGCGGGATTCGGACGTGGTCGCCCGGTTGGGGGGAGAAGAATTTGCAGCGCTGCTGCCCGACACCGATCTGGACGGCGCCCGGGCCATTGCCCAGACGCTGGTGGATGCGCAGGCGGCCCTCACCGACCCGGTGGTAGGCCGCATTACCGTGAGTGCGGGCGTATCGACTCTGCGCGGTGCCGATGACACGGCGCAGCGCCTGCTACGCCGGGGCGACGAAGCCCTGTACGAGGCCAAAGGCCAGGGCCGCAACAGGGTGGTGGTGCAGGGGTAGCCTGAGCCGCCTGCCCCGCAGGGGCCCAGGCCCGGCAGGGACTCAGAACTGGCCTCAGGCCTTGGGCAGTGTCACGCCCACCTGGCCTTGGTACTTGCCGCCGCGGTCCTTGTAGCTGACCTCGCAGACGTCGTCCTTGTCGCTTTCAAAGAACAGCACCTGAGCGCAACCTTCACCCGCATAAATGCGCGCTGGCAGCGGCGTGGTGTTGGAGAACTCCAGCGTCACATAGCCTTCCCATTCGGGCTCAAACGGGGTGACGTTGACGATGATGCCGCAGCGCGCATACGTGCTTTTGCCCAGGCAGATGGTGAGCACGTTGCGCGGAATGCGGAAGTACTCCATCGTGCGGGCCAGCGCAAAGCTGTTGGGGGGGATGATGCAGCTGTCGCCGTGGAAGTCAACAAAGCTCTTTTCATCGAAGTTCTTGGGGTCCACCACCGTGCTGTGGATGTTGGTGAAGACCTTGAATTCTGGCGCGCAGCGGATGTCGTACCCATAGCTGCTGGTGCCGTAGCTGATGATCTTGTGGCCATCGCGTTCACGGATCTGGCCGGGCTCGAAGGGCTCGATCATGCCGTGCTCTTCGGCCATGCGGCGGATCCACTTGTCGCTCTTGATACTCATCGGTTGACTCCTGCGATGCAGCACCCACCCCACTGCGCGTAGGCCCAAGAGGAAGGGTGCTATTAAATATGTAGCTGGCAGCGCTTTTACATCAAGCGCTAGGGGCATATTTTGCTTGAGAAATCACGGTTTGCTCGATCACCCGGTCGTCGCCCAGCACGATCAGCGCAAACAATAGCTCTTCCAGGCTCTGGGCCTGCTGCGTCTTGCGGGCCAGCAGCGCCGTGGCCTGGGGGTTGAGCACCACAAAGTCCGCCTCGCAGCCCGGCTGCAGGTTGCCCACTACCCCAGCCAGCCCCATGGCCTGCGCCGCGCCTGCCGTGTGTTGCCACCACAGCTGGGCGGGGCTCAGGCTCAGGCCGGTTTTGGTCTGGCCTTCGCGCGCCACGTAATACGCGGCCATCATGGTGTGAAACGGGCTGAAGCTGGTGCCCCCGCCCACATCACTGGCCAGCCCGTAACGAAACCCGGCCCGGTCAGCGCCTGCGTAGTCAAAGAAGCCACTGCCCAAAAACAAATTGCTGGTGGGGCTGATGGCGGCAGCGGTCTTGCGCTCGCGCATCAGCGCGCGGTCGGCATCATCGAAGTGGATGCAGTGGGCGTACACGGCCCGCTCGCGCATCAGGCCAAAGTCGTCATACACCGCCAAGTAGCTGCGCGAGCGCGGAAACAACTCTCGCGCCCAGCGGATTTCATCGAGGTTCTCGGCCACGTGCGACTGAATCCACACATCGCCGTAGCGGGCTGCCAGCTCACCCGCGCCACGCAGTTGCTCGGGCGTGCTGGTGGGGGCAAAGCGCGGCGTGATGGCGTAGCCCAGCCGGTCCACGCCATGCCAGCGCTGAATCAGGGCCTCGGTGTCGAGCAGGCTTTGCTCGGTCTGGTCGCGCACGCCATCGGGCGAGTGGCGGTCTTGCAGCACCTTGCCCGTCACCAGCCGCAGGCTGCGGCGCTGGGCCTCGGCAAACAGGGCGTCCACGGACTCGGGGTGCGACGTGGCAAACGCCAGCGCCGTGGTCACGCCATTGCGCAGCAGCTCGTCCACAAAGAACCCAGCTACCTCATCGGCATATTCAGGTTGGGCAAAGCGCGATTCGTGGGGAAAGGTGTAGTTCTCCAGCCAAGGCAGCAGGCCGTCAGCGGGTGAGCCAATCACATCCGTCTGTGGAAAGTGGACATGCAAATCCACAAAGCCCGGGGCCAGAATGCGCCCCGGCCAGTGCGTGACTGCGCCCTGCCCGGCCCCGGCCCATTGCGCAGCCAGCGCCTGCCAAGGGCCAGCAGCCACCACGCGCTGGCGGCCCTGGACATCAGGAGCCACGGCCAGCAGGCCGTCTTCGTCGTACAGGGCTTGGCCATCATCGGCAAAGCGCAACAGGGCAGATCGAAATACTTGCATGGGGCGAGCTTAAGGGGCCAAGGCACTCACGCCCATACCGGCGCGGTGATAGTGGGTAGAAACCGGTTAAAAGCCAGGTAGAAAAGGCCGGGTCAGCGCGGCAGCGAGCCTTTAACGCCCTCGACCAGAAAGTTCATTTGCAGAATCTGGGCATCGCTCAGCGTCTGCCCCGGCGCAATCACTTCGCGGCCTTCGGTGTCGCGCACCGCTGCCTTGCCTGCATGGAAGGGGTGCAGCTTGCCAGCGCCCACGGCCTTTTGCGCGGCCAGCACCTCTTGCTGCACGCCCTGCGGCACCTTGGGGCCAAAGTCGCCCACGCGGATCATGCCTTCACGCACGCCGCCCCACAGGTTGCCCGGCTTCCACTGGCCACTTTGCAGGGCACGCACCCGCTCGGTGTAGTACTGGCCCCACTGGTGCGTCACGGCGATGATCTGTGCGTCGGGGCCGGTCTTGCGCATGTCGGAGTGATAGGCAACAGCCATCTTGCCGCGCTCTTGCGCCGCTGCCATCACGGCGGTAGAGCCGGTGTGGAAGGCAATCACATCCACGTCCTGGTTGAACAGGGCCATGGCGGCATCGCGCTCCTTGGGCGGGTCAAACCACACGTTGAGCCACACCACCTTCACACTGGCCTGGGGGTTGACCGAGCGCATGCCCAGCGTGAAGGCGTTGATGCCCTGCAGCACTTCGGGGATGGGGAAGCCCGCCACATAGCCCGCCACGCCAGTCTTGCTCATGCGGCCCGCCGCCATGCCCGCCAGGTAACGGCCTTCGTAGTAGCGGGCATTGGCCGTGGCCACGTTCGCGGCCTGCTTGTAGCCGGTGATGGACTCGAACTTCACATTCGGAAAATCCTGCGCTACCTTGAGCGTGGGCTCCATGTAGCCAAAGCTGGGGGTGAAGATGATCTGGTGCCCGGTGGCGGCCAGATCGCGGATCACGCGCTCGGCATCCGCGCCTTCTGCCACGTTTTCGACAAAGGTGGTTTTGACCTGGTTGCCCAGAGCCGCCTCGACGGCCTTGCGCCCCTCTTCGTGCTGGCGCGTCCAGCCGGCTTCAGTGATGGGCGAGACATAGACAAAGCCGGCCTTCACAGGCTCGGTCGTCGGCTTCGCTGGGGTTTGGGGAAAAGCGGGGGAGATGAAAATGGCGCCCGCAAGCGCACTCACACAAGCCGCACGCAGTGCGGTGGCGAGGTTTTTGTACATGGTGTTCCTCTACATGGCCCGAAGTTCAGAAACAAGAAAACCGCCGGGCAGCGGTTTTCAAGAGCTGCGGATTCTACCGCTTGCTCAGGCCAGGCGCTTGAGTTTGGAATCCCCCTGGTAGCCCAGGCGGAACTGCCCAACCACTTCACTCAGGCGCAAAGCCTGGTCGTTCAGGCTCTGCGCTGCAGCGGTGGATTCTTCCACCAGCGCCGCGTTCTGTTGTGTCATCTGGTCCAGCTGCGTCACTGCGATGTTGACCTGGCCAATGCCATGGCTTTGCTCTTTGGTGGCGGCGCTGATCTCGCCCATCATGTCGGTCACGCGTTTGACGCTGGCCACGATCTCATCCATGGTCGAGCCCGCATCGCTCACCAGGCGGGCACCCGCCTCCACGCTCTCCACGCTGGCACCAATCAGGCCCTTGATCTCGCGGGCGGCATTGGCGGAGCGCTGGGCCAGGCTGCGCACTTCGCTGGCCACCACGGCAAAGCCACGACCTTGTTCGCCTGCGCGGGCCGCTTCCACAGCGGCATTCAGCGCCAGGATGTTGGTCTGGAAAGCGATGCTGTCGATCACGCCGATGATGTCGGAGATCTTCTTGGAGCTGTTGTTGATCTGGTCCATGGTGCTGACCACCTGGGCCACCACGTCGCCCCCACGCTGCGCCACTTGTGCGGCCGAGTTGGCCAGCACGCTGGCCTGGGTGGCCGCATCGGCGCTGTGCTGCACGGTGCTGGTCAGCTCTTCCATCGAGCTGGCCGTTTCTTGCAGGCTGCTGGCGGCGTTTTCGGTGCGGGCGCTCAAGTCCTGGTTGCCCGAAGCGATCTGGTGGCTGGCGGTGGAGATGTTGTCCACCACACCCCGCACTTGTTGCAGCGATGTTTGCAGCACCGTGCGCATCTGGTCGATGGCGCGCAGCAAGTGCCCGGTTTCGTCGTTGGAGTAAGACGCCTGGGGTTGCCCGGTCAGGTCCAGATTGGCAATGTCTTGGGCGTTGGCCTCGGCCCGCTTGAGCGGCCGCGTGATGCTGAGCGACAGGTACCAAGACAGTACCAAACCCAACATCAAGGAAATCAAGCCGCACACCACCAGCAGCACACTGGTTTGCGAGCGCAACTCATCGTTGCGCTTGGCAGCGGCATCCAGCTGGGCACGCTGACCCGTGGCCACTTCCTGCACACCGGCCACATAGCTGCGGGCCATGGGTTCAAAGCGTTCGGCAAACGCCTTGGCCGCGCCCTCGGTATCTCCCGCCTTTTTCAGCTTGCTCACTTCTTCACGCGCCGCCAGGTACGCCTTGCGCATGTCCGATATTTTGTCGTTCAGCACCTTCTGCTCAGGCGTCACCATCTGCGATTCGACGTACTTCTGCAACTCATTGGTCTCAGAAATGGCCGCCGCCGTGGCCGGGGCAAAGTACTCGATCAGGCTGGCGTCGCTGCTCTTGGCAATGGCCGCTGCGCGTTGCACGCCTGCAGTGGTGTTGCGCAGCCAGTCTGCAGCAGCGCGCTCCGTCTTGAGGTTCACCGCCAGCATGGCATCGGTGACCTCTCCCATTTGCCGCAGCTTGAACACGGCAAACAGGCTGGTCAGCAGCGACAGCGAAAGAATGAGCCCGAGCACACAGGCCAGGCGCTTGGCAATGGATAGCTGATTGAGAAACATAGGTGATGAGGGTGTGGGTTACGGAACTGGCCGACCAGCACCCGCGTGTGGGGGCCTGGCGGCAGGCTGCGCAACATCCGCCAGAAACCGCTCTGAGGAGTTGCGGCGCCATAGTCCGCGCATTCAGCGCACAAGGCTGGATGCAACAAAGTGCGACATGATACCCCCTCGCACCTTACAAAAGACAAACCGCAAACGGATTGTCAACCCAGGCACCACCCGGATACCAAAGCGCTCCACCGGGGCTGCGCGGGTGGCAACACCCTGCCCCCAGCACCTCAATAGTCGTGCTCGACAAACGTCTCAAAGGTCTCTTTGAGCTTGTGCTCCCAGACTCGCTTTTGGGGGTTGGACGCGAAGCTGGCTTCAAAACTGTTGAAAGCGAGCTGGTACGCGTGCTTGGCCGTGAGGCCCGTGGCGGCAAAGAGCTGGGTGAAGTTCTCGTTGATGTAACCGCCAAAGTACGCCGGGTCGTCGGAGTTGACCGTCGCAGCCAAGCCTGCATCCAGCAGCTGACCCAGGTTGTGGTCGGCCAGGTTGGGGAAGACGCACAGCTTCTGGTTCGACAACGGGCACACCGTGAGCGGAATGCGGTCTTGCGCCAAGCGCTGCATCAGCGCGGCGTCGTGCACCGCCTGCACGCCGTGGTCAATGCGCTCGACCTTGAGCACATCCAGCGCGCTCCAAATGTAGGCGGGCGGTCCTTCCTCGCCCGCATGGGCCACTAGGTGCAGGCCCAGCTCCTTGCAGCGGGCAAATACTCGTGCAAATTTTTCGGGCGGGTGCCCCACTTCGCTGCTGTCCAGCCCCACGCCGATGAATTGGTCGCGAAACGGCAACGCCTGCTCCAGCGTCTCGAACGCTGACTCTTCGCTCAGGTGGCGCAAGAAACACAGGATCAGCGAGGCATTCACGCCCAGCTTCTGGCCCGCGTCCACGCAGGCACGGTGCAGGCCCTGCACCACCGTAGCCATCGGCACGCCACGCTCGGTGTGCGTTTGCGGGTCAAAAAACAACTCGGCGTGCACCACGTTGTCGGCCGCAGCACGCTCAAAGTAGGCCCAAGCCATGTCGTAAAAGTCTTGCTCATGCAGCAGCACACTGGCACCCGCGTAGTAGATGTCGAGGAAGCTCTGCAGGTTGGTGAAGGCATAAGCGCGGCGCAGGCTCTCGACATCGGCATACGGCAAGGTGACGCCGTTGCGCTGGGCCAGCGCAAAAATCAACTCAGGCTCGAGCGAGCCTTCGATGTGGATGTGCAGCTCGGCTTTGGGCATCTTGCGCAGCAAGTCGGGCAGGCGCTCTGCAGAAATGGGAGGGACTTTGAACATCAGCAAGCTCCGTGGGTATTGTTGAAAACATCATGCCCTTTTGGTGCCCGGATGCAAACCGTTCAAACCAAGGACAGGAAGAAAAAAGGCCGCCCGAAGGCGGCCATGAAGGCGTGAAGCCAGCGCCTTACTTTTTGTCGGCACCGGGGATCTTGCCTTCCACGCCCTTGACGTAGAAGTTGATACCGCCCAAGAACTTGTCGTCGGCCACGGCGTCTTTTTCCAGCACGGGCTTGCCGTCCTGACCCACGATGGGGCCCTTCCAGATGACGAAGCTGCCGTCGGCCAAGCCCTTCTTCACTTCTTCGACCTTGGCCTTGGTTTCAGCAGGCACGTCTTCAGCGATGGAGACGATGTCGATCGCGCCTTCCTTCACGCCCCACCAGCTTTGGCCGGTGCTCCACTTGCCTTCCAGCGCATCACGCGTGGCCTTCACGTAGTAAGGGCCCCAGTTGATGACGGCCGATGCCAAGTGGGCCTTGGGGCCGTAGGCAGTCATGTCGCTGTCCCAGCCAAACGCGCGCTTGCCCTTTTCTTGGGCGGTCTTGAGCACGGCAGGCGAGTCGGTGTTCTGGAACAGCACGTCAGCGCCGCCGTTGATCAGGCTGGTGGCGGCTTCGGTTTCCTTGGGTGGGCTGAACCATTCGTTCACCCACACCACCTTGGTCTTGATCTTGGGGTTGACCGACTGCGCACCCAGCGTGAAGCTGTTGATGTTGCGGATCACTTCAGGGATTGGCACCGAGCCCACCACGCCCAGCGTGTTGGACTTGGTCATGGCGCCAGCGATCACGCCGGCCATGTAGGCGCCTTCGTAGGTGCGGCTGTCGTAGGTGCGCACGTTCTCGGCCGTCTTGTAGCCGGTGGCGTGCTCAAACTTCACGTCCTTGAGGTCGCCCGCGATCTTCTGGATGGATTCCATGTAGCCGAACGTGGTGCCAAAGATCAGCTTGTTGCCTTGGCCAGCCAGGTCGCGCAGCACGCGCTCGGCGTCGGCGGATTCGGGCACGCTTTCGACAAAGCTGGTCACGACCTTGTCGCCAAACTCTTTTTCGATGGCTTTGCGGCCGTTGTCATGGGCAAAAGACCAGCCGCCGTCACCCACAGGGCCCACGTAGGCAAAAGCGATCTTCAGTGGTTCGGGCTTGGGCGCTGGAGCAGAGGCAGCCGGCGCAGGTGCTGGGGCCGGTGCGGGCGCTGGCGCCTCGGTCTTGCCGCAGCCTACAACGGCAGCGGCAGCCAGGGCAGACAGTGCCGCCACTTTGAACAACGAACGCTTTTGCAGATCGGTCATGTCGATTCCTTGAAAGAAAACAGTGAAAACGGAGGGGAAAAACGGTAAACAACCATTATGAGCCGGGGTAAAACGGCTTACCGAGGGACGCGGGCATGTTGACGCGAATCCAGGCAGGGTTGCGCGAGATCAAGGCCAGCACCACGATGGTGGCGAGGTAGGGCAACATGCTCAGCAACTGGCTGGCCACCTGCACGCCCGTGGCTTGCAAATGGAACTGCAGCATCGTCACCCCACCAAACAGGTAAGCACCAAGCAACACCCGTGCCGGGCGCCAGGTGGCAAAGGTGGTGAGCGCCAGCGCAATCCAGCCGCGCCCGGCCACCATGCCCTCCACCCACAACGGGGTGTAGACGGTAGAGATGTAAGCCCCCGCCAACCCGCACAAAGCACCGCCCGCCACCACGGCAGCCAGGCGAATGCGGCGCACCGGGTAGCCCAGCGCATGCGCCGACTCGGGCGACTCGCCCACCGAGCGCAGCACCAAACCAGCGCGCGAACGGTACAAGAACCACACCAGCGCCACCACCAGCACCATGGTGATGTACACCAGCGGATGCTGCTGGAAGAGCGCAGGCCCCACCAGCGGGATGTCGCCCAACACGGGAATGGCGTACTTGGGCGATTCGGGCAGCTTGGCCTGCACGTAGCTGATGCCTGCAAACGCCGAGAAACCGACGCCAAACAGACTGAGCGCCAGCCCCGTGGCGTACTGGTTGGTGTTGAGCCAGATCACCAGCACGCCAAAGATGGCCGCCAGCACCGCGCCCGCAGCCATGCCCGCTGCAAAACCCAGCCAGGTGTTGCCCGTGTGCACCACGGTGGCAAAGCCTGCGATGGCGGCGCAGAGCATCATGCCCTCGGCACCCAGATTGACGATGCCCGCCTTTTCATTGATGAGCAGGCCCAGGGCCGCGATGGCCAGCACCGTGCCCGCGCTGAGCGTGGCGCCGATGAGCAATGCGTACGATTCCATCACTTGCCTCCCTTCGAGGCCACCCAGCGGATGCGGTAGGCAATCAACGTGTCACACGCCAGCAGCGTGAACAGCAACAGCCCTTGGAACACCCCGGTGAGGGACTTGGGCAAGCCCATGCGCGACTGCGCCAGCTCGCCGCCGATGTAGAACATGCTCATGAGAATGGCCGAAAGAATCATGCCTACGGGATGCAGGCGCCCCACAAAGGCCACGATGATGGCGGCGAAGCCGTAGCCTGCAGGCACATAGGGAGTGAGTTGGCCAATGGGCCCGGCCACCTCCAGCGCGCCCGCCAGACCCGCTGCACCGCCCGAAATCAGCAGCGCCGTCCACAGCGCGCGGCGCGATGAAAAGCCCGCATAGCGCGCTGCAGCAGGCGCCAACCCGCCCACCTGCTGCGCAAAGCCCGCCCGGGTGCGGAACAGAAACACCCACAGCGCCCCCGCCCCAGCCAGCGCCAGCAGCAAGCCAATCGACACGCGCGAGCCCTGCATCAGCCGAGGGATCTGCGTGACCTTCTCGAACGTCTTGGTCTGCGGAAAGTTGTAGCCCATCGGGTCCTTCCAGGGCCCGTACACCAGGTAGCCCAGCACCAACGTGGCGACATACACGAGCATCAAGCTCACCAGGATTTCGTTGGCGTTGAACTTGTCGCGCAGCAACGCCGTGAGCCCCGCCCAAGCCATGCCGCCGAGCACCCCGGCGAGCAAGATGGCGGGCACGATCCACGGCCCAGTGGTCTTGTCGGCCAGCAGCGCCACGCCGCCGGCCACCACCGCGCCAATCACAAACTGCCCCTCGGCACCAATGTTCCAGACGTTGGAGCGAAAGCACACCGCCAGCCCCAGCGCGATGAGCAACAGCGGAGTGGCCTTGACCATGAGTTCGCCGATGGCGTACTGCGACTTGATGGGTTCCCAGAAGAACACCTGCAGGCCCCGCACCGGATCTTTTCCCAGCGCCATGAACAGGGCCACACCAATAAGCACCGTCACGGCCAGCGCCAGCAGCGGCGAGCCGTAAGTCCACAGCCGCGAGGCCTGGGGGCGCGGTTCCAGCTTAAGCATGGTGCGCCTCCCCGGCTGCAGCCTGCTGGGCAGTTTGCGCCAGATGGGCCTGCACATCGGCATGCCACAGGCCGCTCATCCATTCGCCAATGCGCTGCACCGTCGCTTCGGAACGCGGCACAGAGGGCGACAAATGCCCCTTGGCCACCACATGCAGCCGGTCACAGATTTCAAACAATTCGTCCAGCTCCTCACTGACCACCAACACGGCGCAACCTGCATCGCGCAGCGCCAAAATGGATGCGCGGATTTGCGCTGCCGCCCCGACGTCCACGCCCCAGGTGGGCTGCGAGACGATCAGCAACTTAGGGTTGGCGTCAATCTCGCGCCCCACAATGAACTTTTGCAGGTTGCCACCCGACAGCGACTTGGCGGGCGCGTTGGGCCCACCGGCCTTGACGTTGAAGCGATGGATCAGTGCCTCGGCATGCTTTTGCAACGCCCCCACCTTGATCCAGCCGCTGCCGCTGACCGAGTTGGTGCGCGTGAGCAGCAGGTTGTGCGCCAGGCCCATGCTAGGCACGGCGCCGCGGCCCAAACGCTCTTCGGGCACAAAGTGCAGGCCCAGGGCTCGGCGCTGGGTGGGGCCCATGCGCCCGACGTTCTGGCCTGCCACCTGGATGCTGCCGGGCTCGGCGCGCTGGTCTTCGCCCGACAAGGCGTAGAGCATCTCTTTTTGGCCATTGCCGGACACACCTGCAATGCCCACCACCTCGCCAGCCTTGACTTCGAAGTCGACATCGATCAGGTCCACACCAAACTGGTCGGCGCGCGGCAGCGACAGCCCTTGCACACGCAGGACCGTGGCGCCGGTCTGCACTGCGCGGTGCTCCAGCGCAGGTGGCTCGGCGCCAATCATCAGGCGCGACAGGGACGCATTGGTTTCCTCGGCCGGGTTGCACACCCCAGTGAGCTTGCCGCCGCGCAGCACCGTGCAGGCGGTGCACAGCGCGCGAATCTCGTGCAGCTTGTGGCTGATGTAGAGGATGCTGCAGCCCTCGCTGGCCAGCTTGCGCAACACCACAAAGAGCTTTTCGACCGCCTGGGGCGTGAGCACCGAGGTGGGCTCGTCCAGGATCAGCAGCTTGGGATTCGTCAGCAGCGCACGGATGATTTCCACGCGCTGCATCTCGCCCACGCTCAAGGTGTGCACGGGGCGCAGCGGGTCAATATCGAGGCCGTACTCGGCCGCCTTGGTGGTGATGCTTTGGGTGACATCGGCCAGGGCCTGGCTCTTGTCCAGACCCAGCCACACGTTTTCGGCCACCGTCAGGGTGTCAAACAAGCTGAAGTGCTGGAACACCATGGCAATGCCCAGGGCGCGCGCTTCTTGCGGGTTGCGCACCTGCACGGCTTGGCCGTTGAAATGCACGCTGCCTTCGTCGGGCTTGACCGAGCCGTAGATGATTTTCATCAGCGTGGACTTGCCCGCGCCGTTTTCACCCAGCACAGCATGGATCTCGCCGGGCTGCACCGTCAGCGACACACCGCTGTTGGCCACCACGGCCGGATAGCGCTTGGTGATGCCCGCCAGCTGCAGCCGTGGCGGCGCCGCACCGGGCGCGGAGGAATGGGGGGGAGAACTCATGCGGGGATTGTCTCTCAGAATGACAACTTGTTATCTTTGGGCGTATAGGGGCAAATCATGCCTTGCGGCTTATTCAGCATGCGCAAGCAGCTATTCTTTTCGTAGCGATGCAGCGACGGACTTGACACTGTCGCGCAGCCACATGGCTGCGGCCGAATGGTGGGTGCGCGCATGCCACAGCTGGTAGTACAACAGGCGCGGAAACGCGACTGGGCTGGGCAGGATGGCCACCGGCAGCTGCGCCGTGAACCGCTCGCAAAACTGGCGCCCTGTGGTCAACACCAACAGGCTGGAGGCCACGATGTGCGGAATAGCGCTGAAATGCGCGCACCGTGCTGTGATGTTGCGCGACAGGCCCAGGCTGTCCAGGTGCGCATCGATCACGCCGCGCGCGCCGGGGTGGGTGGGCGTGGGGGCAATGTGCTCGGCCGCCAGCCAGTCGGCCTCGGTCCAGCCCCTGCGCACAGCGGGGTGGTCCTGGCCCACCAGGCACACCACTTCGTCGCCAAACAAACGGCCCATGTGCAGGTCTTCAGGCGGCTGGGGCCAGTTGCCGATCACCACGTCCACATCGCCCTGGGCCAGGTGGGCGTGGTAGTGGGCATCGGCCGACAGGGGCAGGATTTCAATGGGGCACAGGGGTGCCTGGGCCTTGATGCGGGCCACCAGCTGGGGCAAAAAAAGCGGGTCTAGGTAGTCGCTGGCCGCCACGCGAAAGGTGCGGGTGGCCGTGCGCGGATCAAACCCCCGCGCGTCAGAGAACAGCGCCTCGGCCGAGCGCAGGATCAGCGCGGCGGGCTCCACCATGCGCAGCGCGGCATCGGTGGGCATCATGCTGGCGCCCGATCGCACCAGCAACGGGTCGCCCGCCAGGTCGCGCAGGCGCTTGAGCGCCGCCGACACCGCCGGCTGGTGCATGCCCAGCCGTACGGCTGCGCGGGATACGCTGCGTTCAGTGAGCACGGTGTGCAAGACCCTTATGAGATGGAGGTCTATCTTGTCGAAAAGGGCTTGGTCTCTCATAGCGATGGGGGCATGGGTGCCATAAGCTTGCGCATATGCCAGTGGCAATACTGCGTTCTACCCTCTGCTGAACCTTTCAAAAATCGAAGTGATGTCCGCGATGACAACAAGACCCTTGCAATTCTTGCGCCGAGGCCAGCCCGTGGCGCTGGGCAATGTACCACCCGACCGCACCTTGCTGGAGGTGCTGCGCGAGGACCTGGGCTGCACCGGCACCAAGGAAGGCTGCGGCGAAGGCGACTGCGGCGCCTGCACCGTGGTGCTGGGCGAGGCCGATGGCCACGGCAAGGTACGCTACAGCGCGGTCAACAGCTGCATCCGCCTGGCCCATTCGATTGACGGGATGGCCCTGTGGACGGCGGAGGACCTGGCCGAAGACCCGCTGATCCAGCCGGTGGCCGGTACGGCCCGGACCGCCGACGGATCATCACTACACCCAGTGCAGGAAGCCATGGTGCAATGCCACGGCTCCCAATGCGGCTTTTGCACGCCCGGCTTTGTGATGAGCCTGTTTGGCATGTACCAAAACCAGGTCTGCCAGGGCCGCAGCATCTCGCGCGCCCAGGCCGCGCAGGACTTGTCGGGCAACCTGTGCCGCTGCACGGGCTACCGCCCCATTCTGGACGCCGCGCAGCAGATGGCCCAGCTGCCAGCCATGGCCGTGAATGAAACCGCGTTGCTACAAAAATTAGAGCTGCTTGCGCTTATCCCACAGGCGCCAGAGGCCAATTTGGCTTACATCGCCCCCACCACCCAGGCCGACCTGCTGGCCGCCCGCGCTGCCCACCCCCAGGCGCAGGTGGTGGCAGGCGCCACCGATGTGGGACTGTGGGCGACCAAGCAACACCGCCAGTTCCCCCAGGTGCTGGACGTGACCCGCGCCGCCGAGCTGCGCCGCATCGACGACACCCCCGAGCACATCGCCATCGGCGCCGCCGTGACACTGACCGATGCGTTTGCCCGGCTCACCGCCCAGTGGCCCAGCCTGGCCGAGTTTGCCCACCGCTTTGCGGGCCTGCCCGTGCGCAACTCGGGCACGCTGGGCGGCAACGTGGCCAACGGCTCGCCCATTGGCGACTCCATGCCGCTGCTGATCGCGCTGCGCGCCCAGGTGGTGCTGGCCAGCAAAGCGCGGGGTGAGCGCGCGCTGCCGCTGGAATCGCTGTACACCGGCTACCGCCAGAACGTGATGGCGCCAGACGAGCTATTGGTGCGCATCGTGGTGCCGAAGCCATCGGCCACTGAACAGCTCAAGGCCTACAAGATTTCCAAGCGCTTTGACGACGACATCTCCGCCGTGTGCCTGGTGTTAAACCTCGACATTGCAGGCGGCACGGTGCAGCGCGCCAGCATCGGCGCCGGTGGCGTGGCCGCTACCCCAGTGCGCGCACGGCAAACCGAGGCCGCACTGCAAGGCCAGCCCTGGACCGAGGCCACGGTGCAGCAAGCCACGCGCGTGCTGCAGGCCGAGTTCAGCCCCATCTCCGACATGCGCGCCAGTGGCGACTACCGCCGCACGGTGCTGGGCAACCTGCTGCAGCGCTTTTGGCTGGAAAGCCAGGGCGGTGCCCCGGCCAGCATCGCGCAACTGCACGCGACCAGTCTGGAGGGCGCGCTGTGAAAACACCCGCCATACACACCGTGCCTGATACCGCCCTGCCCGCCCCCGCACGCACCGCCATGGGGCAGTCGCACTTCCACGAAAGCGCCCGCGCCCAAGTCGCTGGTGCCGCCCACTACATCGACGACCTGCCCGAAGTGAAGGGCACGCTGTACGCAGCGCCCATCCTCTCCACCGTGGCCCACGGCACGCTCAACGGCGTGGATGCCAGCGCCGCCCGGGCCCTGCCCGGCGTGCGCGGCGTGGTGCTGGCGCAGGACGTGCCCGGCGACAAGCTGCTGGCCGCCTTTGCCCACGACGAGCCCGTGTTTGCCCACACCACCGTGCAGCACATCGGCCAAGTCATCGGGCTGGTGGTGGCAGATTCGGTGATGCAGGCGCGCCGCGCCGCGCGCGCCGTGAAGCTGGACATCACCCCCCTGCCCACCGTGCTGACGGTGCAAGACGCGCTGCAGGCCGAAAGCTATGTGCTGCCCCCGGTGTTTGTGCGCCGGGGCGACGCAGCGGCAGGCCTGGCGCAAGCCGCACACCGCCTCAGCGGCGCCTTTGAAGTGGGCGGGCAAGAGCACTTTTACCTGGAAGGCCAAATTGCCTACGCCCTGCCGCTGGAGCAAAAACAGTGGTGCATCTACTCCAGCACCCAGCACCCCGGTGAGGTGCAGCACTGGGTATCGCACGCTCTGGGCATTGACAACCACGCCGTGCGCGTGGAATGCCGCCGCCTGGGCGGTGGCTTTGGCGGCAAAGAGACCCAGGCCGGCCACCTGGCCGTGTGGGCCGCCGTGGCTGCGAACAAGTTCGGCCGCCCCGTCAAGCTGCGGCTAGACCGAGACGAAGACTTCATGGTGACGGGCAAGCGCCATCCGTTTGCGTACCAATACGAGGTTGGGTTTGACGACGCAGGTCGCATCACGGGCCTGAAGCTGCAGATGGCTGCCAACTGCGGCTTCAGCGCCGACCTGTCGGGCCCCGTGGCCGACCGCGCTGTGTTCCATGCCGACAACGCGTACTTTCTTGAAAATGTAGAGATCGCCTCGTACCGCTGCAAGACGAACACCCAGAGCCACACAGCGTTCCGAGGCTTTGGCGGACCGCAGGGCGTCATCGTCATCGAAGCCATCCTGGGCGACATCGCCCGTGCGCTGGGGCGCGATGCGCAGGACGTGCGTATGGCCAATCTGTACGGGCGCGATGCCAACGAGGGCCGCAACGTCACCCACTACCAAATGGCGGTGGAGGACAACATCCTGCATGCGCTGCTGCCGCAACTGGAGCAGACCGCCAGCTACCGCCAGCGCCAAGCCGACATTGCCACATGGAACGCGCAAAGCCCGGTGCTCAAGCGCGGCATCGCCATCACCCCGGTCAAGTTCGGCATCAGCTTCACGGCCACCCTGTTCAACCAAGCCGGCGCACTGGTACACGTCTATACCGACGGCAGCGTGCAGGTGAACCACGGCGGCACCGAAATGGGCCAAGGGCTGCACACCAAGGTGGCGCAGATCGTGGCCGATGAGTTGGGTGTGCCGCTGCACCGCGTGCTGGTCACGGCCAGCGACACCAGCAAGGTGCCCAACGCCAGCGCCACCGCCGCCAGCAGCGGCACCGACCTGAACGGCCGAGCCGCCCAATACGCCGCGCGCCATGTGCGCGACAACCTGGCATCGTTCGTGTGCGGGCTCGACGGCTGTGGCGCCGGGGCCATCCGCTTCGCGGGGGGGCAGGTCATCTCGCCCAAAGCCACGCGCAGCTTTGAGGCTGTGGTCAAAGAGGCCTACGCCAACCGCATCCAGCTGTGGAGCGACGGCTTCTACCGCACGCCCAAGATCCACTACGACAAGGCCACCCTCACCGGTCGGCCGTTCTACTACTTCAGCTACGGCGCGGCCTGCTCGGAGGTGGTGATCGACACCCTGACGGGCGAGAGCCGTGTGCTGAAGGTGGACATCCTGCACGACGTGGGCCACAGCATCAACCCGGCGATTGACGTGGGCCAGATCGAAGGCGGCTTTGTGCAGGGCATGGGCTGGCTCACCACCGAGCAGCTCGTTTGGAACGACAAGGGCTTGCTCACCACACATGCGCCCAGCACCTACAAGATTCCGGCCACGGGCGACATTCCGGCCCACTTCAAGGTCGACCTGTGGCCCGAGGCCAACCGCGAGGACAACGTGGGCGGCAGCAAGGCCGTGGGCGAGCCGCCCTTCATGCTGGCCGTCAGCGTGTACGAGGCGCTGCGCAATGCGGTAGCGGCCGGGCGTGACGAGAAAGCAGCCAGCACACCCGTGGTGCTGACTGCGCCTGCCACGGCAGAGAACGTGCTCCGGGCCTTGGGGCGGCTGGGCTGAAGCCCGGTTATTGAGTCGGAATGGACCCCATTGAACCGTTCACGCTGAGCCTGTCGAAGCGCCGCGCAAGGCTCGGGCAGGCTCAGCCCGAACGGATTTTCAAATTCAAAGAAGCCGACTCACCCAACAATGCGCGGGCAGCCCTCAGGCCGAGCCCAGCGCCAAGCGACCTGACGCAGGCATCTCGCGCGCGCGGCCGGTTTCCACCCGGTTGCGGCCTGCGCGCTTGGCGTCATAGCAGGCCATGTCGGCGGCGTACAGCACGGCGGCCACATCGGGCATGGAGGCATCCAACGCCACCAGCCCGATGCTCATGCTCAAAGTAAAACTGCTGCCCTGGTAGGACGGCACCCAGGCCTGTACCGCCTGTCGCAGTTGCTCGGCCACAGCCTGACCCCGCGCCAGGGCGCAACCCGGTAGCACCACGGCAAACTGGTCGCCGCCCACGCGTGCGGCCCAGCCTATCTGGCGCACTTGCGACTCCAACAGCCGCGCCACATGGCGCAGCGCATCGTCGCCCGCATCGTGCCCAGCCAGGTCGTTCAACAGCGTGAAATGGTCCAGGTCCATGAACAGCACGACGCCCTCCGCCAGTACACCCGACTGTGCGGTTGCACCATCGCTTCGCACACGGGTGCCGCGCTCCGCCAGCAAGGCGCCCAGGCGCTGGTCAAAGGCGGTGCGGTTGTAGAGCTGGGTCAGGGCATCGTGCGATGCCTCCCAGGTCTGCTGCTGCTGCGCTTGGCGCGCTGCGGTGATGTCTTCCAGAATCCACACCGTGCCACCATCCATCGGATCGGCCCGCACACCACGGCCCTGCACCCGGGCCCACACCGGGCTGCCGTCCTTGCGCATAAAGCACACATCGCCATCAAACGCGCCGTGCACTGCAAACTCGGCCTGCACCCGGGCGCCGGTGCGCTCATAGTCTTCGGCCGATGCGTAAATGGTGCGCGCAGGCTTGCCCTGCAGCTCTTTGGGGGTGTAGCCCAGCATCAGGCAGGCCTGGCGCCCCACCACCTCCAGCATGCCGTGGCGGGTGATGACGATGCCCACCGATGCGTGGTCCAAAATCGCCTGGAACTGGCCACCCAGCGTGGTTTGCAACGCTGCATGGTGGCTGCCCTGGCGGGCCAAGCGCTCCAGCACCTGCACCACATCGCCCACCTCGCCACCCGCCTGGGGCCACAGCCTCGGCGCCTTGGTGTCGTGGCGCAGCAGCTGCTGGGCAGCCATCTGCAGGTGGGCCAGTGGCTGGGCCATCCAGCCCAAAAGGGCCAGCAGGGCCAGCACACCTGCACCGATAGCGACCGCCAGCACCCACCACGCATCGCGCTGGGCACCAGCCAGGGGCGCGAGCAGCGCCTGCGAGTAGCTCACCCGAGCCACCATCCACTGCGGCAGCGGCATGCCCGCCATGCTCACGATGTGCTCTGGCAACACCTGCGAGTCCCCACGGCCCACCAGCGGCTGCGCCTGTTGCAGCCACCGGGCATAGACATCTGACAGGCCCGCTTCGTCGCGCACATTGCCCAGCACCCGGCTGGGGTCGGAATGCGCAAGGATGGTGCCGTCGCGAGAGAAAACCACCAAGCGCGAATGATCGCGCTCGGGCAACGCCATCGAAGGCGGCAGCAGGCCTTGTGACTGCAGCTTGAGCGCCCCCGCCAAAGCCCCCAGCACCGCACCGTCTTCGCGGCGCAGCGGCACGGTGAAGGCGATGCGCGCATCGCCCGTGCCCCCCGCAATCAGCTCCGACACCTGGGGTTTACCATCCGCCAGCGTGCGGCGCAGCACATCGCGCTCGGCAGGCTCCAGCGAGGCTGGTGGCACTGCGTGCCCGCCGCGCAGGTTCAGCCGCAGCTCGCCATCGCTGCCTGCAATCTGCACGGCGTCAAAAAACCCCAGCGCAGGCAGGCTCTGGTACGGCAGGGCTTCAGGGGCATTGGCGGGCTCCAGCATGCGCGGGGCAATGCCTGCAGCCACGGTGCGCAGCACCTTCTGGCTTTGCTCTATCTTGCTGGCCAGCAGTCGGGCGATCACCTCGACCTCGTCGGTCTGCTGCGCCACCACCCGGCGCACGGCCTCTTGGCTGGACACCTGCGACACATGCCATGCAGCGCCTACTCCGGCCAACAGCACGGCACACGCCGCCACCGTCATCATCCGCAGCACCATCGGTCCGGGCAGATGCCAGCTGGGCGCTTCGGACGGCTGCACAGCAGACGGCGGCGCGGTCATGGCGCACCCAAGCAGTGGCGCAATCCCGCCCCGGGGGCTACAGCGGCGTGGGCAGTGGAGATTGCAGGCATGGGGGCTGGATGAACCGTGGTGGGTTCCAGCAAATATACGCAGCCCCCCAGCCCCCTGGGTTGGGTGGAACCCTCATCAAATCACACGGAGAAACCCTAAGAACCTGTTCTAAGCCCCATCGACGATCTCGCCACATCGCCCTCACACGCCGCCCCCAACAAAAACGCCGCCCGTGCAACCCACTGCACGAACGGCGCTCAACCCTTGCGGGTGATTCGTCGAAAGAAAGGACTACTAACCGCAGAGGATCAGCTGCCCGCCATGGTCTGCAAGGCCAGCGGCTGCGGCAGGTTCAGCACATTGCCGGTGCCGTGGATGAGCCCCATCTCACGCAGATGGCGCAGCACGCGCGAGAAGGTCTCGGGGGCGATGCCCAGTTGCGCCGCAATCAGGCGCTTGCGCTGGTGCAGCGTGACGCGCATAGTGCCCGAAGGGTCTTGCTGCGCGTGGTTGAGCAGCCACTGCGCGCAGCGTGTTTCAGCATCGTGCGCCAAGCGGCTCACAGCCAGCTCAGACTGCTGGCGGTAGCCCATGGCCATGTCCAGCAGCAGGCCGCGCGCGCCCTCGGGCATGGCGGCCAGGCTGCTGCGAAAGTCGGCAATCGGGACGCGGCGCACCTGCACGCGGGTCTCGGCCACCATGTCCACCGGCAGCGGCAGGCCCAGCAAGGCCGATGCGGCGTCCAGCCAGAAGGGGCCCTCTACCGCACCCAACTGGTGCCGCAGGTAGCCTTCTTCGTAAAAGCCCCGCAGCACCCTGCCGCTCTCCAGGTGCAATACCGAGGTCAACACCTCGTGGCGCCTGCGCAGCACTTCGCCGGCGGCAAATACTTCCGTCTGGACGGGCAAGGAAAATAAGTTGGATGGCAGCATGCGATTGAATGTGCCGCCCCCACGCGCTTCAGGCTTTGAGCAAGATCAAAAGCCGCGCTGAACCTACCCCGATTAGCTCAAAGCCCGCAGCCATGCCCCTTTGGCAGCCGTCAGCCTGTGGCCAATCCGGCGCATTCAGCGCCCTGCATCCACGCGCATCGCAAGCGCTTGCGGCCAAAAGTGACAACATGCAACGGCCGGGGCATAAAACTTGCTCAGCCTTCTGGCATGCAGGCGAAGTGCACCACTTGGCGGCAATCGGCAGCGCCACAGCCGCCGATTGCGCAGCGGCGCAACTTGAGCGGCATTCTTTGTTTTTGCCTTGTTTACAACCCTTCCAACCCCAGGAGAATCCATGAAAAAAAACCTGTTGGCACTGTCCCTTTCGGTGGGCGGCGTGCTGCTGTGCGCTGGCGGCGCCCATGCGCAAAGCTCGGTCGAAGTGTCTGGTCTGGCCGATGCGTTTGCCGGCTCCATCAAAAACTCTGGCGACGCAGGCCGCAAGTCGGTGGTCGATAGTGGTGGCATGACCACCTCGTGGTTTGGTTTCAAGGGCACAGAAGACCTGGGCGGTGGGCTCAAGGCCAACTTCCAACTGACCTCTTTCATCAAGGTGGACGCCGGCAGCCAAGGCCGCTTCACCAACGACACTTTCTTCTCGCGCGATGCCAACGTCAGCCTGTCGGGCGGCTTTGGCTCGGTGATGCTGGGCCGCTGGATGGCCCCCAACTTCCTGCCCTCTGTGGTGGGCAACCCGCTGGGCGACTCGTTCACCTTCTCGCCCCTGATCCTGCACATGAACGTGCCTCTGTTCAACGGCACGGGCTGGGGCTCCACCACCCCGTCTGACACGGGCTGGAGCAACCAGCTGGTGTACAGCACGCCCGACATCGGCGGCTTCAAGGCCAACTTGCAGTACCAGTTTGGCGAGCAGGCTGGCAACAACGGCAAGAAGAACGTGGGCGCCAATTTCTTCTACTTTGGCGGCCCGCTGACACTGACCGGCTTCTATGAGCGCGACCAGATCAGCAACCCCGGCGCAGGCACGTACCTGGGCACCACCAAGAAGGACTGGATGCTGCTGGGCGCCTACGACTTCGGCGTGGTGAAGCCCTTTGTGAGCTATGGCCAGGCCAAGGCCGACAACAGCCCGAACAAGGCCAAGACCGTGCAACTGGGCGCCTCGGTGCCCGTGGGCCCTTCAGGCAAGGTGCTGGTTGAATGGGTGAAGACCGACCTGTCGCAAACCAAGGTGGACCGCAAGACCTACACCGTGGGCTACGACCACTTCCTGTCCAAGCGCACCGACGTGTACGCCATGTTCATGGGCGACAAGATCACCAACCAAACCTCTGGCACCAGCTTTGGCGTGGGCATTCGCCACCGCTTCTAAAACGGCTTGAGATGGGCGGGTCGCTTCGCAGCGTTCGAGGCGGCTGCTTGCCCGGCCCTGCCTATCAAGGTTTACCAAGGGGCCTGTTTCAGGCCCCTTTTTCTTTGGCGGCTTGGCTCCGGGGCGTGCCTTGGCAACTGTGCGCAGAGACTGCCCTTCGGAAATAGAAGGGGAATTGGCATCCAGAGCTCTAATCACAAGCGCAAGAAGCTATCAATTAAATAGCAAATCAAGGACTGCAACGCGCCTTTGCAGCGCCCCCCCGTGGACGGACCTGGACGCATCCGCTGCAGCAGCGGGCGTATGAGCGCAGAGGGGCTGCTGCCACCCCTCATGTTTTCTCCATTTGTAACCACATTGTCACAAGTCGCCGCTATCGTCAGCCCCTGCTCAGGGATTCAACACAAGCGATGCAAAACATTCAGTGCAGCCGACGGGAGGCGATGGTGGCGCAACTGTCGCCCGCTGCACGCTATGGCACGGGCGCACTCGCCAGCTTGATGCGCGAGGGGGCGCTGCACTGCGTCTTTCAGCCCCTGGCAGACCTGCGCGAGGGCAGCATCTACGCGCACGAGGCGCTGATCCGTGGCCCGCAAGGCACCGCCCTGCACACGCCCGATGCGCTGCTGGCACAAGCCGACAGCGAGGGCATTCTCCAAGACTTTGAGCTGTTTTGCGCCTTCACGGCCCTGGCGCAGTGGAGCAAGCAGGCCGCGCCTGGGCGCCTGTTTGTGAACATCAGCGCAGACGCCCTGGTGCACGGCGTGGGCCTGATCGGAGCCCAGCGGCTGGGCGAGGCCGTGCGCAGCCTGGGCCTGAGCGCCCGCATGCTGGTGCTGGAGATCACCGAGCACGAGCGGGTGACCGACATGCCCCTGCTGCGCCAAGCGATCGATGCCGTGCACGCCTGTGGCGCCCGCATGGCGCTGGATGACTTTGGCGATGGCCGCTCCAGCCTGCGGCTGTGGTCCGAGGTCAAGCCCGACTTCGTGAAGATCGACAAGTACTTCATCCGCGAGATCAGCGATCGGCCCGACAACCTGCAGATGCTGCAGGCCATCAAAGGCATTGCCGATGTGTTTGGCACCACGCTGATTGCCGAAGGCATTGAAACCCGCGACGACCTGCGCGCCCTGCGCGACCTGGACATTCCGTACGGCCAAGGCTGGCTGCTGGGCCGCCCGGCCATGGACCCACGCGACGCAGTAGAAGGCCCCGCGCTGGAAGTGATGCAGGACCGCCGTGTGGCTGTTTTGCCGCACCTGGGGCAGACCGCGCGCCCCGGCATCTTGCGCAGCCTGTTGGTGGTGCAGGCACCCACCGTGGCACCCGCCACCAGCAACGACGCGGTGGCCGCCATGTTCCACGAACGCACCGACCTGCACGCGCTGGCTGTGGTGGACGGCACCCGGCCCGTGGCGCTCATCAACCGCCAGCAGTTCATGAACCACTACGCCACGCTGTACTTTCGCGAGGTGCACGGCCGCAAGTCGTGCCTGGCGTTTGCCAACCACGCCCCGCGTGTGGTGGAGCTCGATTGCGACGTAGACCAGCTGGTGGGCATCCTCACATCGCAAGACCAGCGCTACCTGAGCGATGGCTACATCGTGACCGACAACGGCCGCTACCTGGGCCTGGGCACTGGCGACCAGCTGGTGCGTGCCGTGACGGAGACCCGCATCGAGGCCGCTCGCCACGCCAACCCGCTGACGTTTTTGCCCGGCAACATCCCCATCAGCATGCACATGCAGCGCCTGCTGGAGAGCGGTACCGATTTTGTGGCCTGCTATGCAGACCTCAACAACTTCAAGCCCTTCAACGACCACTACGGCTACTGGCGTGGCGACCAGATGATCCGCCTCGTCGCCCGACTGGCCACCGCGCACTGCGACGCGCGGCGCGACTTTGTGGGCCATGTGGGCGGGGACGATTTCATGCTGATCTTTCAGAGCAGCAACTGGCTGCAGCGCTGCAAGAACATCGTGGACGAGTTCGCGCGCGAAGCCATCACGCT
Source organism: Acidovorax sp. 106 (assembly GCF_003663825.1). Classification (NCBI taxonomy): domain Bacteria; kingdom Pseudomonadati; phylum Pseudomonadota; class Betaproteobacteria; order Burkholderiales; family Comamonadaceae; genus Acidovorax; species Acidovorax sp. 106. Next base: position 3,471,551 of record NZ_RCCC01000001.1, on the reverse strand, counting down.
GTTTGACGAGCCCGCGCGGCAGGCGGGCGGCATCCAGGCCGAAGACCGGCATGGCGTGCAGCGATTTTTTCCGTGTACCACGCTGGCCATTGGCGCGGTGCGCATCACCCCTGGGCGCTTTCGGCATGCCGAAGAAGTGGCCAACCTGGCGGCCGTGGCCAAACACGAGGCCAAGCAGGCAGCCACCGGCGTGGTGCTGCATGGAGGTTTTACAGAATCCGCCCTGGGCGCGCTGGCCGCCACGCGGGCGTTGCAGGATGTGCTGGCGGCGTAGGGATTTGGGAGGCAGTACGGTTGTTGGGCGTGTTGAGCGACTACACCGCAATGAGTGGACGCACGGCGCAGAGGCCGTGCCCGCCGCGTAGCCCAGTCGGCCATGGAGGTTGGAAGACCCACGAGGCAGGCCACCCTGCGTCGAGTCCAAGATCGCCTGTGAGCGCCGCAGACCAATCCCATCATTGGTTCTGTTCGCAACCCAAATCTAAGTCTCAGTCCCCCTGCCTTGAGACTTCGCAGGCTATAGTCCGCTCGACGGAGCCCTGCCGGTTTCGCAGAATTTTGATACCTGGGCGTTTTCACAGCGCATTGCCCAAAATCCCAGGCTGCAGGTCACATCCAGGCGAAATCGGTGTCCCAAATCTCCCGCACAGTCCAGCGCATTTCGCCACGTTAGCGGGATACATCCCGTGAGGCTTCGTAAACAACCATGGGCTACCTATGAAGCACAGCGAACGACATAGAACGCACCGAACAGGCTGGCTACGCGCGGGAGTTCTCGGCGCCAATGATGGGATTGTGTCTACTGCAAGCCTTGTCTTGGGCATCGCGGCGACAGGTGCCAGCACTAGGACGATTCTCGTTACAGGCGTTGCAAGTCTCGTCGCTGGGGCCATGTCCATGGCTGCAGGCGAGTACGTTTCTGTCAGCTCACAAGCCGACACCGAAAGCGCAGATCTGACTCGCGAAAAAGCTGAACTGGTGGAGAACCCCACTCAGGAGCATGCAGAGCTAGTGGCTATCTACGTCAAGCGCGGACTTGACGAAACATTGGCATCGAGCGTCGCAACAAAATTGATGGCACATGATGCGCTGGCCGCGCATGCGCGAGACGAGCTAGGCATATCGGATACCTTGGCCGCCAAACCCGTTCAGGCCGCGCTGGCATCCGCTGGCACGTTTGCCGCAGGCGCATTTCTACCCCTGCTAATGGTGCTCGTGCTACCGGCCTCTTCACTCATGTTGGGTCTTGCGGCTAGCTCACTCTTCTTCCTTGCAATCCTCGGGCTGATTGCAGCGCGCGCCGGGGGGTCTCCATTGCTCGTGTCTGCCACCCGTGTGACATTCTGGGGAGCATTGGCCATGGGACTTACCGCCGGAGTTGGAGCCCTCTTTGGTGTGGCAGCTTGACGCGTGCATCAACAGCTCGCTTAGCGTCAAAACCAAACCGCTTCCAAATGGGCATCTCAACGGCCATTGCATCGGTCACCAGCCAAACTGCCCGTTCAACGCGGACAAAAATTCTCTGCATTTTTGCCGATTGACCTCGGCGTTAAACATCAGCCTCCGCTGACGCCACCGCAGCTCCTGGCCTCATCCTGCCGCCGTGCTCCGCAAACCTCAAGGCCCCGTATTCGCCCCCGCCTCAAACCAGCGGCCAATCAGCGCACGCTCGGCGTCGGTGATCTGGGTGGCGTTGTTCATGGGCATGAGCTTTTGCACCACCGCCTGCTGGTAAATGGCCTGGGCGTTTTGCTTGACCAAGGCGGGCGAGTCGAGCCGCAGGTTCTTCATCTGCACCTGCGCGCCGTGGCACAGGTAGCAGCGCTGCTCCAGCACGGTTTGCACCGCTGCAAAATCAGCCTTGGCATCATTTTGGCCTGCAGCGCTTGCTGCACCTGCGCTAGCAGCTCCTGAAACAGGAGCAGAAACAGGCACCGACGCTACCGGCACCGGGCGCATCCACACGATGGCCCCCAAGATGACGGTCACCCCCACCAGCGCATACGGCAGCGGGTTGCCATTGCGGCCCAGCTTGTAGCCGTGGCGCATCACGAAGAACTGGCGAATGGCCGCGCCCGCAAACATCATCACGATGAGCACCAGCCAGTTTTGCGGGTAGTTCCAGGTAAAGCTGTAGTGGTTGCTGAGCATGGCAAACAGCACCGGCAGCGTGAAATAGGTGTTGTGCACGCTGCGCTGCTTGCCGCGCTTGCCGTGAATGGGGTCCACCGGCTGCCCGGCCTTGATCTGGCCGATGACGGTGCGCTGGCCGGGGATGATCCAGAAGAACACGTTGGCGCTCATGGCGGTGGCGATCATGGCGCCCACCAGCAAAAAGGCCGCGCGGCCTGCAAACCAGTGGCAGGCCAGCCAGGCGGCAAGGCACACCAGCCCAAACACCAGCGCGCCCACGATGGCGTCGCCGTTCTTCTTCTGACCAAAGATGCGGCAAATCGCGTCGTACAGCAGCCAGAACACCACGAAGAACGCCAGCGCCACCGCAATGGCCGTGGCGGGTGCCCAGTCCATGCGGGACTTGTCGATGAGGTAGGTGCTGGCGCTGTAGAGGTAAGACACCGTGAAAAGCGCAAAGCCGCTGAGCCAAGTGCTGTAGCTTTCCCAAAAGAACCAGTGCAGGTGCTTGGGCAGTTGCGGGGGCGACACCGCAAACTTGACCGGGTGGTAGAAGCCGCCGCCGTGCACGGCCCACAGCTCGCCGCTGACGCCCTGCTTTTTCAGGTCTTCGTCCTCGGGCGGCGTGAGGCTGCTGTCCAAAAAGACGAAGTAGAACGACGAGCCAATCCAAGCGATGGCGGTAATGACATGGACCCAGCGCAAAAGCAGGTTGGCCCAGTCGAGAACGTAGCTTTCCATATCTCAACCTTGGCAGCGCGGGGCGCTGCAAACCTGCTCACCACTGCGGGCGCTCTGAGCAGAACACACAGGTCGCGCACCTTGGCTGGCAAGCCTTTTGCATGCTTGTGCACGCAAAAACCGCCGGGCCGGGGCACCGCTGCGACCGCAACTCACCTACCGAAAACACCCCAAAGTGTATGCACGAATTGTTCCAGATTCAGCCTCGTCAAATCAGCCGCGTGGCCAGCTACAGCGTCAGGGTCTGCAGCAATTGCGCGGCCACGGCCACGGCAATCACCTCGGGCTGCTTGCCGTGAATGCCGGGCACGCCTATCGGGCTGGTCACCTGCGCCAGCTCGGCCGGGGCAAAGCCACGCTCGGCCAGACGGTGCGAGAAGGTGGCCCACTTGGTCTTGCTGCCAATCAGGCCAATGAAGGGCAAGTCGCCCTGCTGCCGCTGGCGGCGCAGGCAGGCAGCCACCACGTCCAGGTCTTCGGCGTGGCTGAAGCTCATGATGAGCACGCGCGAGCCCGCCGGCAGCGTGGGCACGGCCATGTGCACGGGCTCGGAATGTTCGCAGGCCACGCCCTCGGGCGGCATGGGCGGGAAGATGCCGTCGCGGCTGTCGATCCACGTCAGGGCAAAAGGCAGCGGCGCCAGCACCCGCGCCAGAGCGTGGCCCACGTGCCCGCCACCAAACAGGGCCACCGGCGTGCGCGGGCCCTGCAGCCGGGCGCTCAGGCTGTCGGCATCGGCCGGGCCCAGCGCCTCAAACTGCAGGTGCACCACCCCGCCACAGCACTGGCCCAGGGCCGGGCCCAGGGCGTAGCGCAACTGCGGCTCGCCGGGCTCGCCGGCCAGGCGGCGGCGCGCATCGGCCATGGCCTGGTGCTCCAGATGGCCGCCGCCAATGGTGCCAATCACGCGGTCGGCCAGCACGGCCATCCAGGCCCCGGGTTCCCTTGGGGCCGAGCCTTCGGTAGACTCCACCCTCACCAGCCACGCGGAAGCGCCACCCCGCAGCGCTTCCGCCAGCAAACGTACATCCGTCACATCGGCCCTTTCACCTTTCAAAGGCTGCACACGGCAGTGCCGCATGCAGCCAACGTGTTTCGAGTTTTCTGACTCCACACCCAGCATGCCATCCATTCCCCCCCAACGCGCCCCACGTGCTCATGCGGCCCGCCCCAGCTGGCTGCGCTGGCTGCTGGCCAGCGCCATGGCCGCCCTCGCAGCCTGCAAGTCCCCGCCGCCCGAGGCGCCCGCCGTGCAAGACAGCAAGATGCCCAGCCGCGACTCTGCGGCAGCGCCCCTCACAGCCACGGTGGCAGCCCCCAAAGCGTCTGCCGCCATCTCCGCGCGCGACTACCGCAAGGATGCCGCTGCGCACCTCTACAGCCAAAACCAGCAGCGCATCTACCAAGGCAAGCTGCCCGCCATGCTGTACGCGATTGGTGTGCTGGAGGTAGACATTGACCGCCAGGGCCGCGTGGCCCGCCTGCACTGGGCCCGCGCCCCCCGCCACGCCCCCGAGGTGGTAGCAGAGATTGAGCGCACCGTGCGCGCCGCCGCCCCCTACCCCACGCCCAGCCGCATGGGCAAGGTGACCTACATCGACACCTGGCTGTGGGACAAGAGCGGCAATTTCCAGCTCGACACCCTCACCGAAGGCCAACACTGAGCACCTGGCTGAACGTGTGGGTTGCCATGAAAGCGGGCACTGCTGGCGCTTTCATGGATTGATTGATGGCAAAAACCCCTCTGAGGCGCATTCAGTAAGCGCAAGCAGCTATCAATTAAGTAGCAAAAGACCCACAAACCTCCCAAGCCTCAAGACCCCCGATAGGTCGAATAGCTCCAGGGGCTGACGAGCAGGGGCACGTGGTAGTGCTGGTCGGCATGGGCAATGCCAAAGTCCAGGCTCACCTGGTTCAGAAAATTCGGCTCGGGCAACGCAACGCCCCGGGCCTGGAAGTACCCCGCCACATCAAACGTCAACCGGTAAGTGCCCGTGCGCAGGCTGGCGTTGTCAAACAAGGGCGCGTCGGTGCGCCCGTCGTGGTTGAGCACCAGCGCCTTGATCAGCGTGGCCTGCTCGCCCTGGGTGGCATACAGGCGCACCCCCATACCCGCAGCGGGGCAGCCGTGCATGGTGTCTAAAACGTGGGTACTCAGGCCCATGGTGTGTCTCCGGCAAATTCAAACAAAGAAACCGCAGCGGGCCGGGGCTGCAGAGCCCCTGACAAGCGGTGGGCGGCCAAGCGACGGACCGCTGGGTCGGCGCCACAGCCCCTGCGCGCGCATTGGTGTACGCCCAAAGTGTATGCAGTTTGTGTTCATCAAAAACACGCGCCGCACGAAATTGCCCCGCCCGCTGCGTTCAACGTTCAGCAGGTTTCATGCCCACCCCGACGGGCTGCGGCCCAGCCTGCAGCGCCTGCAATGCGAGGGCCGACAGGCGCTGCACCAGCGCCGGGTACTGCGATTCGGACGTGTTGCCGTAGCCCAGTACCAGCCCATTGCAGCCCGGCCGGGGCAGCAGCGCAAAGCGTGACAGCGGCGCGGGCGCCATGTCGTAGGCGCAGGCAGCCTCGGCCAGGGCCGTGTCGGGGCAATCGGGTGGCAACTGCACCGTCAGGTGCATGCCACTGTCGCCACCCAGCACCTGGTGCGGCACGGCCAGGTGCTGGGCCAGGGCCTGGCGCAGGGCCTGCTGGCGGCGGCGGTACAGGCGGCGCATGCGCCCCAGGTGGCGAGTGAACTGGCCCGTGTCGATGAAATCGGCCAGCGCCAGTTGCTCAAAGCGGTGGCCACCGCGCAGGGTTTCGTGCAGCAGCGTGTGGGCCTGTGCCGCCAGCGTAGCGGGCAACACCACAAACCCCAGCCGCAGCGCGGGGAACAGCGTCTTGCTGAACGTACCCACGTACAGCACGGGCGCACCGGGCTGCAGGCCCTGCATGGCTCCAATCAGCTCGCCCGCGTGGCGAAACTCGCTGTCGTAGTCGTCCTCAATCAACCACGCGCCATGGCGCTGCGCTTGCTGGATCAGCGCCAGGCGCCGCGCCGCCGACAGCACGGCCCCAGTGGGGTATTGGTGCGAAGGCGATGTGTACACCAGCCGGGGTGGCTGCGCGGCCCAGGCGCCCTCGGGTACGGCCAGCCCTGCGCCATCCACGGGCATGGGCACCAGTTTCATGTCGCCGCAGGCAAAGGCGGTTTGGGCGCCCCTGTAGCCGGGGTCTTCCAGCCAGGCGGTGTCGCCAGGGTTGGCCACCAGCCGCACGCACAGGGCCAGGGCCTCTTGCGCGCCTTCGGTGATGACCACTTGCTCGGGCGTGCACAGCACGCCACGCGCCACCGCCAAATGGTGTGACAAGGCCTGGCGCAAGGCAGGCTCGCCCGCCGGGTCGCCATAGCCCAGGGCGCTGACCCCGCCGCGCTGGTAGGCCCGGTCTACCGATCGCTTCCAGGCGCTCATGGGAAACCGCGCCAAGGCTGGCACGCCGGGGCGAAACGCCTGCGCCCCACCCGGGGCAGCACCCATGGTCGCAGGGGTCATCGTGGCGGCCGGCCCAGGGCGCACCCGGGCCACCCGTTCGGCCATCTGCCCAGCATGCCCTGCATGCCCGAGGGCCTGCCCGGCATCACCGGCGGCCAGCCCCACACGGGTGGCCCTCCTGAGCGGCTCTGCCAACGCTGGCGCATTACCCCGCCCCAGCGCAGCCACCCGCGTGCCCTGGCGGCTCGGCTCGATGTAGCCCTCAGCCCCCAGTTGCTCGTACACAGCCGTCACGCTGTTGCGCGACACCGCCAAATCCACCGCCAGCGCACGCGAGCCCGGCAGGCGGCACCCCGCAGGCAGGCGCCCCGCCCAAATAGCCGAACGCAGCCGCTGCAGCAGCTGGCGCTGCAGCGGCTCGGCGCCCGGCCCGCGCAGCAGGGGGGTTTGCAGCAGCACATCGGCCACGGGCGAAAAATGGTGCTCTGTCATTGCTATGGAGACCGGGTAGGGAACAAACATGGCGCCATCGTGGCACCATCAAATGGTTCTTTGATGGCTCTTTTTGAAGAGCCACTGGCATTCTAGAGTTGCACTCCTGCGCACCACCTTGCGTGCATCGTTTGGCCCCCCTAACTCACTTGCTCTCAGCCACCATGACCCAACGCACCAACGAATACGGCCAACCCATCGGCGAGCCCCTGCCCCACTGGAGCCCCCGGCCCGCCCCCACCGGCGTCACCCTCGCCGGTCGGTTTTGCCAGCTGGAGCCACTGAACGCGGCCCGCCACGCCGCAGACCTGTTTGCCGCCTACCAAACCGCACCCGACGGCCGCAACTGGACCTATCTGCCCATCGGCCCCTTTTCCAGCGAAGAGGACTACCGCCGACACGCCGAAGCGGCCGCGCAAAGCACCGACCCGCGCCACTTTGCGGTGACCGACACCGCCACCGGCAAGCCTGCGGGCACCCTGTCGCTCATGCGCATCGACCCCACCCATGGCTGCATTGAGGTGGGCCATGTCACCTTCTCGCCGCTGCTGCAACACACCCCCGCCTCCACCGAAGCGCAGTTTTTGCTCATGGCCTACGCCTTCGACACCTTGGGCTACCGCCGCTACGAGTGGAAGTGCGACAGCCTCAACGAGCCCTCGCGCCGCGCCGCGCTGCGGCTGGGCTTTCAGTTGGAAGGCATCTTTCGTCAAGCCCTGGTCTACAAAGGCCGCACCCGCGACACCGCCTGGTACTCCATCACCGATGCCGAATGGCCCACCGTGCGCGCCGCGCTGCACACCTGGCTGAGCGAGGACAACCTGGACGCGCAGGGCCAGCAGCGCCAGTCGCTCGCCGCCATCCGCGCGGCGCTGCCCGGCGCAGATTGAGGCCGAGGCAGAAGCAGGGTTCAATGCTGAAGTTGAGAGTGGACTTCTTTGAACTTGAAATAACCGTTCGGGCTGAGCCCGTCGAAGCCTCGCACAACGCTTCGACAAACTCAGCGTGACCGGCCCCAGTGGGCCCCTGCCGCATACGTTACCGCCCTACACTGGCACACCCTACCCCCAGCAACCAGGAGATGACTGAATGAACATCCGGCAAACCCTGCTGTCCGCCAGCCTTGCGCTGGCCTTGGCCAGCCTTGCAGCCTGCGGCTCTACCCCACCGCAAGCCACTGCAGCCCCTGCCACCCCTGTGGCGGCGCCCGCCGTGCAGCAAACAGCTGCCGCTGCAGCCGCCAGCGCCGCCTATGACTTTGACATGGACGTGTTCCACCCCGTGGTGGCCAACAACGGCATGGTGGCCACCGAGCAAGAGCTGGCCTCACGCATCGGGCTCGATATTCTGAAAGCCGGTGGCAACGCCGTAGACGCCGCCGTGGGCATTGGCTTTGCGCTAGCCGTGGCGCTGCCCAATGCGGGCAACATCGGCGGTGGCGGCTTCATGATGGTGCACGACGCCAAGACCGGCAAATCCGTGGCGCTGGACTTCCGCGAGGTGGCGCCCCTCAAGGCCAGCCGCAACATGTACCTGGACGACAAGGGCAACGTCATCAACGGAAAATCGCTCTACACCCACTACGCCGTGGGAGTGCCCGGCACCGTGGCCGGCATGGAGCATGCGCTGAAAAAATGGGGCACCCTGCCGCTCGACAAGGTGATTGCGCCATCGATTGCGCTGGCAGAAAAGGGCTTCCCCGTCAGCGAAACCCTAGCCAAGATCCTGCAGCAAGAAAAGAAGAACATGGGCAAGTGGCCCGCCACCACCGAGATCTTCTGGAAGAACGGCGAGCCCCTCAAGCGCGGCGACCTGCTGGTGCAAAAAGACCTGGGCCAATCCCTGCGCCTGATCGGCCAGCAGGGTGCCAAGGCCTTCTACGAAGGCGCCATCGCCCAGAAGATTGCCGCAGAAACCGCGCCGCACGCTGGCGCTGTGACGCTGCAAGACCTGCGCGAATACAAGGTGGCCGAACGCGAGCCCGTGCGCGGCACCTACCGTGGCTACGAAGTGGTGACTATGCCCCCGCCCTCTTCCGGCGGCACGCACCTGGTGCAAATCCTGAACATGCTGGAGCAGTGGCCCCTGGCCCTGTGGGGCCAGAACAGCGCCCAGACGCTGCACTACATGGCCGAGAGCAGCAAGCTGGCCTATGCTGACCGGTCCGAATACCTGGGCGACCCCGACTTCGTGAAGATTCCCTTGAAGGGCCTGACCTCCAAGCGCTACGCAGAATCACTGGCCAAGACCATCGATGGCAACCGTGCCCGCCCCGCCAAGGAGATCAAGCCCGGCCAGCCCCAGCCGTATGAAAGCGACCAGACCACCCACTACTCGGTGGTGGACAAGGCGGGCAACGCCGTGGCCGTGACCTACACGCTGAACACCAACTTTGGCAGCGGCATCGTCGCCAAGGGCACGGGCATCTTGCTGAACAACGAGATGGACGACTTCTCGGCCAAGCCCGGCGTGGCCAACGCCTACGGCCTGGTCGGCGGCGACGCCAACGCCGTGGCCGCCAAGAAGCGCCCCTTGTCTTCCATGACACCCACCCTGGTGCTCAAAGACGGCAAGCCCACGCTGGTGACCGGCAGCCCTGGCGGCGCCCGCATCATCACCACCGTGCTGCAAACCGTGGTGAACACCATCGACTTTGCCAACAACCCCGCCGAAGCCGCCGCCGCGCCGCGCATCCACCACCAGTGGACGCCCGACGAGCTGCGCGTGGAAAAGGGCCTCTCGCCCGACACGCTGGCCCTGCTCAAGCAACGCGGCCACAACATCGCGGTGAAGCCATCGATGGGCCGCACGCAGACCATCCAGATCCGCAATGGGCTGCTGTATGGGTACTCTGATCCGCGCAATCCGGATGGGCAGACGTTGGGGTATTGAGGGCTGATGACGGCGCGCCTGCTGCGAGGTGGGTGCGCTGGGATATGCAAAAAGGGCCGCACGATGTGCGGCCCTTTTTTCTGAGGATGACCCGTCCTATTTGGAGTGGACGGTTTCGGGGTCGTTTTGCAGTTGGCACTCCTTGGCAGGAAGCAATCACCAAATTTTGGCAATCTGAACCTCCCTTGTCAGAGCGCCCTCCGCAACGGCTATGCGCTCTGCGGTTTAACGGGAATCCAGCCTTGGAAACCCTGAATGATGCCCCAGAGCTTTTGCGGAATCTTGAGGCCGTCGACCTTTGCGGGATCAATCGCAGCCTCCAACTCCTGGCCCTGCTGCACTCGGTGGACCCAATCAGGGTTGATGATCAATCCTCGGCCGACCGCGACCATGGAAAGACCGGTGTCCAGGGCCTGGACGGCTTGGTCTGGCGTCTGGACACTGCCTGCAGCCAACACGGGAACACGCCCGGCTACCTGTTCAACGATGCGGGCAATGATGGTGTTTCCGGTCGAGTCACCCATCGGCTGATCAGACAAGAGATTTGCCAATGAGATGTGGATGTAATCGACACCCAGTTGCAGCAACTGCTCAATAAAAACCAGCGTCTGGTCAATACGATAGCCTTCTTCACCCGGCTCTTCCGGCGAGAGGCGCACGCCTATCGCAAAGGGACGATCGGCATGCTCTGCAATCACACGCTTGACCTCAGCCACGACAGCCAGCGGAAACCGCATGCGGTTTTCCTGCGAGCCACCCCATTTGTCAGTACGCACGTTCGTAGCGGGAGACAGAAAGTTCTGCAACAGGAAACCATGGGCCCCGTGCACTTCGATCCCATCGAAGCCGGCTTCGATGCCACGTCGCGCTGCCTCACCAAACGCTTTGACCATCTGATCGACTTCGTCACCCGTTAAAGCTCTTGGCGTCAACGGTGCCACGAAGGGCGTAGCCTTCGTCAGCACGGCACTCGCGCTCACTACATCGGCACCAGGAATAAGCTGCGGCAGGGCCTTGTTGCCAGCGTGGAACAGTTGCAGAAATGCAGATGCACCACCACTCTTCGCCGCATCGGCAAGCCGCCTGAGGCTCGGGATGAAGCTGTCATCCGCGGCAGAAAACTCATGCGTAAAGCCTATGCCGTTTTCTGTCACCTGAGCACAACCGGTGACAACCAGGCCGACACCCTTTACGCGGAGCCTGTAGTAGGCCTCTTCCTCGCCTGAAATCTGTAAATCGTCGGTGCCTGACCAGGTGGTCATCGGCGACATCACCACGCGATTGCGCAAAGTAATTCCGTCAACAAGAGGGAGAGGGCGAAACAAGGGACTGGTATCCGGGCGAGTCATCAAAATGCGCTCCATGAAAAGTGAAAGCATCATGGTATACGTCGTAAACCTAGAGTCAATTAGGCACTTAAAATCGCGTTGGTATCTTTGAAGAAACCTTCCGACTTTGGCCAAGACGTCCTTGATGACCCAGTTACCCGGTACTCGAAACAAGCCATGACACAACCCAAACTGAACATACAACCCGAATGCTTTTCGTCAGACTGCCCGAGTCGGGCGCTGTTTGATCAGGTGTCGGACAAATGGTCCATGATGGTGCTGGCGGTTCTGGACGATGGTCCGCACCGCTTCAACGCGATTAAACGGCGCTTGGAAGGCGTCACCCAGAAGGCCCTGACCCAATGCCTTCGGCGCCTGGAGCGTAACGGCCTGGTATCTCGGCGCGTCATTCCTAAGCCACTGTCAGTTGAATACGAGATCACTCCGCTGGGCCACACATTGCAACCCCCACTACGACAGCTCCATGCATGGACGCTGGATAAGCTGCCTCTGGTTGAAAAAGCGCGTCAAGCCTTCGACAACCAGAGCCCCGATTGAGACAAGGTCGGCACCGTACTCACCTGTTGCACAACCCCCACCCCTCAGGGTTCTCCAGAGTGCCCGCCCTCCCGCCACCCTACCTACACTGGGCCCAATCCACCACACAAAGGCGCTATGGCACACGTCAGCTGGACTCAACAGCCACCCACCAGCTGGGTGGCACAGGTCGATGGGCAGGCCATCTGCACACTCAAGGGCAAAGACATTGGTGGATGGAATGCCACCTGGGCGGGCGATCGTTTATGGCCGCCGCCAGCGCATTTGCCCAAGGCCACGCCGCAGCCTATGCGGTTTTTCAGCAGCCTGGACGAGGCCAAGGCGGCGGTGGAGCAGGCGCTGAACGCTTGACCGCTTGCACCCTTGGTGCTTTGAGCCTTGGCGCAGGATGAGAGGCATGCCCCAGACGGTCTTCACTCCCTCGCCCCTTGCGGGAGAGGGTTGGGGAGAGGGGTAGAACGGGCGCGCTGCCAACATAAGCCCCCTCTCCCCCGCCCTCTCCCGCGAGGGGAGAGGGAGCCAATCCCTGGCGCCGTAGCCTGTGCACAGGCTGATGGACCAGTTCTCGGCACGCATGCCTTCTGTTCTTCAAGCCTTTCAGGCCTCTAGCGCTTTATTCATAAGCGCGAGCAGCTACAAAATCAGTAGCACCCTGAAGTCATTCACATTGGTGTGCGTGGGCCCGGTCACCACCAGATCGCCTAAAGCGCTGAAGTAGCCATAGGCGTCATTGCGGTCCAGGTGGTCGTCCAGGCGCAGGCCCAGGGCGCGGCCCCGGGCCAGGGTATCGGGGGTGACGATGGCGCCGGCGTTGTCTTCCACGCCGTCGATGCCGTCGGTATCAGCCGCCAGGGCCCACACGCCGCTTTGGCCTTGCAGGGCCTGGGCCAGGCCCATGCAGAACTCACCCGCGCGGCCACCTCGGCCTTTGGCAGCGCCCTCGGGCCGGGGGCGCACCGTGACGGTGGTTTCGCCGCCTGACAGCAGCACGCAGGGGCGCGCAAACGGCGCGCCGCGCTGGGCCACAGCGCGGGCCAGGGCAGCGTGCACCTTGCCCACTTCGCGCGATTCGCCTTCGATTTCGTCAGACAGAATGTGCGCAGCCCAGCCTGCGGCACGGGCGGCGTGGGCAGCGGCTTCCAGCGATTGCTGGGGGGTGGCGATGAGGTGCACCGCATGGCCAGCAAACACGGCGTCGCCAGGCTTGGGGGTTTCGAGCAGACCCGCCTCTAGCGCCGCGCGCACGGCGGGCGGCACGGTGATGCGGTAGCGGGCCAGAATCGCCAGCGCATCGGCGCAGGTGCTGGCATCGGGCACGGTGGGGCCGCTGGCGATGATGGAGGGGTCGTCACCCGGCACATCGCTGATGGTGAGGGTGAACACACGCGCCGGGGCGCAGGCCGCAGCCAGCCGCCCGCCCTTGATGCGCGAGAGGTGCTTGCGCACGCAGTTCATCTCGCCAATGGCGGCGCCGCTGGCCAGCAATTCTTTGTTGATGCGCTGCTTCTCGGCCAGCGTGAGGCCGTCGGCCGGCAGCGTGAGCAGGGCCGAGCCGCCGCCAGAGATAAGGCAGATGACCAAGTCATCGGCCGTGAGGCCCTGGGTGAGCGCCAGCATGCGCTCGGCCGCCTGCAGGCCTGCGGCGTCGGGCACGGGGTGCGCGGCTTCCACCACTTCAATACGCTGCGCCAACCCGGTCGGCCGGGGTGGGATGTGGTCGTAACGGGTGACGACCAGGCCGCTGAGCGGTGCATCCGCAGGCCACAACGCCTCCAGCGCCTGCGCCATGGAGCCCCCGGCCTTGCCTGCGCCCAACACCAGGGTGCGGCCTTTGGGCGGGGCGGGCAGATGTTCTTTGAGGCCCTGCAGGGGCTGGGCGCGCTGCACGGCCACGTCGTACAGATGACGCAAGAAGGTGGCGGGGTGCTGGTGGGGGTCAGGCAAGGTCATGGCTTGGGATTGTGGTGCAGGCTGGGTGATTGATCCGCCACGAACCTGCTTGAACCGTTCACGCTGAGCTTATCGAATCGACGTGTGAAGCTTCGACCAGCGCAGCCCAAACGGGTGTTGGAAACATCAGGTTGCCCCATTGAAAGCCGTCCACAGACCGATGCCCCACCCTACTCCAGCACCACCTTCGCCTCTTTCACCAGGCGCGCAAAGCGCTCGGTGTCTTCCTTGATCTGGCGGGCCATTTGTTCGGGCGTGTTGCCGATGGGATCGGCACCGATGTCTTCCATCTTCTTGCGGAAGTCGGGCGACTGGATGATCTTGACCATCTCGGTGTTCAGGCGGGTGACCACATCTTTGGGTGTGCCCGCAGGGGCCAGCACGCCAAACCACGTGCCCAGGTCAAAGCCCTTGAGCCCGGCTTCGTCCAGCGTAGGCACATCAGGCAGCGCGGCAGAGCGCTTGGCCGTGGTCACCGCCAGGGCACGCAGCTTGCCCCCTTTGATGTGGGGCAGCACGGGCGTGATGGTGTCGAAGGACATGGTGATCTGCCCGCCCAACAGGTCGGTGGTCATGGGGCCGCTGCCCTTGTACGGGATGTGCAGCAACTGCACCCCGGCCATAGATTCAAACTGCGCGCCAATCAGGTGCTGGCCCGTGCCGTTGCCGTTGGAGCCAAAGGTGAGCTTGCCCGGCGCGCGCTTGGCCTGGGCGATCAGCTCGGGCACGGTGCGGATGGGTGTGGCCGCATCGGCCTGCACCACCAGCACGTTGGGCACCATGGCCACGGTGGTGATGGGGGCGAGGTCTTTTTGAAAATCGTACGGCAGTTTGCGGTACACGCTGGTGGCAATGGTGTGGTGCACCGCGCCCATCAGCAGCGTGTAGCCATCGGGCTTGGACTTGGCCACAAAGTCCGCGCCCAGCGTGGAGCCAGCACCAGGCTTGTTTTCCACAATGATGGGCTGGCCCAGGCTTTTGGACAGCTCTTGCCCCAGCGCGCGGGCCAGCACGTCGGTGGTGCCCCCTGCGGGAAAGGGCACGACCAAGCTGATGGTTTTGGAAGGCCAGGCCTGTGCAGCAGCGGTGCCGGCCAGGGCGCACAGCAGGGCTGCGCCAGCCAGGTTGCGCAGGGTGTGGCGCTTGGTGAAGTGAAACGTCGTCATGGCTTGTCTCCAATGTCGTTCGGTGGGTTGAGCCCCCAGCCGCCGCGCCTCTTGCTGGGCAGCGTGCGGGCCGGGGGATAAGCGCAGGGCTTGCGCTGAACCTGTGCTGGATGGGCTCAGACGGCCAGCCGCTCGCACACAGCGCGGGTGACCTGCGCGGTGGTGGCTTTGCCGCCCAGGTCGCCGGTGTGCAGGGCTGGGTCGGCGGTGACTTGCTCGATGGCGGCCATCAGGCGCTTGGCAGCGGCGTGCTCGCCCAGGTGTTCGAGCAGCATCACGCAGCTCCAGAACGTGCCCACGGGGTTGGCCAGGCCCTTGCCCATGATGTCGAAGGCCGAGCCATGGATGGGCTCGAACATGCTGGGGTAGCGGCGCTCGGGGTCGATGTTGCCGGTGGGGGCAATGCCCAGGCTGCCTGCCAGTGCTGCGGCCAGGTCAGAGAGGATGTCGGCGTGCAGGTTGGTAGCGACGATGGTGTCCAGCGTGGCCGGGCGGTTGACCATGCGGGCGGTGGCCGCGTCCACCAGCTCCTTGTCCCACTTCACATCGGGGAACTCCTGGCTGATCTGCTGCGCAATCTCGTCCCACATCACCATGGCGTGGCGCTGGGCGTTGCTCTTGGTGATGACGGTGAGCAGCTTGCGGGGACGCGACTGGGCCAGGCGGAAGGCGTAGCGCATGATGCGCTCGACCCCGGCGCGGGTCATCACGCTCAGGTCGGTGGCCACCTCGATGGGGTGGCCCTGGTGGGCGCGGCCGCCCACACCAGCGTATTCGCCTTCGGAGTTTTCGCGCACGATGACCCAGTCCAGGTCTTGGGGCGAGCAGCGCTTGAGCGGCGCATCAATGCCCGGCAGGATGCGCGTGGGCCGCACGTTGGCGTACTGGTCGAACCCCTGGCAAATCTTCAGGCGCAGGCCCCACAACGTGATGTGGTCAGGGATGTGTGGGTCGCCCGCCGAGCCGAACAGGATGGCGTCCTTGTCGCGCAGCTGGGCCAGGCCATCGGCGGGCATCATCTCGCCGTGGGCGCGGTACCAGTCGCCGCCCCAGCCATAGCTGGTGAACTCAAACGCCAGGCCGGGCTGGGATGCGGCCAGGGCCTGCAGCACCTCTTGCCCGGCGGGAATCACTTCCTTGCCAATGCCGTCGCCAGGGATGCAGGCGATGCGGTGGGTTTTGGGGGTGGCTTGGGTCATGTCATGGTCTCCTGATTTGAAGGGGGTCTGCGGTGGCTGGGTGTTCTCGGCATCCATGGGGTCATGGCCTGAGAACCTGCTCACAAAGCCGCCATGGGGCAAATCTAGCGGGCATATGATTCAAAAAGACACCCTTCAAGTTATCCTGTTGTTAACTTTAAAGAAACAATGAGCACACCGCTTTCTGCCCCTTCCGAGATGGCGTTCTTCAGCCTGCTGGCACGCTGTGGCAGCTTTTCGGCCACGGCGCGCGAGTTGAACGTGAGCACGCCCGCCGTGAGCAAGCGCCTGGCGCAGATGGAGGCGCGACTGGGCGTGCAGCTGCTCAACCGCACCACGCGGCGCGTCAGCCTCACGCCCGAGGGCGAGACCTATCTGGCGCACGCGCGGCGCATCCTGGCCGACATTGCCGACATGGAGCAACTGGTCTCACGCACGCAGTCCACCCCACAGGGGCTGCTGCGGGTGAATGCCACGCTGGGCTTTGGGCGCAGCCACATTGCGCCGCTGATTTCAGACTTTGTGCGCAGCCACCCGCAGGTGCAGGTGCAACTGCAGTTGTCGGTAGACCCGCCGCCACTGGCGTCGGACGCGTTTGACGTGTGCATCCGCTTTGGCGAGCCGCCCGACGCCCGCGTGATTGCACGGCGCATTGCGCCCAACCGGCGGCTGCTGTGCGCATCGCCCGCCTACCTGGCGCAGCGCGGCACCCCCAAGATACCGAGCGACCTGGCCCGCCACGACTGCATTGGCATACGCCAGGGCGACGACGCCTACGGCCAATGGCGGCTGAGCCCTGCCCGCAAGAGCGGCGCGGTGGAGGTGGTGAAGGTGCGTGGCGGCCTGAGCACCAACGATGGCGAAATCGCCGTGAACTGGGCACTGGAGGGCCACGGCATCGTGATGCGCGCCGAGTGGGACGTGGCCCGCTACCTGCGCAGCGGCCGCTTGGTGCAGGTGCTGGCAGACCACCACACGCCCCCGGCCGATATCTACGCCATCTACCCCCAGCGCCACCAGGCGGCGGCGCGGGTGCGGGCGTTTGTGGACTTTTTGGTGGGGCGGTTTGCCAGCAGCACGCCGGGGGATTGAACTCTTTCACCCCAAACAGTCCACCAAAAGTGTATACAAAACGCCGCTTGCGGCTATCATGCAGCGCATGGATAACTCGACCACCAGCCTCATCGTGACGCGCCTGACCCGCGCCATCGTCGAGCACCGCCTGCAGCCGGGCACCAAGCTGGCCGAACAAAAGCTGGCCGACCACTTTGGCGTGTCGCGCACGCTGGTGCGGCAAGCGCTGTTTCAGCTGGCACAAAACCGCCTGGTGCGGCTGGAGCCCGCGCGGGGCGCCTTTGTGGCCGCCCCCTCGGCCGACGAGGCGCGCCAGGTGTTTGCCGTGCGCCGCATGCTCGAGGCCGAGATGGTGCGCGCCTTCATGCAACAGGTCACCCCCGCCAAGCTGCGCGCACTGCGCGAGCACGTAGCCCGCGAAAAACAGGCGGTAGACCAGGGCGATGCGCCTGAGCGTACCGAGCTGCTGGGCGACTTCCATGTGCGCATGGCCGAGCTGATGGGCAACCAGGTGCTGGCGCAGATGCTGGGCGATTTGATCTCGCGCTGCTCACTCATCACGCTGATGTACCAAAGCGCCAGCGCCGCCGAACACTCGCACGAAGAGCACGCCGACATCGTCAAGGCCCTGGGGGCCAAGGACGAAGAGCGGGCCGTGCAGCTCATGCAGGCACATTTGCTGCATGTGGAAGAAAGCCTGATCTTTGACCGCCCAGCGCCCATCAACGACCTGTCTCTGGCGCTGTCTTGAACCCTGTCTTGGCAGTGCAGCCTCACCCGCCCCTTTCAAGCCCACCCACCATGATCTACGACGCCACCGCCCCTTACCCCCGCGACCTGATTGGCTACGGCAAAAACCCGCCCCACGCCCAGTGGCCCGGCGGCGCCCGCATTGCGGTGCAGTTTGTGCTGAACTACGAAGAAGGCGGCGAGAACGCCACGCTGCACGGCGATGCGGGCAGCGAGCAGTTCCTGTCTGAAATGTTCAACCCCGCCAGCTATCCTGAGCGGCACATGAGCATGGAAGGCATCTACGAGTACGGCTCGCGGGCGGGGGTGTGGCGGATCCTGCGCGAGTTTGAAAAGCGCGGGCTACCGCTCACCGTGTTTGGCGTATCGACCGCGCTGCAGCGCCACCCCGAGCTGACCGCCGCCTTTGTGGAGCTGGGGCACGAGATTGCCTGCCACGGTCTCAAGTGGATCCACTACCAGCACGTGCCCGAAGAGGTCGAGCGGGCGCACATGGCCGAGGCGATGGACATCATCCAGAAGCTGACCGGCCACAGGCCCGTGGGCTGGTACACCGGCCGCGACAGCCCCAACACGCACCGCTTGGTGGCCGACTTTGGCGGTTTTGAATACGACAGCGACTACTACGGCGACGACCTGCCGTTTTGGATGAAGGTGCAGCGCACCGACGGCAGCGCCGTGCACCAGCTCATCGTGCCCTACACGCTGGACTGCAACGACATGCGCTTTGCCCTGCCGCAAGGCTATTCGCACGCCGATCCGTTCTTCCAGTACCTGAAAGACACCTTTGACGCGCTGTACACAGAAGGTGACCCCGCCGGTGACAACGCCCCCAAGATGATGAGCATCGGCATGCACTGCCGCCTGCTGGGCCGCCCCGGTCGCATCACCGCATTGCAGCGATTCCTCGACCACATTGCCCAGCACGACAAGGTGTGGGTGGCACGGCGCATCGACATTGCCCGCCACTGGGCGCAGCACCACCCGGCACCCGCCGTGTGAGCCCTATTTATGAATCAAATTGGCCTCCAGCGCTTGTCAATCAAGCGCGAGCAGCTCACTTTTTTGAAGCACCTACCATGCCACTGACCCTGGAACAACTCAACGCCGCGAGCCCCACAGAAGCGCTGGCGCTGCTGGACGGGCTGTACGAACACTCGCCCTGGATTGCAGAGCAAGCCCTGGCGCAGCGGCCCTTTCGCAGCCAGGCCCAACTGCAACACGCCCTGGCGCAGGTGGTGCGCACCGCGGGCACCGAGGCGCAACTGGGGCTGATCCGCGCCCACCCTGAGCTGGCGGGCAAAGCCATGGTGGCCCAAAGCCTCACGGCCGAATCCACCCACGAGCAAAGCAAGGCGGGCCTGACGCAGTGCACGCCCGAGGAGTTTGAGCGCATTCAGCAGCTCAACGCGGCCTACAACGAACGCTTTGGCTTCCCGTTCATCCTGGCGGTGCGTGGGCCGCGCGGCACGGGCCTGGGTAAGCGCGAAATCATCGACACCTTTGCCCGGCGGCTGGACAACCACCCTGAGTTCGAACTGGCCGAGGCCCTGCGCAACATCCACCGTATTGCCGAGATTCGCCTGAACGACAAGTTCGGCACCGAGCCCCTGCTGGGCGGCGATGTGTGGGACTGGCAAGAGCAACTGGCCGAACTCTCTGACCCCGGCTTTGCCGAAAAGGGCCAGCTCACCGTCACCTACCTCACCGACGCGCACCGCGCCTGCGCACAGCGCATCAGCCACTGGATGCGCGACTGCGGCTTTGACGATGTGGAGATTGACGCCGTGGGCAACGTAGTGGGCCGCTACCACCCAGCGGAGCCGGCGGCCCCAGGCAAGCGCTACCTGATGACCGGCAGCCACTACGACACGGTGCGCAACGGCGGCAAATACGACGGCCGCCTGGGCATCTTCGTGCCCATGGCCTGCGTGCGCGAGCTGCACCGCACCGGCCAGCGCCTGCCGTTCGGCATCGAGGTGGTGGGCTTTGCCGAAGAAGAAGGCCAGCGCTACAAGGCCACCTTCCTGGGCTCGGGCGCGCTGATCGGCCACTTCAACCCTGCGTGGCTGGAGCAAAAGGACGCCGACGGCGTGACCATGCGCGAGGCCATGCAGCATGCGGGCCTGTGCATTGACGACATTGCCAAGCTGCAGCGCGACCCGGCGCAGTACCTGGGCTTTATCGAAGTGCACATCGAACAGGGCCCCGTGCTCAACGAGCTGGACCTGCCCCTGGGCGTGGTCACCTCCATCAACGGCGGCGTGCGCTTTGTGGCCGAGATGATCGGCACCGCCAGCCACGCGGGCACCACCCCCATGGACCGCCGCCGCGATGCGGCTGTTGCCGTGGCCGAGCTGGCGCTGTATGTGGAGCAGCGCGCCGCGCAGGATGGCGACTCTGTGGGCACCATTGGGCAGCTGAATGTGCCCGGCGGCTCCATCAACGTGGTGCCGGGGCGCTGCCAGTTCAGCCTGGATTTGCGTGCGCCCACCGACGCGCAGCGTGACGCCCTGGTGCGCGATGTGCTGGACGAACTCGCCCGCATTGCCCAGCGGCGCGGCCTGCGCTACACCCTGGAAGAATCCATGCGCGCCGCCGCTGCACCCAGCGCGCCCGCATTGCAAAACCACTGGGAGCGCGCCGTGGACACCCTGGGCGTGCCAGTGTTCCGCATGCCCAGCGGCGCGGGGCACGACGCCATGAAACTGCACTCCATCTTGCCGCAGGCGATGCTGTTCGTGCGCGGCCAAAACTCGGGCATCAGCCACAACCCGCTCGAATCCACCACCCACAACGACATGCAGCTGGCCGTGGACGCCTTCACCCAGGTGCTGCACCAGCTTGCCGAGGAACCACAACCATGACTACGAACAACAACTACGCCGCGCTGGACGCCTGGATCGACCAGCACTTTGATGAGGAAGTGCACTTTTTGCAGGCCCTGGTGCGTGTGCCCACCGACACGCCGCCCGGCAACAACGCACCCCATGCCGAACGCACGGCAGAGCTGCTCAAAGACTTTGGCTACGAAGCCGAGAAGCACGCTGTGCCCGCTGCCGATGTGCAGGCCTACGGCATGGAGTCCATCACCAACCTCATCGTGCGCCGCCCCTACGGAGCGCCGGGCGATGGCGGCAAGACCATTGCCCTGAACGCCCATGGCGACGTGGTGCCGCCCGGTGAGGGCTGGACCCACGACCCCTACGGCGCCGAAATTGCAGACGGCAAGATGTATGGCCGCGCCACCGCCGTGAGCAAGAGCGACTTTGCCAGCTTCACCTTTGCCGTGCGGGCGCTGGAAGCCGTCGCCAAGCCCACGAAGGGCGCGGTGGAACTGCACTTCACCTACGACGAAGAATTTGGCGGCGAGTTGGGCCCTGGCTGGCTGCTGAAGAACGGCCTGGCCAAGCCCGACCTGATGATTGCTGCAGGCTTCAGCTACGAAGTGGTCACCGCCCACAACGGCTGCCTGCAAATGGAAGTGACCGTGCACGGCAAGATGGCCCACGCCGCCGTGCCCCACACCGGCGTGGATGCGCTGCAAGGCGCCGTGCACATCCTGAACGCGCTGTATGCGCAGAACGATGAATACAAGAAGGTCACATCCAAGGTCGAAGGCATCAAGCACCCGTACCTGAACGTGGGCCGCATTGAGGGCGGCACCAATACCAACGTGGTGCCCGGCAAGGTGATGTTCAAGCTCGACCGCCGCATGATCCCCGAAGAGAACCCGGTGGAGGTCGAAGCCAACATCCGCCGCATCATCGAGCAGGCGGCGGGCGAGCGCGCTGGCATCAGCGTGGACATCAAGCGCCTGCTGCTGGCCAACGCCATGACCCCGCTGGCGGGCAATGCACCGCTGGTCGATGCGATCCAGAAACACGCGCAGGCCGTGATCGGCGAGCCCGTGCCCGCCGTAGGCACCCCGCTGTACACCGACGTGCGGCTGTATGTAGAGCGCGGCATCCCCGGCGTGATCTATGGCGCCGGGCCGCGCACCGTGCTCGAATCCCACGCCAAGCGGGCCGACGAACGCCTGCAACTGGAAGACCTGCGCCGTGCCACCAAGGTGATCGCACGGGCGCTGAGCGATCTGCTGCGCTGACAAGCAAGCCACTTTGGCGGCATCTACCACCACGCCGGGCCTGTGTGCCCGGCTTTTTTATGCCCGCAGGAGGCGTTCAGCAGGGATAACCCGCAGTTCTCGGTAGGCATTCATGTCTACACTTTTTGTATGCAATTTTCGCGTACATAAATTGCCAATCAACGGGAACTCTTCATGCAACGCTTTTTTCGCTCACTGTTTGGCCGCGTCGTACTGGCACTGATCGCCGGGGTCGTGGTAGGGCTGCTCTGGCCTCAATGGGCGGTGCAACTCAAACCGCTGGGCGATGGCTTCATCAAACTGATCAAAATGCTGGTGCCGCTGATCGTGTTCTGCGTGGTCGTGCACGGCATCGCAGGCACAGGCGACTTGCGCCGCGTCGGTCGACTGGGCGTGAAAGCGCTGATTTACTTTGAGGTGATCACCAGCATTGCCTTGGTGCTGGGGCTGGTGCTGGCCTTTGTCTTTGAGCCAGGGGTGGGCATGAATGTGGACCCCAAGGCACTGGATGCTGCAGCCATGAGCAGCTATGCAGACAACGCCCACAAGCTCTCAGGAGGCGGCTTTAGTGACTTCTTGCTCAAGCTCATCCCCACCACGGCCGTGAGCGCATTTGCTACGGGAGACGTGCTGCAGGTGCTGCTGTTCTCGATGGTGTTTGGCTGTGCACTGGCACTGATCGGTGAACGCGGCAAAAACGTGGTCGCGCTGATCGACGAGTTCTCTGCAGTGCTGTTTCGCGCCATGGGCTTGATCATCCAGCTCGCGCCTCTGGGGGTGCTGGGTGCTGTGGCGTTCACGGTGGGCAAGTACGGCATCGGCTCGCTCAAGCAGCTGGGCATGCTGGTCGGTCTTTTCTACTTCGCCGTCGCGCTGTTTGTCTTGGTGGTGCTGGGCACGGTCATGCGCCTGTCAGGCCTGAGCCTTTTCAAACTGCTGCGCTACCTGCGCGAGGAGCTGGCAGTCGTTTTCGCAACGACTTCCTCCGACAGCGTGCTGCCCCAGGTGATGGCCAAGCTCAAGCACCTGGGGGTGCGGGACTCGACCGTGGGGCTGGTGATTCCCACCGGTTATTCGTTCAACCTGGATGCGTTCTCGATCTACATCACTCTGGCGGCCGTGTTTATCGCCCAGGCCACCAACACACCCATCAGCATGACGGACTTGCTAACCATCCTGGCCATTTCGCTGGTCACCTCCAAGGGCGCCCACGGCGTGCCGGGCTCGGCCATAGTGGTGCTAGCCGCCACCCTTCAGGCCATCCCAGCCATACCCGCCATCGGCTTGGTGATGGTGCTGTCGGTGGACTGGTTCATGGGCATTGCGCGAGCGCTGGGCAACCTGATTGGCAACTGCGTGGCCACCATCGCCATCGCGGCATGGGAAGGCGACATTGACCGGGAGCGCGCCCAGGCGGTGCTCAACGGTGAAAAGGTTCCAGAGGAGCAATAGGCGCCCCTACAGGCCGTTTGGATTTTCAGCAACAGTTCTGTAAATAAATGCAACACAGGCCCAATTCGATGTGTAATTTCTATGCCTGTTTTTGAAAGCTTCCATGATCCAAACCCTGCGCGCCAAGATTCTTACCATCAGCACCGCAACGGTCATAGGCGCGTTGGCGGTGACTGGAGCGGCCACCTACTCCATCACCCGCTCCAACACTTTCGCGACCATTGAGCAGGACCTTGATGCGATCACGGCGGGCAACGCTACAGCGATAGACCAGTGGGTGGCAGCCAAGGGACTGGCTGTTCAGGCCACCGCTGCGGTGGTGGAGCATGGAGACCCCCAAGGCTTTGTGCGCCAGCTCAGCAAGTCGGGCGGCTTCCCCATCACCACGGTCGGGTGGGAAGACAAAACTTTTTTCTCTACCACCACTACCGCCCCGGGCTACGACCCCACGGCACGCCCCTGGTACAAAACGGCCGCACAAGCGGGCAAGCTGTCGGTAACCAAGCCCTACGGAGACTCCACCACCGGCATGCCGTACGTGGCGTTCGTTGCACCCATGCTGCGTGACGGCAAGCTCGCTGGTGTGGTCAGTGGCGCAGTGCCGCTGGATGGGGTGCGCGAAGTGGTGTCCACCATCCGCCCAACGCCCAGCAGCATGGGTTTTGTGGTGAACAGTGACGGGCTGATCCTGGCACATGCAGACCCCAAGCTGGCGCTCAAGCCAGCCACCGAAGTTTCGCCTTTGCTGGCCCCTGCAGCGCTGGCCGACCTGACAAAGTCTAGCCAGCCCTTGCAGGTAGATATGGGGGGCGCAGCCAAGCTGCTCAAAGGGCGCGCGGTGCAAGGCACCGACTGGATCCTGGTGGTGGCGCTGGACAAGGCCGAGGCCACAGCCGGCCTGCGCAGTGTGCTTCAGACACTGGCCATCGCCATCGTGCTGCTGGCCTTGGGCGCCGCCGGCATCGCTGGCCTGCTCACAGCAACGTCGTTCCGCCGACTTTCGCAGGTTCGCGATGCCATGGACAAGATTGGCTCCGGAGGAGGCGATCTCACGCAGCGGTTGCCCGTTTCGGGACAAGATGAAGTGGCGCAAATTGCATCCTCCTTCAATACCTTCATAGATCAGATCAGCACCGTTTTAAAGGACGTGCGCAACGGCATTGAGTCCATGAAGACGGCCACGGACGAAATCCGTGCCGGCAATCAGGACTTGTCCAACCGCACCGAGGGGTCGGCCAGCAGCCTCCAAGAGACCTCTGCCTCGCTGTCGCAGCTCACCGTGGCCGTGAAGCAGTCTGCAGATTCAGCCAGCCTGGCCACCCGGCTGGCGGGAGAGGCCAGCGCCTCGGCGCTCAAGGGCGGCGAAGTGGTCGCCAGCGCTGTGGCTACTATGGACGATATCTCCAAGGCGTCCACAAAGATCGGCGAGATCATCGGCGTGATTGATTCGATCGCCTTCCAGACCAATATCCTGGCGCTCAACGCCGCCGTCGAAGCCGCACGCGCAGGCGAACAAGGCCGGGGTTTTGCGGTGGTGGCCAGCGAAGTGCGCAACTTGGCGCAGCGCAGTGCCGCAGCAGCCCGCGAGATCAAGACACTGATTGATGCGTCCAGCGCCAGCGTAAAAACGGGCGCGGAACGGGTGCGGGCTACCGGCGACACCATGGCCGCCATTGTTCAAGGCATCCAGCGCGTCACTCTCACCATCGGCGAAATCAATGGTTCCATGGCGGAGCAGAGCAGTGGCATCAGTCAGATCAATCAAGCCGTCACGGAGATGGATCGCTCCACCCAACAAAACGCTGCATTGGTGGAAGAATCCACCGCAGCATCAGCCGTGTTGAACGAGCAGGCCCACAACCTGTCGCGCACAGTGGCTGGGTTCACCCTGGATGCCTCTGGCGCCTCTGCGGATTATTCGCAAGGTACCCCCCGGTTAGCAGGGCACCGCTGAGAGGCGACGGATCACAGAGAACGCCGGGGCATTGAGAAATCCGCTAACCTTACTCCGCGCCCACGGCAGATGATCTCTCGAGATCGTCTTGCCTTACATTCGCATCGTCCAGTTGCCCCCATACGAAGATCCGGGCTCCGGGCCCCACGACGGCCCCGCCCCCGTTGATCAATTCATGCACACAAGGCATGAGGCATACAGCCATGCCGCGCTGGACATGTATTAAGCTCCATCGCACCGTTTCGCACACTCTTTCCTTCTATGACACAGACCTTGTCTGCCGCCGAACAGGCACTGCGCGACGCAGCGCGCGAATACCACCGCAACCCCAGCCGGGGCAAGATCTCCGTCACGCCGACCAAGCCCCTGTCCAACCAGCGCGATCTGTCGCTGGCGTATTCGCCCGGCGTGGCCTATCCCTGTCTGGACATCGCTGCCGACCCCTCGAAGGCGTTTGACTACACCTCGCGCGGCAACCTGGTGGCCGTCATCACCAACGGCACGGCCGTGCTGGGCCTGGGCGACATTGGCCCGCTGGCCAGCAAGCCCGTGATGGAAGGCAAGGGCTGCCTGTTCAAGAAGTTTGCAGGCGTCGATGTGTTCGACATCGAACTGGCCGAGCGCGACCCCGACAAGCTCATCGAAATCATCGCCAGCCTGGAACCCACGCTGGGCGGCATCAACCTTGAAGACATCAAGGCACCCGAGTGCTTCTACATCGAGCAAGAGCTGTCCAAGCGCATGAACATCCCGGTGTTCCATGACGACCAGCACGGCACCGCCATCATCAGCAGCGCCGCCCTGCTCAACGGCCTGGAGTTGGTGGGCAAGGACATTGGCAGCGTGAAGCTGGCCGTGTCGGGCGCTGGTGCCGCCGCCATTGCCTGCCTGAACGTGATGGTGGGCCTGGGCGTCAAGCGCGAGAACATCTTCGTGTGCGACTCCAAGGGCGTGATCTACGAAGGCCGCCCTGGCGGCTATGACGAATCCAAAGCGCAGTACGCGCAAAAGACCGACGCGCGCACGCTGGCCGATGCCGTCAACGGTGCCGACGTATTCCTTGGCTGCTCGGCCCCCGGCGTGCTGACGGCCGAGATGGTCAAGACGATGGCGGCCAAGCCCATCATCCTGGCGCTGGCCAACCCCGAGCCTGAAATCCGCCCCGAGCTGGCCAAGGCCGTGCGCCCCGATTGCATCATTGCCACCGGCCGCTCGGACTACCCCAACCAGGTCAACAACGTTCTGTGCTTCCCGTACATCTTCCGCGGCGCGCTGGACTGCGGCGCCACCAAGATCACCGAAGCCATGAAGCTGGCCTGCGTGCGCCAGATCGCCGATCTGGCCAAGGCCGATATCAGCGAGGAAGTGGCCAACGCCTATGCAGGCAAAGAGCTGACCTTTGGCCCCGACTACCTGATCCCCACGCCGTTCGACTCGCGCCTGATCCTCAAGATCGCGCCCGCTGTGGCCAAGGCCGCCGCCGAATCCGGTGTGGCCACACGCCCCATCGAAGACATGGAGGCTTACAAGGAAAGCCTGTCGCGTTTTGTCTACCAAACCGGCATGCTCATGCGCCCGGTGGTCACCGCCGCCAAGGCCCTGCCTGATGCGCAAAAACGCGTGGCCTATGCCGACGGCGAGGACGAGCGTGCCCTGCGTGCCGCGCAGATGGCCATCGACGACAAGATTGCCCACCCCATCCTGATCGGCCGCCCCGCCGTGATCGCGGCCCGCATTGAAAAAGCGGGCCTGCGCATGCAGATCGGCAAGGACGTGGAGGTGTGCAACCCTGAAGACGACCCACGTTTCCGCCAGTACTGGGAGCACTACCATGCGCTGATGAAGCGCAATGGCGCCACCCCTGAAGTGGCCAAGGCCGCCGTGCGCCGCTCCAACACCATCATCGCCTCGCTGATGGTCAAGCTCGGCGACGCCGACGCCATGATCTGCGGCCTGGTGGGCCTGTACGAAACGCACCTGGAGCGCATCCACAGCATCATCGGCCGCCAAGCGGGTGCCAACGACTACGCCGCGCTCAATGCCCTGATGACCAACCAGGGCCCGCTGTTCATCGCCGACACCTACGTGAACGAGAACCCCACGGCCGAGCAACTGGCCGACATCGCCTGGATGTCGGTGCAGGAAGTGCAGCGCTTTGGCATTCCGGCCAAGGTGGCGTTTTTGTCGCACTCGAGCTACGGTTCGTCCAAGCGCCCCTCGGCCCGCAAGATGCGCGAAGCACGCGACCTCTTCGTGGCGCGCCACCCCGAGATCGAGTGCGATGGCGAACTGCACGGCGATGCTGCGCTGGAGCCCGGCATCCGCAAGACCTACATGGCCGAAGGCGAATCGACCCTGAGCGGCTCCGCCAACCTTCTGGTCTGCCCGAACATCGACGCAGCCAACATCCTGTACAACGTGCTCAAGACCACCACCAGCGGTGGTGTGACCGTAGGCCCGATCCTGATGGGCTCTGCCGCCACGGCCTACATCCTGACGCCCGCAGCCACCGTGCGCCGGGTGTTCAACATGACCGCCCTGGCCGTGGCCAGCGCTGCGGCGCGCGCAGCCTGATCCGATCGGATTCGCACTCAAAAAAGAAAGGCCCTTCGGGGCCTTTCTTTTTGGGTGGATTGAACTGTAGACCTCAGCACGGTCGCGTCAGTGCACCGACACATCCACAAAGTCTGCCACTGGCGGCAGATGCTCAGCCAGCCAGTCCGAGTCCAGTTGCAACGCCCTTTTGATTTCCTCGGGCAAGCTGGCGATGGTGTCGGCGGGGGACTTGGGCTCCTCCAGTGCAATCTCGGCCAGCAGCATGGCCACGTGCACGATGCCACCCAGACGGCAAAACGGCGTGGCGGCCACAGGGTCTTCGGCGGTGTCCAGGGCGCGCACGATGGAATCCGGGAAGCGCCAGCGTTTGGCCAGCTCCGCCGTCACCTGCGCCTCGGTAAAGCCCAGCAAGCGCTTTTCGCGCTCCCAGCGGCCACCTGCCTGGTGGGGCAGTTGCTCAATGGCGGCCATTTGCTCGGGCGCTTTTTGCGCAATGATCAATTCACCAATGCGCACCAAAAACCCGGCCAGCCAGGACTGCTGCACATCCGAGCCCAGCGTGCGCGCCAACCACTGCGCATAGCCTGCAGTGGCCATGCTTTCCTTCCAGAAGGCGTCAGCCTCTATGCCCGGCGTGTCTTTGAACATGCCAGTCATGCAGGCCGCCAAGGCCAGGGTGCGCACCTGGTTCAGCCCCACCAGCGTTAACGCATCGTCCAGCGTGGCCACCTGCCGCGCCAGCCCAAAGCGGGAGCTGTTGGCCAAGCGGATGAGCTTGGCCGTCAAGGCCGGGTCGCGCGCAATGGCGCTGCGCACCTTCTCAAACGGGATGTCATCGTCCTGCATCGTCGCCACCAGTTCCCGCGCCACGTCGGGCATGGTGGGCAATTGCACGTTGTCAAAAAACTCTGTCAGGTGTGGCATAGGTGAGCCCTCTCGTGGGTCTTTGAAGAACCCGAAGACGCAAGCCTTCGTGCTGCAGTGCAACGGGCTGCGCACCCTTCTCCAGGAACCCTGTACCGCAGCGCCTATGGCCTGCGAGGCAATGCCCTGTTTTTTGGATGCTGCGACTTCGTTGTACCACCGCCTACGGCCCCTCGTCTGCGTGTTTGTCCCAATCCGTTGCAACGGTGCACGCACCATTTCGGGAAACCCTCCATGCCCGGCCGCACCACTTCGGTGAAGAATGGTTTGCCACGCTGCGCTGCCCTTGCTAAAACCCGGCAGTGCGCTTGAAAGCGGGCATCGTTTTTGCTGAATAGCTTGCACAGCCAAGGCATTGCTGCCTTTTTCCTTCCGTTTTTATTTGGCAACCGCCAGGAGCTACCCCATGAAAAAAAGAACGTTCATGCACACCGCAGCAGCACTGGCGCTGGCAAGCGCATTGCCTGCTGCGCATGCGCAAAGCACGCCCATCAAATTCCAGCTCGACTGGCGCTTCGAAGGCCCAGCTGCGCTGTTTTTGCAGCCCGCAGCCAAGGGCTACTTCAAGGCCGCTGGGCTGGACGTGACGGTGGACGCTGGCAACGGCTCGGGCGGCGCAGTGCAGCGCGTGGCCTCGGGCACCTACGACATGGGCTTTGCCGACCTGGCTGCCGTGATGGAATTCCACGCCAACAACCCCGACGCGCAGAACAAACCCGTGGCGGTGATGATGGTCTACAACAACACGCCCGCATCGGTGATGGCGCTCAAGAAAAGCGGTATCGCCACGCCCGCCGACCTGGCTGGCAAGAAGCTGGGCGCCCCGGTGTTTGACGCCGGGCGCCGCGCCTTCCCCATCTTCCAAAAAGCCAACAAGGTCGGCAACGTGCAGTGGACGGCCATGGACCCCCCGCTGCGCGAGACCATGCTGGTGCGCGGCGACGTGGACGCCATCACCGGCTTCACTTTCACTTCGTTGCTGAACCTGGAAGCCCGGGGCGTGAAGACCGCCGACGTGGTCGTGCTGCCCTACGCCGACTTTGGCGTGAAGCTGTACGGCAACGTGATCATTGCTTCGCCCAAGCTCATCAAAGAGAACCCCGCTGCCGTCAAGGCCTTCCTGTCGGCATTCACCAAGGGCGCCAAGGAAGTCATCGCCAACCCCGCCGCCGCCATCGAGCATGTGCGCGCCCGCGATGGCATCGTGAACGTGGCGCTGGAAACGCGCCGCCTGCAACTGGCCATCGACACCGTGGTCAACAGCGCCGACGCGCGTGCCGAAGGCTTTGGCCAAGCCAAGCCGGGCCGCCTGTCGCTGATGGCGTCGCAGGTGTCGGATGCCTTCAACACCAAGACCCGTGTGAACGCAGACGATGTGTGGAACGGCAGCTTCTTGCCCAGCACGGCTGAGCTGAACATCCTGCCGAAGAAGTGACACCCCCTGAGTCGCTTCGCGCCTTCCCCCTCTCTCGACTCGCTGCGCGAGTCGGGAGGGGGACGCCCCCGGTGCGGCGGGGCGGCCCTTGCACGGGGGCGCTGGCCTGGGCCGCGCCCAGCATCAACCTCGGTGCACAAACACTACTCACTACGGACCTCTGATGCAGGCTGCTGATTCCTTTTTTGTGGACTTTCGCGATGTCTGGCTCGCCTACAACGACGAGCTGCGCGCGGAGAACCACTTTGCCGTCGAGGCCATCGACCTGCAAATCCGCCAGGGCGAGTTCATTGCCATCGTCGGCCCCTCGGGCTGCGGCAAGTCCACCTTCATGAAGCTGGCCACCGGCCTGAAGATGCCATCGATGGGCAAGATCCTCATCGACGGCCAGCCCGTGACCGGGCCGCTCAAAGTCTCGGGCATGGCGTTCCAGGCGCCCTCGCTGCTGCCCTGGCGTACCACGGTGGACAACGTGCTGCTGCCGCTGGAGATCGTCGAGCCGTACCGCAGCAACTTCAAACAAAAGCGCAAGGAATACGAAGAGCGCGCCCGCAAGCTGCTGCAAAAGGTCGGGCTGGCGGGCTATGAGGACAAATTCCCTTGGCAGTTGTCGGGCGGCATGCAGCAGCGCGCCAGCATCTGCCGTGCCTTGATCCACGAGCCCAAGATGCTGCTGCTGGACGAGCCCTTTGGCGCGCTTGACGCCTTCACCCGCGAAGAGCTGTGGTGCATCTTGCGCGACCTGTGGACCGAGCAGAAATTCAACGTGATCCTGGTCACACACGACCTGCGCGAGTCCGTCTTCTTGGCAGACACCGTGTATGTGATGAGCAAGAGCCCCGGCCGGTTTGTGGTGCGCAAGGAGATCAAGCTGCCGCGCCCGCGCGAGCTGGAGATCACCTACACCAAGGAATTCACCGACATCGTGCACGAGCTGCGCGGCCACATTGGCGCCCTGCGTAAGGCTGGCGCGCCCATCCAGCAATAAACAAGGCGAGTCATGCACAAGAAAACCGTGGAGCGCTGGTCCCCCTGGATCCTGCTCGGCGCCATCATCCTGCTGTGGCAGATCGTCTGCTCGGCCTTCAGCGTCCCTGAATACCTTTTCCCCAGCCCCTGGGCCATTGGCACCCAGCTGGTGGAGTTTGGCGGCGTCATCGCAGGTCACGCCTGGCGCACCTACTGGGTCACCATGGCGGGCTTTGGCATTGCCATCGTGGTGGGCGTGCTGCTGGGCTTTGTCATCGGCAGCTCGCGCCTGGCCTATGCCGCCGTGTACCCGCTGATGACGGCCTTCAACGCCCTGCCCAAGGCCGCGTTCGTGCCCATCCTCGTAGTGTGGTTCGGCATCGGCGTGGGGCCAGCCATCCTCACGGCCTTTCTCATCAGCTTCTTTCCCATCATGGTCAACATTGCCACTGGCCTGGCCACGCTGGAGCCGGAGCTGGAAGACGTGCTGCGCGTGCTGGGCGCCAAACGCTGGGATGTGCTGACCAAGGTGGGCCTGCCGCGCTCGCTGCCCTACTTTTATGGATCGCTCAAAGTAGCCATCACCCTGGCCTTTGTGGGCACCACGGTGAGCGAGATGACCGCCGCCAACGAGGGCATTGGCTACCTGCTCATCAGCGCGGGTTCGTCCATGCAAATGGGCCTGGCGTTTGCCGGGCTGATGGTGGTGGGCGCCATGGCGATGGCCATGTACGAGCTGTTCAGCTGGGTCGAAAAGCGCACCACAGGCTGGGCACATCGGGGGTCACAGGGCGAGTGAGGCCTGGGCTGGGGGTGGGCCAAGAGCAGCCATCGGCACATGCCTCTGTACCCTTGAAGAAAATGGGCTCTAGCGCTTTATGGAAAAGCGCAAGCAGCTCTTTTTTTAGGAGCAAATCACCCCATCCACCTTGCCCACTGGGGGCCACCGCTATACTGCCCGCCCCAATGCACCGCAGGATGACACCCGCATGCGCCTGACCGCCTTTTTCCCCTCCCCTCCTGTCGTGGGGGCAGCCCTTGCCACCGTCGCAGCCTTGGCACTGGCAGGTTGTGGCGCAACCGCCACCCGCTCCAACCCCGAGCCCCAGCCGTCCCTGGCCACCACCACGGCCCCGGTGCGCATTGGCATTGCGCTGGGCGGCGGCGCAGCCAAGGGGTTTGCGCACATCGGCGTCATCAAAATGCTCGAAGCCAATGGCTTTGCCCCCGCCGTCATCTCCGGCACCAGCGCAGGCAGCGTGGTGGGCGCGCTGTATGCCAGCGGCATGAATGCGTTCGAGATGCAGGAAAAAGCCGTGGCGCTGGACGAGGCCAAGATCCGCGATTTGCAGTGGTCTTCGGGCGGATTGGTGCAGGGGCAGAAGCTGGAAGACTATGTGAACGAGCAGGTACGCCGCAAACCCCTGGAACAACTGGCCAAGCCCTTCGTGGCCGTGGCCACTCGGCTCGAAGACGGTGAGCGCACCGTGTTTGCGCGCGGCAACACCGGCCAGGCGGTGCGAGCCTCCAGCAGCGTGCCGGGCGTGTTCCAGCCCGTCACCATAGGCAAGTACCACTTCGTGGATGGCGGCATCGTGAGCCCCGTGCCCGTGGATGCGGCCCGCCAGCTGGGCGCCGACATCGTCATCGCTGTAGACATCTCCAACAAGGCCCGGGGGCAGTCGCCGGGCGACATGCTAGGCACGCTGGGCCAGTCCATTGCCATCATGGGCCAGAAGCTCGGTCAGGCCGAGCTGGCCCGCGCCGATGTGATCATCCGCCCCCAGGTGCTGGACATTGGATCGGCCGACTTCAGCCAACGCGCCAACGCCATCGTGGAAGGCGAGAAAGCCGCCCTGGCCGTGATGCCGCAAATCCGCGAACGTGTGGCCCGGCTGCAAACCGAGCGCGCCAGCACGGCACGGGCAGCACAGCAAAGGGCGGCGCAGGAACAGTTGCAGGCCTGTCTGGACAACCGCTCCAGCATGCAAAAGCTAGCGGGTCTGGCGGGCATGGACGATCGGTGCAGCCCCGCCAAATAGGGCCGCCGCCGCAGCGCTGCGCTGCCACCTTGGGGTACATTCGCCCATGCATTGGCGCTTGCCCTGGGCGCTGAGGTCAGCCGCCCAACACTCCCACTATCGCTCGCCATGTCGTCCCCTTTTTCTGCCGTCAAGCCCAGCCTCAAGCTGGCCGACCAGGTCGCCAGCACGCTGGAGGCTGAAATCCGCACGGGCCGCATTCAGGCGGGTGGCAAGCTGCCTACCGAGGCCGTACTGGCGCAGCAGTTTGAGGTGAGCCGCACGGTGGTGCGCGAGGCGATCTCCCGGCTCAAGTCGCTGGGGCTGGTCGACTCGCGCCAAGGCAGCGGCGTGTATGTGCAAGCCCCCGGCATCGCGCCACTGCAGTTTGACCTGGCCCATGCCGCATCGCGCGAGGCCGTGATGCAGATTGTGGAAGTGCGGCGCGCGCTGGAGTCTGAAGTGGCCGAGCTGGCCGCACAGCGCCGCACGGCAGCCGATGTGCTGGCCATTCGCGCCGCCATGCAGCGCATCAGTGACGCAGTGCAGGCCGGTGGAGACGGCGCCGAGGAAGACGTGGAATTTCACCGCGCCATTGCCAGGGCGGCCGGCAATCCCTTCCTGATCAGCACACTGGACTACCTGGCCCGCTTCCTCAGCGGCGCTACCCGGGTCACACGCGCCAACGAAGCCAGGCGCAGTGACTTTGCCAGGGCTGTCACGCAAGAGCACGAATGCATCGTGGCCGCCATTGAGAGCGGCAACCCCGGCGCTGCACGGCACGCCGCCACAGAACACATGCGCAATGCGCTCAGCCGCATTGCGCAGGCAGACCCGGCCTTCTGGGCGCAGCATGGCGCCCGCTTGGCGCAACCGCTGGTGAATGCGTCTGCGGACTGAGGTCGCGGGGGGCCACCGCCCTTTTGCGGTTTAGCGGTTTTGCACTGATCCTGGAGCCGCACTGCAACCCGCTGCGCTCAAGCCAGATCCGGCCAGAGTCCGCGCGCCCGCCATACGCCAAGCCACTGCATCAAAGCTGAGCGCAACGAGCCAGATGGCCAGTTTGCCCCTCGGCGCGCCATCGGCACGCCCTCGGCACGCGACGTTCAAATTGCGCCGACACACAGCTGCGCTCCCTCATTCGAGCATCCCTTTGACTAGGGTTAACCCGCAAACTCACCCGCACGCTAAATTTGTATGATGACCATATAAACACACTAACTAGGGTACCGCCCTGCGCGCTCGCCCTTCCATCCCGGAGATATCCCGTACATGTCCACCCTCGCACTTCTCGGCATCGGCGCCGGCAGCATTGGCCTGCTCCTGCTGCTCATCATCCGCTGGCAGGTCCACGCCTTCGTGGCCATGATGCTGGTGAGCTTTCTGGTGGCGTTTGCCACGGGCATGCCCATTGGCGACATCATCAGCACGCTGATTGCAGGCATGGGCGGCACACTGGGTTCGGTCGCCATCCTGGTGGCGCTGGGCTCCATGCTGGGGCGCATGATCGAAGTCTCGGGTGGCGCGGCCAGCCTGGCCAACCGCTTCACGCAACTGCTGGGCCCCACGCGGGTGCCGATGGCGCTCACAGCCGCAGCGCTGGTGCTGGCCATCCCGGTATTTTTTGACGTGGGCTTCATCATCCTGGTGCCCATCGTCTACGGCTTTTGCAAGGCGGCGGGCGTCAACCCCATCAAGTTCGGCCTGCCCGTGGCGGGCATCATGCTGGCAGCCCACGTGGTGGTGCCACCGCATCCCGGCATCGTGGGTGGGGCGGCCATCGTCAAGGGCGATATCGGCTGGATCACCATCATTGGCCTGGCCATCTGCATTCCGCTGGCGGCGCTGTCGCAGTATGTGTCGGGCTGGCTCAACCGCAAGGGCTACCCCATGCTGCCCACCACGGCCGAGCAGTTTGCGGCCTTTGGCAACAGCGAAGAAAGCAAGGCCAGCAAGGCTGGTAATGCCCCCGGCGTCGGCACCATCATGGCGCTGATCATCATTCCTCTGGCCCTCATCATGGCAGGCACCACGGGCGCTACCCTACTGCCCAAGGGCGACAGTCTGCGCAATGTGCTGGGCTTCATCGGCTCGCCCATCTTTGCGCTGATGGTGGCCGTGGGCTTGGCCATGTTTCTGCTGGGCCGCAACCAAGGCTGGAACCGCGAGCGCACCAACGCCATCATGGAATCCGCCCTGCCCCCGGCCGCCACCGTGATCCTGGTAACCGGCGCGGGCGGCGTGTTTGCCAAGGTGCTCACCGCCAGTGGCATTGGCGCTGCGCTGTCGCAAAGCCTCACGGCCACGCACCTGCCACTGATTTTGCTGGCGTTCATCATCTCGCTGGCCCTGCGCGCTGCACAGGGTTCGGCCACCGTGGCCATCATCACCACCTGCGGCCTGCTGGCCGATGCGATGGCGGGTGGCGGGTATTCCCCCTTGCAAGTGGCGCTGCTCACGGTTGCCATTGGCTTTGGCAGCCTGGGCCTGTCGCACGTCAACGATTCGGGCTTCTGGATCGTGACCCGCTACTTGGGCCTGAGCGTGGGCGATGGCCTGCGCACCTGGACCGTGCTGACCACCGTGCTGGGCCTGGCGGGCTTTGCCCTCACCGCCCTGCTGTGGGTGGCGGTTGCCTGATTTTTTCTCTTTGCTTTAGAAAGACACCACTATGACCCAACCCACCGTCGGCATCATCGGCCTGGGCGCCATGGGCGCTGGCATTGCCAAGACCCTGCGCAACAACGGCTTCACCATCCACGTGTGCGACGTGCGCCCCGGCGTGGCCGATGCCTTTGTGGCCGAAGGCGGCACAGCCCACGCCACCACCGCTGCGCTGGCGGCGGTGAGTGATGTGGTGGTGTCGGTGGTGGTCAACGCGGCGCAGACCGAGAGCGTGCTGTTTGGCGACGATGGCAAGGGCGGTGCAGCCAGCACCATGCGCCCCGGCAGTACCTTTGTGATGTGCTCCACCGTGGACCCCAACTGGTCTGTGGCACTGGAAGCCCGCCTGAACGCGTTGGGCCTGCACTACGTGGACGCGCCCATCTCCGGCGGCGCAGCCAAGGCTGCATCGGGCCAGATGACCATGATGACCTCGGCCAAGCCCGAGGCCTATGCCACAGC
The DNA here is from genome assembly GCF_003663825.1 of Acidovorax sp. 106. NCBI lineage: Bacteria > Pseudomonadati > Pseudomonadota > Betaproteobacteria > Burkholderiales > Comamonadaceae > Acidovorax > Acidovorax sp. 106. Next base: position 3,435,241 of record NZ_RCCC01000001.1, on the reverse strand, counting down.
GGGCGCCGTGCTCGACGGCATGGCTGGCAAGGTGTACCGCCTGGGTGACAAGGCGGGCGCGGGCAGCAAGGTCAAGATCATCAACCAGTTGCTGGCCGGTGTGCACATTGCCGTGGCCGCCGAAGCCATGGCCCTGGGCCTGCGCGAAGGCGTGGAAGCCAGCGCCTTGTATGAAGTGATCACGAACAGCGCGGGCAATAGCTGGATGTTTGAAAACCGCATGGCCCATGTGCTGGCGGGCGACTACACGCCGCTGTCGGCCGTCGATATTTTTGTGAAGGACCTGGGCCTGGTGCTGGACACCGCACGCGCCAGCAAATTCCCCCTGCCACTGGCGGCCACCGCGCACCAGATGTTCATGCAGGCATCGACCGCAGGCTTTGCCAAGGAAGATGACAGCGCCGTGATCAAGATCTTCCCGGGCATCACGCTGCCCGCAAGCAAGGACAAGGCATGACGCGCGCACGTGCACTGTTGGGCTGCATTGCCGACGACTTCACCGGCGCGACCGATCTGGCCAACAACCTGGTGCGCGCAGGCATGCGCGTGGTGCAGGCCATGGGTGTGCCCACGGCACCTTTGGATGCCGAGGCCGATGCCATCGTGGTGGCCCTGAAGTCGCGCACCATTCCGAAGGACGAAGCCATCGCCCAATCGCTGGCTGCGCTGCAATGGCTGAAGGCGCAAGGTGCTGAGCAGATCTACTTCAAGTACTGCTCTACCTTTGACAGCACGGCCGAAGGCAACATCGGCCCCGTGACCGATGCGCTGATGCAGGCCCTGGGCACCGACTTCACCATCGCCACGCCCGCCTTCCCCGACAACAAGCGCACCGTATTCAAGGGCTACCTGTTTGTGGGCGATGTGCTGCTGAACGAGAGCGGCATGCAAAACCACCCGCTCACGCCCATGACCGACCCCAACCTGGTGCGCGTGCTGCAGGCGCAGACCGAGAGCCGCGTGGGCCTGATCGACCACAGCGTTGTCGCACAGGGCGAGGCCGCCATCCGCGCACGCATCGACCAGCTCAAGGCCGAGGGCGTGCGCATGGCCGTGGTCGATGCGGTGTCGAACGCCGACCTGCTGCGCCTGGGCCCAGCGCTTAAGGGCATGCCGTTGGTCACAGCGGGCTCTGGCGTGGCCATTGGCTTGCCGGGCAACTTTGGCGTGGCGCCCAGCAACGAGGCCGCCCGCCTGCCCGCTGCGCAAGGGCTGCAGGCCATCGTGTCGGGCAGCTGCTCGGTGGCGACCAACCAGCAGGTGATGGATTTCATCAAGGCGGGCAAGCCAGCCCTCGCCATCGACCCTTTGCGCATCGCAGCAGGCGTGGACGTGGCCGCCGAAGCGCTGGCCTGGGCTGAGGGCCACATTGGCCAAGGCCCGGTGCTGGTGTATTCCACCGCCGAGCCCTCGGCCGTGCGCGCTATTCAGGGCAAGCTCGGTTCTGAGAAAGCCGGTGCCATGGTGGAGGAAACCATTGCCGCCATTGCCTGCGGCCTGGTGCAGCGTGGGGTGCGCCAGCTCATCGTGGCGGGCGGTGAAACCTCCGGCGCCTGTGTGCAGGCCCTGGGCATCACGCAAATGCGCATTGGCGCGCAGATCGACCCCGGCGTGCCGTGGTGCCATGCCGTGGCCCCCGATGCCAAGGACGGCCTGCACATCACGCTGAAGTCGGGCAATTTCGGTAGCACCGACTTCTTCACCAAAGCTTTTGCACAATTGCGGGCATGACCTCTACCCCCGCCTTCATGGATGAGAGACAGGCCCGCGACGAGATCTGCCGCGTGGGCCGCAGCCTGTTTGAGCGGGGCTATGTGCACGCCACCGCGGGCAACATCAGCGTGCGCCTGGCAGACGGCTACCTCATCACCCCCACCGATGCCTGCCTGGGAACGTTGCAGCCCGAGCGGCTGGCCCGCCTGGACGCCCAGGGACAGCAGGTGGCGGGCGACCGGGCCAGCAAGACCATTGCGCTGCACCGGCAGATTTACGAGGCATCGGCATCGACAGCCGCACCCGCGCGCTGCGTGATCCACACCCACAGCACGCACCTGGTGGCCTGCTCGCTGCAAGCCGACACGGCTGCGGGTGGCCAGCTGGCGCCCGATGCGCAATTGCTGCCCCCTATCACGCCCTACTTCGTCATGAAGGTGGGCCGCGTGCCGCACATCCCGTACCACCGCCCGGGTGATGCCGCAGCAGCAACACTGGTGGCGCAGACCATCACCTGCTATGCCGCCAACGGCAGCCCGGTGCGTGCCGTGATGCTGGCGCGCCTGGGGCCCAATGTGTGGCACGACACACCGGCTGCGGCCATGGCTGTGCTCGAAGAACTGGAAGAAACCGCCCGCCTGTGGCTGCAGTGCCAGCCCCGCCCCACGCCGCTGACAGGGCCCCAAATTGAAGACTTGCGCCAGACTTTTGGTGCCCACTGGTAACCACAACGGTAGAACAAGGAGACGTTCATGACCCTTTCCTTCTGGCGCAAAGCCTTCGCCCCCGTGCTGCTGGGCGTGCTGGCCACAGGCAGTGCCGCAGCCGCAGACTACCCGCCTCCCCAACACAGCGAATGGGTCGCGAGGGACTTCCGTTTTCAAAGTGGCCAGACCCTGCCCGAACTCAAGGTCGCCTACACCACGGTGGGTGACCCCAAAGGTGAGCCGGTGCTGGTGCTGCATGGCACCAACGGCTCGGCAGAGTCCATGCTGACGCCGGGCTTTGCTGGCACCCTGTTTGGCCCAGGCCAGCCACTGGATGCACGCAAATATTTCATCATCCTGCCCGATGCGATCGGCACGGGCCGCTCCAGCAAGCCGTCGGACGGCCTGCGTGCGGCCTTTCCGGCCTACAACTACGACGACATGGTGGCCGCGCAATACCGGCTGGTCACCGAACACCTGGGCCTGCGCCATGTGCGCGCCATCATCGGCAACTCCATGGGCGGCATGCACACCTGGGTCTGGGCCCAGCGTTACCCCGATTTCATGGACATTGCCGTGCCCATGGCCTCACTGCCCGCAGCCATGTCGGGCCGCAACTGGATGATGCGCAAATTGCTGGTCGACGCCATCCGCAACGACCCCGAATGGCAGGGTGGCAACTACACCCGACAGCCGCGCAGCCTGCAGTTCGCGTCGGTGTTCTTTGGCACGGGCACCAACGGTGGCAACCAGGGCCTGCAAAAACTCGCCCCCACGCGCGCTGCAGCCGATGCGCTGGTGGAGCAGCGGCTCAAAGCCCCCTTCCGCGGCGACGCCAACGACCACATCTACCAGTGGGAGGCATCACGCGACTACGACCCCGAGCAGGGTTTGGAACGCATCACTGCGCGCGTGCTGGCCATCAACTCGGCGGACGATGAACGCAACCCACCCGAGCTTGGCGTGCTCGACAAGGCCATCGCCCGCATTGCGCATGCGCAGGCCTACGTGATTCCCGCCAGCACAGAAACCGTAGGCCACGGCACCGTCGGCTTGGCGCGCTTCTACCAAGACCGACTGGCCCAGGTGCTGATCACTGCACCACGCCGCTGACCCTCTCCCACCAGGACACCTTTCATGCCCCGTTTTGCCGCCAACCTGTCCATGCTCTACAACGACGTGGACTTTCTCGACCGTTTTTCTGCTGCCGCACAGGATGGCTTCAAGGCGGTGGAGTACCTCTTTCCCTATGCCTACCCTGCGCAAGAACTGGCCACACGCCTGCAGGCCAATGGCCTGCAGCAGGTGCTGTTCAACGCCCCGCCCGGCAACTGGGACGCGGGCGAGCGCGGGCTGGCCAGCCTGCCTGGGCGCGAGGCCGAGTTCCGCGACGGCATTGCCAAAGCCATCGAATACGCCCAGGCCCTGCAATGCCCCCGCATCCATGTGATGGCGGGGCTGGTGCCCCAGGGTGCTGACGCGGCCACCGTGCGCGCCACCTACATCGCCAACGTGCGCTACGCCGCAGAGCAGGCGGCACCCCACGGCATCCAGATCCTGCTGGAGCCCATCAACGGCCGTGACATGCCCGGCTTCTTCCTGAGCCGCCAGGACCAGGCCCATGCGCTGATCGCCGAGATCGGTGCCACCAACGTCAAGGTGCAGATGGACCTGTACCACTGCCAGATCGTGGAAGGCGACCTGGCGATGAAGGTGCGTCAATACCTGCCCACGGGCAACGTCGGCCACTTCCAGATTGCCGGTGTGCCCGAGCGCCACGAGCCCGATGTGGGCGAAGTGAACTACACCTACCTGTTCAAGCTGCTGGACAGCCTGGGCTACGACGGCTGGATTGGCTGCGAATACCGCCCGGCGCGGGGTGCCGCAGCCCACGCCACCAGCGATGGGCTGGGCTGGCTCAAGCCCTGGCTGTAACGTAGTAAGAGCGGCGAACAAAACTCAGCGTAGCGGCCCTGGCTAGGCGGTCCGTCGCAGGCATTACGCAAGGTACGACAAGACGGAACAACGACGCCAGGGGAGTTTTGTTAGCCGCCCTCAACGCCGCTCAGTTGCAGCGGTATGGAATATGCTTGCTAGATAAAACGGGCTGCTGCGCTTGTCAACAAAGCGCAAGCAGCTATATTTTTAATAGCAAACAGACATCCATCATGCCCTGGCACGCGCGCCTGCAACTGAACTACACCCTCGAAAACGCCCGGACCGTAGCGCGGTTTGAGCACAACGGGCCACTGCGCATTCTGCAAAGCCTGTACCCCGAAGGCGACAGCGTTTGCCACAACGTGCTGGTGCACCCGCCGGGCGGTTTGGTGGGCGGCGACACACTGGAGATTGCCGCCACCGTGGGCACAGGGGCGCACGGGCTGGTCACCACACCGGGGGCCACGCGGTTTTACCGATCGGCTGGCGAGCTGGCGCTGCAGCGCACCCACCTCAACCTGGCCGAGAACGCGCGCCTGGAATGGCTGCCGCTGGAGGCACTTTGCTACAACGCCTGCCGCGCCCGCAACCACCTGACGCTGGCGCTGGCCACAGGCGCTGAATGCATGGGCTGGGACGTCACGGCCCTGGGCCTGCCCCACGCCAACCAGCCCTTTGAGACGGGCCATTTTGAGCAGCACATCGAAGTGCCTGGCGTGTGGCTGGAGCGCGGCACCATCAACGCAGCAGACCACCAGCTGCTACACAGCCCCCTGGGCCTGGCCGGCCATCGCTGCATGGCCAGCATGTTCTTTGCCACAGGCACCCCACTGGACCGCACCCGCCGCGACGCGGCACTGGACGCAGCCCGGGCGGTGATGGATCTGCACCCGCTCAAAGCCACAGCGGGCGCCACCAGCCCCAACGACCGCACGGTGGTGGTGCGCGTGCTGGCACCGCAGGTGGAGCCGGCCATGCAGTTGCTGCGGCAAGTGCGCAGCGCATGGCGGGCGGGCCTGTGGCAACTTGATGCCGTGCAGCCGCGTATCTGGGCGATGTAGACGCCGGTTGAAGGCAAAAAACAAGTCTTTTAGGCCTGCTGCGCCAGAGGAATAAGCGCAGAGCGCTATTTAATTAATAGCAAATCCACTCAATGTCGGGGCGCGGCAGAGGCTGCTGCAGCCATCGCCGCCGGTGCTATCGCGCATGTTGTGGCCGTGCTTGGTGCCGCCAACACCGCGCCTTTGTGGTGGCCTCCACAAACCGGCATGCAGGCCAAGGCGACGGTGCAGCAATCTCTGCGCACGCCGCTCCACAGCAGTGCGGCCCGCTGTCCGGCACACCGTCTGGTTCTTCGTCGAGTTCTCCATCTGGTGAACGCCACGCTGCGTCTACAGCCCATGCCCCAGGCGCGGGGCACAGGTCTTTGTGCACATCTGTCGCAAAACTGTCTTATGGTTTTCCCGCATCTCCCGCCCTGAGCGTCCGGAAACCGGGGCTGCAGCGAGGTCACTCGGGTTTGTACGTGTATTCACAAATTTAGTTAGTAAATATAACTAAATACCGATGCAGAACCAGCCTCACACCCAGGTCAGACGGGCACCCAAGACGCCACTCGCCGCAGCGTTCAGCGCCGCTGGAGGGGCTCTGGCATGTCTGCCGTTGCCATCGCAGGCTCAGCATCTCGGCATCCCTCAGCCGCCAGCGCGGCACCTGGGTCATGCGACGTTCACAAGACGGCGCACGACCTTTGAACCACCCCAGCATCCACACAGAAAGAACCTGACCATGCAGAGACAAACCTCACTTCCTTCGCAGCAACACCAAGACGACACAGCCCAGCTGGTCGCGGCGCACCAGCGCCACCCTGGCGCGCCGTGGGCGCGCGCACTGGGCCTGGCCGTGCTGGCCACCGTGTCCATGGCAGCGCAGGCGCAAACTGGCAGCTCCAGCGTGACGCTGTACGGGATCGTTGATGCATCCGTCGGTCGTTTCAACGGCGCTGCCGCGGGGATCAATGCGCAAAACTCCGCCATCAGCAAGGTCGAAGGCGGCAGCATGTCTACCAGTCGCTGGGGCCTGCGTGGCAACGAAGATTTGGGCGGCGGGCTGCAGGCCAGCTTTGAGATGTCGTCCTTCATCCGCAACGATACGGGGGCCGCAGGCCGCAGTGACGCCATCGGCGCGCCGGTGAATGTGGCGGCAGACCCCTTCTTCTCGCGCATGGCCTGGGTGGCCCTGTCGCACAAGGACTTTGGCCGGGTGCGCCTTGGCAATGTGACCACCCTGATGTTCGCCAACAGTATTGGCTCCAACGCGTTTGGGGACGGCACCATCTTCGCTCCGCTGAATCTGGTCACCTTTGTGGGCAGCCCACTGACCGGGGGCACAGCCTGGACCAACTCTGTGGTGTACGACAGTCCCAACATCGCTGGCTTTACCGGGGCTGCCGCGTATGCCGCATCGGAAGCGCAAGGCGGGGGCAACCGCGCGTTGCGCGTGGCCTATGCCCAGGGCCCTTTGGCCACATCGCTGGCTTGGCAGAGCGTGAAAAAGAACCCGCAAACCTTTGCCGATGGCACGTCGCCCAACAACACGCGCAGCTGGCAATGGGCTGGCTCGTATGACTTCAAGGCCGTCAAGCTGTGGGCTCACCTGGGCCGCATTGAGAACAAGGGCACCGAAGCCGCGCCGCTGGATGTGTCGTACCGCGTGTGGGATCTGAGCGCCACCGTGCCCGTGGGCAATGGCAACATTCTGGCGGGCTACGCATCACGCCGCACCAGCGACGCCGTGGGCCCGGTGCCAGCCACCGCTGCGGGCGGCAATGTGCAGCGCAAGGTATTCACCGTGGGTTATGACTACTGGATGTCCAAGCGCACAGACCTGTATGCAATGGTCATGCGTGACAGCACCCGCACTAACACGGTGGGCAGCGGCTTGCTCAACGCCAGCGGCACCAGCTTTGCGGTGGGCATGCGGCACGCGTTCTGATCAGTGCGGCACCGCTGGTGGGCGGTGCCGTCTTCCTTTTTTCAAGCGATCCAAGGTTGGGGCGCCCCTCGGGCGCCCCTTTTTTATCCGGCGGCCAACGGCAAGCCATCGGCCTTGAACATGGCGCGAATGCCCCGCACCGCCTGCCGAATGCGGGCCTCGTTTTCTATCAGCGCAAACCGCACGTACTCATCTCCCTGGTCACCAAAACCGATGCCTGGCGATACGCACACCTTGGCTTTTTCCAGCAGTTGCCGCGCAAACTCCAGCGACCCCAGGGCGCGATAGGGCTCAGGAATGCGGGCCCAGATGTACATGCTGGCCTTGGGGCAGTCGACCGCCCAGCCCGCTTCGGTCAACCCCTTGTAGAGGACATCGCGGCGGCTTTGGTACTGGGCGGCAATGTCTTTCACGCACTGCTGGTCACCCTCCAGCGCGGCAATCGCCGCCACCTGCAGGGGCGTGAAGGTGCCGTAGTCGTGATAGCTCTTGATACGGGCCAGCGCCGCCACCAGGTCAGGATTGCCCACCATGAAGCCCACACGCCAGCCGGCCATGTTGTAGCTTTTGCTGAGCGTGAAAAACTCCACCGCCACATCTTTGGCGCCGGGCACTTCCATGATGCTGGGGGCGCGGTAGCCGTCGTACACGATGTCGGCATAGGCCAGGTCGTGCACCACCAGAATGTCGTGCTTTTTCGCCAGCGCAATGACACGCTCAAAAAAGCCCAGCTCCACACACTGCGCCGTGGGGTTGCTCGGGAAGCCGAAGATCATCATCTTGGGCTTGGGGTAGCTGCCGCGAATGGCTTTTTCCAGCTCGGCAAAAAAATCCACATCGGGCGCCACAGGCACGCTGCGAATGTCTGCCCCGGCAATCACCGCGCCGTAGATGTGGATGGGGTAGCTCGGGTCGGGCACCAGCACGGTGTCGCCCCGGTCCAGCGTGGCCAGCATGAGGTGGGCCAGGCCCTCCTTGGAGCCGATGGTGACGATGGCCTCGGTATCGGGGTTGATGTCCACGGCATACCGGTCTTTGTACCAGTGGCTGATGGCGCGGCGCAGGCGCGGAATGCCCTTGCTGGCGCTGTAGCCGTGGGTATCGGGCCGCTGGGCCACTTCGGTGAGCTTGGCGACGATGTGCGGTGGCGTGGCCCCATCGGGGTTGCCCATGCTCATGTCGATGATGTCTTCGCCCCGGCGGCGCGCGGCCAGTTTCAGCTCGGCCGTGATGTTGAAGACGTAGGGAGGGAGGCGATCAATGCGCGCGAAACGGCGCTTGCCTTGCGATGCAGACATGCTGGTGAACTTTCACGTAAGCGCCCGGAACCGTCCGAGCGACGTGGCCAACAATGAGGTTAGCCCGTATTCACTGTAACGCACAACTGGGTGGTCGTGCTCGTCCGCCACAGGGATGTAGCAACGCCGCTACGCCCGATGCCCTCAGACTATGGCGCGAGGGGTACGCCGCTCACTCGCCGTAGCCCACGCAAAAATACCGACGCCGCCCAGGCCCAGCACCACGCCCACCCAGCCGGTGGACGTCCAGCCCATGCCCGCCGCGATGGACACGCCGCCAAGCCAGGCACCCAGCGCATTGGCCGCATTGAAGGCCGAGTGGTTGAGTGCAGCGGCCAAGGTCTGCGCGTCGCCAGCCACATCCATCAGGCGGATCTGCAATGCAGGGCCAATGGCGACCACTGTGCCCAAGAAGAAGGTGGCCAGCGCAGCAGTAATCGGGTGGTGCGCGGCAGGCACGAAGAGCGCCATGACCACGATGGACCACAGCAGCACCTTGCCAACGGCGGGCATCAGCGCCTTGTCGGCCATGCGCGAGCCGACAATGTTGCCTGCAACCATGCCCAGGCCGAACAGCGAGAGCACGAAGGGCATCAACGCCGGTGGCATACCTGCCACCTCCAGCAGCGTGGGCTTGATGTAGCTGAACACCGCAAACATGCCGCCAAAGCCGATGGCGCCAATGCCCAGCGTGAACCACACCTGCTTGCGCGCAAGCGCGCCCAACTCGCGCAGCGGGCTGGCGCCGTGCGATGCGGGCATGTTGGGCACCCAAAGGTGCACCATGGCGACGGCGGCCAACGCAATCAAACCCACGAAGACAAACGCGGCGCGCCAGCCAAACACCTCGCCCAGCGCCGCAGCGATGGGCACGCCCACCAGCGTGGCGGTGGTCAGCCCCAGCATGACCCAGCCCACAGCCCGCGCACGGCGCCCTGGGGGTGCCAGGGCCGCAGCCACCAGCGCGGCCACGCCAAAGTAGGTGCCATGGGGCAGGCCGGTGAACAGGCGCATGGCGCTGAGCGATGCGTAGCCAGGTGCCAGGGCCGATGCAAAGTTGCCCAAGGCGTACACCGCCATCAATGCCATCAGCAACGCCCGCCGCCCCCAGTGGGCACATAGCACCGCCAGCACTGGCGCGCCCACCACCACACCCAGGGCGTAGGCGCTGATCACGTGGCCCGCCTGCGGGATGCTGACACCGATGTCGCGCGCCACCTCAGGCAGCAAACCCATGATGACGAATTCGCCAGTGCCAATAGAGAAGCCCCCCACCCCCAGGGCCAGCACGGCACGCACCAGGGTGCGGTCATCGGTCGGGGTGGATGCGAGAGACGTTGAGGGCAAAGGCGCGGTCATGACAAAAGCAACAGCAGAGGAAGGCCACCCCGAAAGACAGCGAGGCAACACAGGCAACAGACGGGGTTGGAGGCAGGAAAGAGCGCGAAAAAGCGCGAAAAAGAAACAGAGTTACGGGGGTAAACCCGATTTATGTAACCATAGCACGCCATCCACAGACTTGCAGGGCCAGGGGAATGCGTCGCACGGGTGACGCGCAGGACGGGCAACACGGTCCGTCCATGTCACCATGGCAGCCCCAGAGCCCATCCCGTTTGGAAGGACTGCGAATGACGAAAGCCCCCAGCACAGCCGACACCCTTGCCGACACCGTCCAGGTGCTGGCGTTCGACATCTTTGGCACGGTGGTGGACTGGCACGGCAGCATCGTGCGCGAGATGCAGACAACGCACCCAGGCGTGGACGGCGATGCCTTTGCACGGGCCTGGCGCGCTGGTTACCAGCCGGCCATGGCCCGAGTGATGACGGGTGAGCAAGGCTGGACGCTGATCGATGACTTGCACCGAGGCATCCTGGAAGAGATTCTTCCGCGCTTTGGTCTCGCGCACCTGTCCGAAGCCGAACGGCACCACCTCAACCGGGTGTGGCACCGCCTGGATGCCTGGGCCGACAGTGTGGAAGGCCTGCAGCGGCTCAAGACCCGGTTCACTATCACCACACTCTCCAACGGCAATATCGGCCTGCTGACCAACATGGCCAAGCGCGCTGGACTGCCGTGGGATTGCGTATTGAGTGCGGAGGTCTTCAAAGCCTACAAGCCAGCGCCTGCCACCTACCTGGGTGTGGCAAAGGTCTTTGACCTTGCCCCGCAACAGGTGGCGCTGGTGGCGGCCCACCATGACGATTTGGCCGCAGCACGCGCTTGCGGCCTGCGCACGGTCTACATCGAGCGACCCCTGGAGTTTGGTGCCCAGCACATCAAAGAGGTGACACCGCAGCCCGGCAACGACCTGCATTGCGCCAGTCTGCTTGCCTTGGCACAAGCGCTGGGCTGCTAGGGCCCCTGCGCACGCATCATGGCGCCGCGTGCATCTGCGACCTCAGGCACTGGCGCCTCGGGCTTACCCGGCAGCCACCATCATCTGCACAAACATCTGCGCACGTGCCTCAAACTCCGCGCTGGTCGAGGTGAATTCCACACCCGCCATAGGATGGGGGGTGTCGGTTTTGAGGGTCACGACCCGGGCATAGAGGTCTCGGGCCTGGTATTGCACCAAAGTCAGGTCGAAAGACAGGCGCACCTCGCCTTGCAAATCCAGCGACTCGACCAACTCCAGCATGGCTCCGTGGTAGCCCATGTCACGGATCACGGCTTGGGCCACATGGGGCAGGACAACGCCGTCCTGCACGATCTGGTAAGTGCACGGAATCCGCACCTCCACCCGGTGGCTGCGTCGGAACTCCTGGCGAGGCACTTTGAGCCTGCGCGTGGGAATGGCCACCAGCTCGCGCATGCTGATGGGCTGGCTGTAGCCCTTGACAAAGACCTGCATGGGCGCGGTGGCAGACACCAGTCCCCAGCAGCGCTCATAGGTTTCTTCGCTGATCAGCACCTGCCCACGCAAACTGAAGGCCTGCAACCTGAAAGCCAGGTTGACCAAATCCCCCATCACGGTGAAATGCGAGAACGCGTCCGACCCGATGCGCCCTGCCAGTGCCTTGCCCGTGCTCAAACCAATGCCCATGAACACCTGCGGTATGCGGTCACGCATGTGCTCCATGTTCAGGTCGCGCATGGCCATTTGCATCTCTACCGCGCACATCACGGCACGCTCCACATCGTCGCTTCGGGACTTTTCCGCGCCAAAAAACACCTTGATCGCATCGCCCGAGAGCTGGTCGATGGTGCCTTGGTACCGGGTGATGACTTCAATGAGCTTGGCCAGGCAGCGGTTCAAAGGCTCCAGGTCGGCGCCTTCGGGGCTGTGGCTGTCGGTCACTGGGCCGCCGCGCAGCTTGGCCCACAGCACCGTAACGTCGCGCGAAACCAAAGAAAACGTGTAAGGCGCAGGGCTGACCCGCGCTGCCATGCGCAACGTGGCGGACATTTCTGCCAGGGCCGAGGCGCTGAGCGGGCTCCCTTTGTCGCGGGAGACCAGGCCATCGAGGTGCTGGAGAACCTCATCGGGATCAAAGGCAGATGGACCGGGGGTCGAGGCGGTAGTGTCTTTGTCCATGGTTGTACTGAAAGCCCATCTATTGGCACTGCAAACTTGCAATCGAGCGGAAAACCGTCCACCAAATCCCTGGCACGGCCCACCACAGCAGAATAGGTCCGCCTTGAAGGATGGTCAATATCGCGTTTCCACGTGCCTGTGCGCTCCCGGCAACAACCCCTCTGCAACAGCCCCTACACCAGCTGCATCGACTCCACACAGACAAAGTCGCCCGCTTTCGCATCAAAGTCCCAGCGCTGGGCAAGGCGCTGCTGAGGTGCAGGCCCACCGTGATCCAGGCCCAAGGCGGGCACGACGGACTGTACCTGCAGCACCACCAAACTATTCGGCTGCCCCCAGCGCAAACGGTGCGACACCGCCGTGCCCGCCTGCATGGACCACAACCCGGGCAAGGGCTGTGACAAGCCTGGCTGGTGCACGTGGCCCGAAAGCAGCATGTCCGCACCCGCCTCGCGCCAGCGCGCCACCGCCGCATCAGCCCCCAGAGGGCGGTGGGATCGGTCCTGCGCGCAGCGCGCCACCAGAGGGTGGTGGCTGGCCACAATGCACCAGGCATCGTTCGGCGCGGCCAGCAAATCTGCAGCCACCCGGTCCACCTGGCGCGCAGACAGGCTGCCCCGCTCATGCCGCCAAGGCCGGGTGGTGTTCACCCCCACCACACAAAACGGACCAACCTGCTGATGCGGCTCCAGCTGCGCCCCAAACTGTGCGGCAAAGCGGTCGTACGCACGCCCCCAGCGCAGCCACCAGGCAAACAGTGGCAAGTCGTGGTTGCCTGCCAGCACCACACGCTCGGGCACGCCCAGCCCCTGAATGAAATCATGCGCCTGCGCAAATTGTGCGCGGGTGGCGCGTTGGGTCAGGTCGCCCGACACCACCACCACACGGATCTGCAACGCATGGGCCAGGCGCTGCACCGCGGCGCACACCTGCGGGTCGTGCGCACCAAAGTGCAGGTCGGACAAATGCATCAGCCGCTGCGGCTGCATAGCCGGTAAATCCATCGCCAAGGATTCCTCTGACAAAAGCGATTGCGTGCACTGAGCTTCATGGCTTCGGCGGCAGAGCCGCCCTGGACCATGAAAGTTATTTCACATTAAGCGGTGACCAGCGATGGGGCAGCGCCCGTAGCGGCTGGCAAAGGCTCCACCCGCGATGCGGGCGTGCGCTCCAGCCTTGTGGGCGCCACCAGCCACAACGGTCGTGGGTGCAGTTTGAAGCACAGCGGTGCATCCATGCGCTCACGCTCGCCGTCAAACGCAACTTTGACCCGGCCCTTGCGCCAGCCGCTGGGGCTCACGGTCAGCTCGGTGCAGGCCAGGCTCAGCACGGCTGGGTCTTGCTTCAACTGCCCCAGGGCCGCCCGCCACACAGTGCGCGCCATGGCCCAGCGGCCCTGGGGCTTGAGCAGCACCACCGCCAGCTGCCCCCCCTGCGCCACCGACTGCGCTTGGGGCAGCCCCACCTGCTCCAGCTGCAGCGGGTTGTTGCCCACAAACAAGGTGGTCACCTGGTGCTCTTGCTCGTACACCTGCGCGCCCTGGTGGGTGCGCACCAGCACCCGCCAGCGCCGCCCTGATGATGGCCGCAGCATGCTCCACACCGCCGCGCCCATGGCCACCCAGCGCGAGCGGCCAAACCGGCGCGTGGCCTGCTCCCGCTCGGCCAGCAGGCGCGGGTACAAGCCCACGCTGGCGTTCACCAGAAACACGCGGTCGTTCACAAAGCCCACCTGCACCGGCCGCAGCTCACCTGCGCGCAGGGCTTGCAGCATCTGCAGCACGGCCGCCTCGGCATCCATCGGCAGGCCCTGCTCGCGGCTGAAATAGTTGAAAGTACCCATGGGCACGACTCCCATGGGCACCCCGGCGCGCAGGGCCGCAGCGGCCACAGCGTTGATGGTGCCATCTCCCCCGGCCGCCACCAGCAGCCCCGCACTGTCGCGCGCAGCGGCTGCTGCATGGTCGGCCAGCTGCACGATATCGCCCCGCTCCCGTGGCACGTGCCACACCACAGGATGGTCACACTGGGCAAAGGCCCCACTCAGTTGCGAGCGCGCCAGGTCCAGATCAGCCCCCGGGCGCAGGGGCACCACCAGGTGAACGGGGCTTTGGGCATGGAGCAGCAAGGGGCTTTGGAAATCGGTCATGGCAGCGGGCAGGCGTGGTGCCTGCGGAGGGTTTTGTGAGAGACAAGCGCCGCCGGGCGCATACCCATGGATGGTGCCCAGCCCCTCGTCCCATGGCAGCCAGCGCGCTGCGCTGCTGCATGTCAGCAGGCACCTACAAAGGCGCACCGCCCACCCACCGATACCGTGCCAGCGGCGGGGAATAGCCTGCCGCTACCGGCCACTTCGTGTAAAAACACGGCCCTTGCCAGCGCTGCTGCGCTGCACCCGCCCACCTTTGCCGTAACCCAAAGAAGAAGCCCCTGATGACCCTGGACACCTTGGCCCCCTGGATCGCCCAACACCCCCTACCGCTGTGGCTGTGCGGCATGGCCCTGTGTGCCCTGCTGGGCGGCCTGGCACTGCAAGGCCTGCGGGCATTGCGCCACCAGCCATCGCCCCTGCGCCGCTGGCTGCACCCCACCAGCGCCAGCACTTTGCTGGTGATGGCCATGGCTGCTGCCGCCTGCGCGCTGCTGGCGGGCGGCGCGGTGCTGGCTGCCCTGGCCGAGAGTGGGCAGGCCACAGGCACCTGGGGGCGGGTGGACGAGGCCATTGCCCACCAGCTGCGCACCCAGGCCAGCATGGGCGACCTGCGGTGGTTTGCCACCGTCACCCATCTGGGCGACAGCTGGGTGCTGGCGGCATTGACCGTGGCGGTGACAGCAGCGCTGTGGTGGCGCAAGCACCGCCTGCTGGCCGTGGGCTGGTTCGTGGCCATGGCCGGCAACGGGCTGTTGACCAAGATCCTCAAAGACGTGTTCGCCCGCGTGCGGCCCGAACATGTGCACAGCGCAGCCCAGGCCGATGGCTTCAGCTTTCCGAGCGGGCACAGCAGCGCATCCATCGTGGCCTACGCCATGCTGGCGTATCTGGCGGTGCGGCTGCTGCCTCGGCGCTGGCACCTGCCTGCGGCCTGTGCAGCAGGCGCGCTGGTCTTCACCACCGGTTTCAGCCGCGTGGTGCTGCACGTGCACTACGCCAGCGATGTGCTGGCCGGCTGGCTGCTGGGTGGGACCTGGATGGTTTGCACCGTGCTCATCATGGACAGCATGGCCCGCTGGCGCGGCGCACCACCCACGCTAGCCCACCAATAGAAGCGAAGGCAGGTTTCAAATGGCCACGAGGTTGCGAATGCCCTTGGCCTCCATCTCGCTGCCAGGACCGCGTGCGATGACTTCGCCGCGCTCCATCACCAGGTAGTCGTCCGCCAGTTCCTGGGCAAAGTCGTAGTACTGCTCGCACAGCAAAATGGCCATCTCGCCGGTGTCAGCCAGCATGCGGATGACGCGGCCAATGTCCTTGATGATGCTGGGCTGGATGCCTTCGGTGGGCTCGTCCAGGATCAGCAAACGCGGGCCGGGCGCCAGCGCGCGGGCAATGGCCAGCTGCTGTTGCTGCCCGCCCGAAAGGTCACCGCCCCTGCGCCCCAGCATTTGCTTGAGCACCGGGAACAGTTCGTACAGGTGCGCCGGAATAGGCGTGGAGCCGCTTTTGTAGGCCAGGCCCATGCGCAGGTTCTCTTCCACCGTAAGGCGGCCAAAAATCTCGCGGCCTTGCGGCACAAAGCCAATGCCTGCACGGGCCCGGTCGTAGGGCGTGGCTTTGTCGATGGGCTTGCCGTCAAAGCTGATGCTACCGCTTCTGATGGGCACCAAGCCCATGAGGCTCTTGAGCAGCGTGGTCTTGCCCACGCCGTTGCGCCCGAGCAGCACGGTGACTTTGCCGGGGGTAGCTGTAAGGCTCACGTCGCGCAGGATGTGGGAGCCGCCGTAGTACTGGTTGATGTTTTGGACGGTGAGCATGGTGGTTTTTTGAGTGTTTTTGGGCTCTAGCGCATGTATATCAAGCGCTAGGCGCTATTTTTTTTGAAGCGTTTCGTATGCTTGCTCAGAGGCAGTCCGGATGTGTTGAGCGCAAACCAACCGTTCGGGCTGTGCTTGTCGAAGTCGGGGCACACGCCCCAACCCCGTTCGGGCTGAGCCTGTCGAAGCCGGGGCTCGCTTGCTAATCTGACGGCGTGCATGTGCCAGGGGCGGGTGCCGGGATGTGCGCCCGGCGGCGCACCTTCTTTTGGTGCAACCCGCTGCGCGGGTTATCTTGCGTCGCCAAGGTGCGCTACGCGCACGGAGCGCTCGCGTTGAAACACTCCAGCCCCAAAAGAAGGCAAAAGAAGGCGACCCCACTGTCTGCGTCCCTGCGCTTCGCTTCGGGCAACCTGCGGTGCTCGCGTCCAGCGGGGTCTCGCTCAAACTCGCTGCGCTCAGACAGTCGCGAGCCCTGATCCGCTGGCCGCTGCGCTCCTCGGCGCATACAAAGGGGCGGGGCAGCAGAACAGCCGAACATCCATTCGGGCCATCGCGTTGCTCGGCCCCGTCTCGCGGGCGCAAGCGCCTCGCGCTGTCGGCAGCCGCTGGCGTTGGGCGCGACCTAGACCGGGTCGAGCGCAGCGACGACCCGTGTGGCTGTTCGGCTGTCCACCCCCTGTGGCTGCGCCTGCGTCGGGGCGGTTGCGGGGTGGCTAGCGCGTCGCAGCGCGCGAGCTTCGTCATCTGACTCGCTGCGGCTGTCTGAACGAAGCGCCTCAGGCGCGCAGTGAGTTCCGCAGCGCACCCCGCAACCGCCCCGACGCAGGTTGCCCCTTCGCTATGCGAAGGGGTCGCAGACTTGGGGTCGCCTTCTTTTGCCTTCTTTTCTTGGCGAAGCAAGAAAAGAAGGTGCGCCGCCGGGCGCACATCCCGGCACCCACCCTTGGCACAGGCATACAACTCAATTAGAGAGCAAGCCCAGGCTTCGACAAGCTCAGCACGAACGGGTTGAGACTGCCCCCCCGGCTTCGACAAGCTCAGCCCCAACGGATATCGGGCAGCCAAAAGACCAGAGACGAAGAAGCGGCACACCACCATCACCGCCCCAGATAAACCTCAATCACCCGCTCGTCCGCCTGCACCTGGTCCAGCGTCCCCTCGGCCAACACCGAGCCATCGCACAGCACCGTCACCTTCTCCGAGATGGTGCGGATGAACCCCATGTCATGCTCCACCACCATCAGCGAATGCTTGCCCTTGAGCGTGAGGAACAACTCCGCAGTCCGCGCCGTCTCCTCATCCGTCATCCCCGCCACCGGCTCGTCCAGCAGCAACAGCTTCGGGTCCTGCATCAGCAGCATTCCAATCTCCAGCCACTGCTTTTGCCCGTGGCTCAGATTGCCCGACTGCCGCGTCACGCTGCCCGCGAGGTGAATCGTGTGCAGCACATCGGCCAGCCGGTCCGACTGCGCAGAGTCCAGCTTGAAGAACATGCTCGACTTCACGCCCTTGTGGGTCTTCAAAGCCAGTTCCAGGTTTTCAAACACCGAGAGCTGCTCGAACACCGTGGGTTTTTGGAACTTGCGGCCGATGCCCAGGCTGGCGATCTCGGGCTCGTTGTGGCGCAGCAGGTCGATGGTGCTGCCGAAGAATACCGAGCCCTGTTGGGGCCGGGTCTTGCCGGTGATGATGTCCATCATCGTAGTCTTGCCGGCACCATTGGGGCCGATGATGCAACGCAGCTCGCCGGGGGCAATGTCCAGGCTCAGGCCATTGATGGCCTTGAAGCCGTCAAAGCTCACATGCACATCTTCCAGGTACAGGATGCGGCCGTGGGTCACATCCACCTCACCCGGCGTGGCGATGCGCGAGAAACCCGCCGCACGGCCGCCCGACTCGGTTTGGCCCACCGGCGCAGGCGCCTGCTTGGCCTCGATGCGCCGTGCGCCCTCTTCCATCAAATCGGGCGTCATTGCGCAGCTCCTTTCTTGGCTTTCAACTTCTTGACCAGGCCCACGACCCCATCGGGCAAGAACAGCGTGACGGCAATGAACAGCGCACCCAGGAAGTACAACCAGAACTCTGGCGCCGTCACCGTGAGCCAGCTCTTGGCACCATTGACGATGAACGCGCCCACGATAGGCCCGATCAGCGTGGCGCGGCCACCCACGGCCGCCCACACGGCGATCTCGATGGAGTTGGCAGCGCTCATTTCGCCGGGGTTGATGATGCCGACCTGGGGCACATACAGCGCGCCCGCCACGCCGCACATCATGGCGCTGATGGTCCAGACGGTGAGCTTGTAGGGCAGCGGCGAGTAGCCCGAGAACATGACGCGCGTCTCGGCATCGCGCACGGCCTGCAGCACGCGGCCAAACTTGCTGCGCACCAGCCAGCGCGCCATCAGGAAGAAGCCCAGCAGCGCCAGCCCGGTCAGCACAAACAAGGTCATGCGCATGTTCTGCGTGGCCATGGGCGTGCCCAAGATGCGCTTGAAATCCGTGAACCCGTTGTTGCCGCCAAAGCCCGTTTCGTTGCGGAAGAACAGCAGCATGGCCGCGTACGTCATGGCCTGCGTGATGATGGAAAAGTACACGCCCTTGATGCGCGAGCGGAAGGCGAAGTAGCCGAACACGAACGCGATGACGCCCGGCACGGCCACGATGAGGATCAGCGTGGCGATGAAGCTGTCAGACAGCGCCCAGTGCCAGGGCAGCTCCTTCCAGTCCAGGAATACCATGAAGTCCGGCAGGTCGCTCTTGTAGTTGCCGTCGCGGCCGATCTGGCGCATGAGGTACATGCCCATCACGTAGCCGCCCAGCGCAAAGAACAGGCCGTGGCCCAGACTGAGGATGCCGGTGTAGCCCCAGATAAGGTCCATGGCCAGCGCGCAGATGGCGTAGCACATGATCTTGCCGAGCAGCGCCACGGCGTAGTCCGACAGGTGAAACACGCTGCCCGCAGGCACCCACAGGTTGAGCACGGGCGCCACGGCGCACACCACGATGAGCGCCACGATAAAGGCCGACCAGCCACCGCGCGTGAGCAAGGGTGCCGGTGCGGGCAGTTGAATGATTGTTGGAGAGGGAGTAGTCATGGTGTGTCTCTGATGGCCACTCAATCAGCGGTACGCCCTTTGACCGCGAAGATGCCCTGGGGCCGCTTCTGGATGAAGATGATGATGAACACCAGAACCGCAATCTTGGCCAGCACTGCGCCCGCCCAGCCTTCGAGGAACTTGTTGAGAATGCCCAGGCCCAGCGCGGCATACACGGTGCCGGCCAGCTGGCCTACGCCGCCCAGCACCACCACCATGAAGGCATCGACGATGTAGCTCTGGCCCAGGTCCGGCCCCACGTTGCCCACCTGGCTCAGCGCGCAACCCGCCAGGCCCGCAATGCCCGAGCCCAACGCAAAGGCCATGGTGTCGATGCGCGCAGTGTTCACGCCCATGCACGAGGCAATGGGGCGGTTTTGCGTCACGCCGCGCACAAACAGGCCCAGCCGTGTGCGGCCAATCAGGTAGCCCATGCCCAGCAGCACGGCGATGGCAAAGCCGATGATGACAAGCCGGTTATAGGGCAGCGTGAGGTTGGAGAGCACCTGCACGCCACCGCTCATCCACGAGGGGTTTTCCACCCCCACGTTCTGGGCACCAAAAATCGTGCGCACCAGTTGCATCAGCACCAGGCTGATACCCCAGGTGGCCAGCAGCGTCTCCAGCGGGCGGCCATACAGAAAGCGCAGAACGCCCCGCTCCAGCACGGCGCCCACGGCAGCCGATGCGCCAAAGGCCAGTGGCAGCGCAGCGACCAGGTACCAGTCGAACGCGCCCGGAAAATACTTTTGAAAGATGCCCTGCACCACATAGGTGGCGTAAGCGCCGATCATCATCAGTTCGCCGTGGGCCATGTTGATCACGCCCATGAGGCCGTACGTAATGGCCAGGCCCAAGGCGACGAGCAGCAGGATGGAGCCCAAGCTGATGCCCGAGAACGCGGCGCCCAGGCGCTCGCCCCAGGCCAGCTGGCCGTCAATGGCTTTGAGCGCGGCTTGCAAGGCCGCCTTGACCTTGGTGTCTTCTTCCACCGTGACGCGCTCGTTGAGCAGCAGGCGCGTGTCGGGCGTGGCGCTGAGCGACAGCGCCTGCGCGGCGGCAATGCGCTGTGCAGCGTCGTCGCTACCCAGCAAGGTGGCGGCGCGGGCCAGCTCCAGCTGGGTCTTGATCTTGCCGTTGGTTTCTTGCGCCAAAGCCTTGTCGAGCAGGGGCAGACGGCCCGCGTCGGGTTCTTTGGTCAGCGCCTTGGCGGCGGCCATGCGCTTGGCTTCGTCCTTGCCAAACAGCGCCAGGCCCGCCAGGGCCGTGTCGATTTCGCCGCGCATGCGGTTGTTGTTGATGATGTCTTCGGCATCAGCGGGCACAGGCACCTCAGCACCGGTGACAGGGTCCATGCCCTTGTCATCGCGCACGATCAGCGCCTTGCCGTCAGCCACCTTCACCGCATCGTCGGCCAGCGCCTGCAAAAAGGCGGCGGTGCGCTCACTGGGCTCCACCACAGCTTGCTGCACGGCAGCCACGCGGTCATCGGTCTCGCCAGCAGCCATGGCCAGGGCCTGCTCGGCGGTGAGTGCTTGTGCCTGCGCAGTTGCGTAAAGCAAGAGGCAGACGAAGAGGCGAGGTATGAAAGAGAAATTCATGGAGGGGCCAGTCGGTCAATATGCAAAGGCCCGCGCAGAGGGCAGGGCCTAGACCAGTGCCCCCGCGCAAGGGCCTACGCCGGCCGCGCCGCCCCGCCGCGCTGGGGGCGTCCCCCTCCCACGCGGAACGTGAGAGAGGGGGAAGCGGCGCAGCCGCTCAGGGGGTGATCACTTCTTCTCGGGCTCGTCAGCCTTCTTGTCATTGCCTTCGATGTACGGGCTCCATGGCTTGGCCTTCACAGGTCCAGGCGTCTTCCACACCACGTTGAACTGGCCGTCAGCCTTGATCTCGCCGATGAACACGCTCTTGTGCAGGTGGTGGTTCTTCTCGTCCATCTTGCTGACGATGCCGCTAGGTGCCTTGAAGGTCTGGCCAGCCATCGCTGCGATCACCTTGTCGGTGTCGGTGCTCTTGGCCTTGGTCACGGCCTGGGCCCACATGTTCACGCCGATGTAGGTGGCTTCCATCGGGTCGTTGGTCAGCGGCTTGTCCTTGTGGCCCGCAATGCCCTTAGCCTTGGAGTAGTCGCTCCACTTCTTGATGAAGGCGGTGTTCTCAGGGTTCTTGATGGACTGGAAGTAGTTCCAGGCAGCCAGGTGGCCCACCAGCGGCTTGGTGTCCACGCCGCGCAGTTCTTCTTCACCCACAGAGAAGGCAACCACGGGCACGTCCTTAGCCTTCAGGCCAGCGTTGCCCAGTTCCTTGTAGAACGGCACGTTGGAGTCACCGTTGATGGTGGACACCACCGCCGTCTTGCCGCCCTGGCTGAACTTCTTGATGTCGGCCACGATGGTCTGGTAGTCAGAGTGGCCAAACGGTGTGTACTTCTCGTCGATATCCGAATCCTTCACGCCCTTGGACTTGAGGTAGGCGCGCAGGATCTTGTTGGTCGTGCGGGGGTACACATAGTCGGTTCCCAGCAGCACCCAGCGCTTGGCACCGCCGCCGTCCTTGCTCATCAGGTAATCCACCGCAGGGATGGCTTGCTGGTTAGGTGCAGCGCCGGTGTAGAACACGTTCTTGGACAGCTCTTCACCCTCGTACTGCACGGGGTAGAACAGCAGGCCATTCATTTCTTCGACCACGGGCAGTACCGACTTGCGCGACACCGAAGTCCAGCAGCCGAAGATGACCGACACCTTGTCTTGGCCCAGCAGCTGCTTGGTCTTTTCGGCGAACAGGGGCCAGTTAGAGGCCGGATCCACGATCACGGGTTCGAGCTTCTTGCCCAGCAAGCCGCCCTTGGCGTTGATCTCGTCAATGGCCATCAGCACGGTGTCTTTGAGCACCGTTTCAGAAATAGCCATGGTGCCCGACAGGCTGTGCAGCACACCCACCTTGATGGTGTCTGCCGCGTGGGCAGGCAGGGCAGACAGGCCAGCGAGCGTAGCGACGGCCGCGAGGGCTTTGAGGGAATAACGACGTTGCATGTGATCTCCGGTAGGTAAGGGGGTCAAACCGCTTCGCCCTGCCCGCCGGGGTTGCCAGTGGGCCGTTTGGTGCGATGGAATGGATTCTGGAGAGCCCCTGGCATTCGGGAAATACGCCGGGTGGCGTACACAGAACCCCTGGTTGCCCCTGAAACCCGGTCGAAATCTCCCGCATCTGCAATGCCAAATTTTTCTGGACGACCGCAAAAGCCTGTCGTAAATTGCGCGCCGCTACCGGGGGAGGGACTCCATCGGAGGCATATCAGACCCACACACCCGACATACGATGAAAAAGCCCAGCGCCCTCCGCTTTGCGTACCTGCTGACGCCCACCGCGCTCGCCCTGGCCCTTGCGGGCTGCGGCGGCGGAGCCTCCTCAGCCCCGCAAATATCGACCAAGGATTACTCACTGGCCGAACAAACCGCCGTGCAAACGCCTTACATGGCCCTGGACATCGCCATCAATGTGGACGAGTTGCCCATGGCCAAAAGCAAGCGCGCCCAGGCTGTGGCGTACGCGCTGGTGCAAAAGCACCAGCAGCTCAAATCAGGCGGCCTTGCCACCAAGGAAACCGTGACCGAGACCGCTTGCGATGCGGGCGGCAGCTACCACTATCGAGAACTGGACGGCCAAGACATCATCGAATTCAGCGACTGCCGCTTTGACGATGGTGAAGAATTGATGCCCGGCGTGCGCCTTATCACCAGCTTGAGCGGCACCGTGCGCTACACCTTTGTGGAAGATGCCTCGATGGACTTGGCGTACAAGACGGAGGAAAACACCGTCACCCGCTACCTCACAGCAGAGGGCGCAGAGACCAACCGCGAAACCATCGCCAGCGCCTTCTGGTTTGGCTCCAACGCGCAGGGCTACCACTTCAAAGACATGAACTACCAGGTGCGCTACCAAGGCGACAACCGGGACTATGTGCTGGCCGGCGAGGGCTTCAAGGCCACGATTGACCTGAAGACGGGTATGCAGTTGAAAGGCACCGTTCGGGCCGAAGGCACCATGGGCGATCTCAAGCTACCGCTGACCCAATTTCAGTTCACCACCGAGAGCCCACTGCTGTTTGCCAGTACCGACGGTTTCAGCGACGTTGCAGCAGGCCGCGTGCTCATCACAGCAGGGGACACCTCGGCCTTGCGCCTGACCTATACCGGTGCCAACACGTACACCACGGCCGTGGCCAACCCCTGACTTCCAATCACCACGAGACCCACCATGCTGAACCGAATTCTGTGCATCCTGCTGGCACTGAGCGCCTCACTTTGGGCCCCTGCTGCACTGGCATCCAGCCCCTCGGAGCCCGCCTACAAATCCCAATTGCAAGGCTGCTTTGAAAACAGCCGCCCCACTGAATCCATGCGCAACATCAATGCCTGGCTGGCTGCTGGCAAATCGAAATTTCCCAGTTACTCCAATGCACTCAGCGTCAGCCTGAACTGCATGCGCTCGACCTGCGGCAGCAACAACGGCTTGTGTTGCAACACCTACGCGTCCATGTTCGGACTATCGGGCAGCGAACACAGCGCACTTTTTAACCAGTGCATGGGCCGCTAATCAAGCGGCGGCATCCTCCGGCCTGGGGACTGGCTGCGAGTGCGGGCCTGCTGTGCGCGCTGGCCTTCCCCCGCTGGCAGAGCGTACCCCTGGAGCCCTTGGCCTGGTTCGGTTTGGTACCACTGCTGATAGCGCTGGAGCGGCGCCAGCACCCCTGGTGGTGCTGCACAGCGTTCGCACTCACCTACCAAGCCACGCAGTTGGGCCCGCTCATGGCGCTGCTCGGCCCATGGGTGGGGGTACTACTCGTCAACGCCATTGGTGTGTGGCTGCAGCCCGTCAGTTACCTGTTGCTGCGCCGCTTTGTCTCTCAGGGCTTTGCATTGGCGGTGTGGGTACCGCTGGGGGTGGTGCTGGAGTGGGCACAAGCCACTCTGCTGGCCACCAACGCCCCCTGGTGGGTGATAGGCGCATCGCAGGCACGCCTACTACCGGAGGTTCAGTTCATCCATGCGACGGGCGTATGGGGGCTGACGGGCTGGCTGCTGATGCTCAATACCCTGGCCTTCTGGGCCTGGCAGCACCGTGCACAAACCCGCAAAGCGCTGCACTGCGTGCTGCTGGCGGCCACCACGTTGGCTGCCCCCTGGACCTACGGGCATTGGCGACTGACACAAGCGCAACAGGCACCGCACGATTCAGCAGCCACCACGCTGCGGGTGGCTGTGGTGGGGCCAGGCCTGCCAGAGCCCGGCACCGATCGCATCCCGCTCGCACTGCAGGCCAGTGAAGCAGTACAGCTCCTGCGGCCCGACATGGTGGCATGGCCCGAGGGCGTCAACGTGCCCGGCATGCCCAACACCCCCAGCATGCGCAACCCTTTGCAGCAGAGCGTGGCGCAATGGCAAACCCCGCTGCTTCTGGTGGGCACGCAGTTCCGCATCTATGGCCCGGAACTGGCGCACACGGCGTTCTCACAAGCCATTGCGGCGCCTTATGAGGCGCGCACCGGCAGCGTCTGGCTAACGCCTGCGCAAACAGCATCGGACCCTGCCCTGTTCGTGCCCAAGCAGCACCTGGTGCCCTTTCAGGAGGGACTTCCTGCCACCGAAGTGGCTCCCTCGCTGGCCGCAGCCCTGCACCCACTGGCCCAGCACGGGCGGGCGCACTGGTTCACGGCCAGCCGTGAAGATCCCCTGCAACTGCCGCAAGTAAGACGAGAGGGCGATGCGCAACAACCCACGACCATCGCACCGCTGCTGTGCTTTGAAATTCTGTTTCCCGCCACACTCGCACAACGCGTGCGCCAAGGTGCACAGCTGGTGGTCTGGCAGACCAACGATGAAGATGCGCAAGCCGGACACTACGCCTACCAGTTTGCCCAGTTTGCGCGCCTGCGCGCGGTAGAGACGGGCCGGGACATCGTGCGTGTGAACACCGATGGCGACCACCAGCACATCGATGCCTGGGGTCGCACCGTGGAGCAGCTGCCGCGCAGCAGCGCCCCCACGCATGGGCTGTTCACCGTGCCAGCGCGCCGGGGCTTGACGCTGTCCACGCAGGCGCCCCTCGCCTTCGTTTCGGGCTGCGCTGCCATTGCCATGCTGCTGATGCTGTACTGCTGGCGCCGGCGTATCAGCCGTTGAGCACAACCCGCACCGGCGCACTTGCCCCCGATGGGCACCAGGATGCGTTGGGCGCTCTTGCCATTCCAGCAGGAACGCGGCCCCATGATGCTGGACAACTTGTCCACCGCCGCTGGAGTTGCGGGACGTATATTCCTGACGCCCAGTCACATTGCCATTCCGAGCCTCGTCATGGCCACTCTGCGCCAATGGATGCCACTGCTTTTTTCACGGGAGTATTTTTGTGCCGAACACTGACGCACCACCAAGCCTGGAAGAACTTGCTGCGCTGGAGGCGCTGTTCGTCGACATGGACAGTTACTTCAGTGAAAGCGGTGAACGCCGCCGCTTCATGCACACGGCCAACGCGCTGATCGACAGTGACCTGCAACTCTTGCAGGCCGTGCTGGCAGGCAAGCTCACCCGCGAAGCGGCCCGAGAGGGCGCAGCCCAGGCGCACAGCCCGCTGCGCATTGCCAACGCGTTGCTGGAGCTGGAGACCACGGTCCGAAAAAGCAAGGACCTGGTGCTGCTGGACTTCATCTTTACGCTGCTGCAATCGAAAAAAGTGGTCACAGGCCTGAACCGTGCGTGGTTCTTTCCCTGGGAAAAGGCGCTGGTGCTGAACAAGCAACTGAGCGCTGATCAGTTGCGCTTTGTCTGGATGAACAGGAAGGCGCATTACGCCAAGGAACTGGTGCCCGACTCTGTGCGCCTGCTGGCCAAGCACACCAGGTGCCCGCCGGATGTACTTGAAGTCGTGCTGCCCATTGACGACGCAAGGCTGCGCAAGATCATCGCTATGCACCCCAATACATCGGCGGAACTCACGCGTTTCTTTCTCAACAGCCCGCGCAAGCCCGAGCGCCTGAACCTAGCGATGTCGCGCCATGCCAGCAGCGACGTGTTGTTGAGCCTGCTGCGCGACAAGCATGACGAGGTCAGCCGCGCTGCGAAGAAGAACCTGACCCAGCGCTTTCCTGAGCTGCAGACCACCGACGCAGCGATTGATGCGGCCATCGCCACTCAAATCGCCAAGCCTTACGTCAAACCAGCCAACCCCAAACCTGAATTCAACCCTTGGAAAGCCGCCCAGGCCGGCCACGGTGAGATTCTGGCCATGGACAGTGGCCAGCGCAAACGGGTGGCCGACGCCACCACCGATGCAGCGCTGCTGCGCCTGCTGGCCACCGACAGCAGCAAGGCGGTGCGCAGGGCCGTGGCAAAACGGGGGTACTGCGATCTGGACGTACTCAAGGTGCTGGCCAAAGACCCAGACACCGAGACGTCGAACAACGCGCTGAGGGGCATTTCCAAGGAGGCTCCGCACGCCGTTGCCGAAGACTTGCTCAGCACCGAGGCGGTGGATGCCGCGTACCGGCAGATCGCTGCACACGTTGCGAAGCACAGCCACCGCTTTTACAGCGATGACAAATACAGCGTGCAAGACAAACAGAATTTTGTCCAGGCGATGCTGGTGGCCGAGCACACGAACAACCCCATGATTCAGCGGATGCTGGTCAAAGAGCTGCAAGCCATCCCCGAGACACATTCAGCTCGCTGGGAGCTGCTCGCATGCGCATCTGCCAACAGGCATCTGGGCGAGACCGTCAGCAGAAAAATCATCGTTGACCTGGGGTTCGGCGGGTTTGAGCCCATCCAGCGATGCAATAGCGCGGCCCTGCTGCAAGAGCTGCTAACGCCGGGCGCCATCCAGCCGCACTACCACTCCACCGTGCAAGCCCGCCTGGCTGAATTGGTGTCAACAGAAGCCGCGAACTAGGACGAGGCAAAAGCGGCGGCCCCCTATGACACGGGTGGCGGCAGGGCTGGGCAAAGACGGTCCCCGCCCATTTACAGCGATTTACTCCGAAGCAAACAAGGACAAGTTGTTGCCATCGGCGCTGTACACCGCATTGCGCCCAGTGCCCTTGGCTTGGTAGAGCGCATGGTCCGCACGATTGACCAATGCCTCGAAATTCAGGGATTCACCCGGCAAGCCGGTGACCACCCCTATGCTCACCGTGACAGACAGGCGCGGGCCCTGATCGTGGACGGGCATGCCCATGGCTGCCACTTCGCTGCGAAAGGATTCAGCAGCCTTCAAGGCGCTGGGCCCGTCCGTCTCAGGCAGCACGATCACGAACTCCTCGCCCCCAAACCTGGCAACGATGTCTCCCCCAGCACGCTTGCGCGTCTGGAAGACCTGGGCCACTGCGCAGAGCATGCGGTCTCCGACCAAGTGCCCCCAGGCGTCGTTGACCGATTTGAAGAAGTCGATATCGACCACCAGCACAGACAAGGGGTGGCCAAAGCGCTCGGCGCGTCGGCACTCGGCATCCCCCAGTTGCATGAGCGTGCGCCGATTGCAAAGGCCGGTGAGAGGGTCCTTGGACGCCAGGCCCTCCAGCGTTTCGTTGAGCTGCTGCAGCAGTGCGTTTTGCTCGCGCAATTGCTGGTTGATATCTGCAATCTCTTGCTCGCGGCGCTTGCGATCGTCGATGTTGAACGTGACGCCAATCAAGCGGCGCCCCGGTATGACTGCGTGGGTATCCATGATGCGTCCGTAATTCGCAAACCACACCCACGCCCCCTGCTTGGAACGCAAACGAAATTCGCAGCGGTACTGCGGTGTGACGCCGCTGAGATGGTCGTGCACAGACTGGCGCACCACCTCTACATCATCGGGATGAACGAGGTCAAACAGATCAGGCATCCGGGAGGCCATCTCTTCTGGGGTGTAGCCCAGCTCGGTGAACGTCTTGGTGGCCTGGCGGGTGACGGCCCCGGTGACAAGGTCGTTCTCCCACAGGTCCAGCCCTGCGGCCTCCAGGGCAAGTTCCAGCCGGTCCTGGTTCAGCTCCGACTCATCGTGCAGGGGCCATGCCAGTGGCGCAGCACCTGCTTCTGCGGCGGCCGCCGCATGCGGCATGCGCGCAGCACTGGCGTCGTCACCCGCAACGGGGCGGGTGTTCAGATGGGAGGTGCCGCCGGGCGGTTTTGCTTGCTCCATGCGTCAGGCCTGGGGCATGGCCCCGGCACACGGCAGACCGCTCTGCAGCACCACAAACCCAGCCCACACGTGGGCACAGCCACCTGGCTGCGGCGCAGCGCTGGCAGGCGCACCCAGGCCACGGCCTTTGGACGCGCCGCAGCAAAACACCAGATCGTCACTGGCGATGTCTCTCCAATCCGGTAGCCCGGAGGTCCCAGCCCACATCATGCGCCCCTGATACTTTTAGTAACAGGTGACGATACGCGACAGCAAGGCAAAGTCAACCCGAAAGTTACGGGGTGATACTTATGCTTTATGGGCTTTCAAGCCCCGATAGCGTGTGGAGAGCACCTCAGAACCTGCTTCGCTGGGTGTGATAGATCCGAAACGAACCGACTTGAACCGTTCACCAAACCGAGTCGATGCGCAGTGCGAGGTTTCGACCAGCTCCACCCGAACAGATCTTTCAAGTTCAAAGAGCCCGGCCCAACCCCAACAAGCCCATCAAAACAGAAGCGTCGCCCGGGCTGCGATCACGGCAGCCCTCACGGGCCACCCGGTCAGGCGATGCGCGCAATCACCGCGCCCAGCGCCTGTGCGGTGCCTGCCGCCGCAGCCAAGGTCACGCGCCCGGCGCGGTGCGCTGTCACCTGCATCTCCATCTTCATGGCTTCCATCACGGCAATCACATCGCCCTCTTGCACCGTGTCGCCATCGGCCACCTTCCAGGCGTGTAGATTGCCGGCGATGGGCGACGTGACGGCGGCGGCATCCACCGCAGCCTCTGCCGGTGCGGCGGCACCAGCGCCCTGCCCGCCTACTGCCGCCAAGCCTTGCAGCAGCACCGCTGGCAGGCCCAGTTGCACGCGGCGGCCGTCGATCTCGATGGCGGTGCGCAGCAAGCTGGTGTCTGCCGCAGGCACCGCCCGCACCGCGGCGGCCAGCGGGGTGGCAAAGTCGGATTCGATCCAGCGGGTGTGCACCTTGAAACCGTCAGCACCCACAAAGTCGGGGTGGTCGATCACGGCACGGTGAAAGGGCAGCACCGAAGCCACGCCTTCGATCTGGAACTCGCGCAGCGCACGGCGGGCACGGGCCAGGGCCTGCTCGCGCGTCGCGCCGCTCACGATGAGCTTGGCCATGAGCGAATCGAACGTGCCGGGCACGACCGAGCCGGTCTGCACGCCCGTATCCAGCCGCACGCCGGGGCCCGAGGGCGCATCAAAGCGCTGCACCGGGCCGGGCGTGGGCAAGAAGCCCCGGCCTACGTCTTCTGCGTTGATGCGGAACTCGATGGAATGGCCCAGCGGCGCGGGCGTTTGCGTGATGGACAGCGGCAGGCCATCGGCCACACGCAGCTGCTCCACCACCAAGTCCACGCCTGTGGTTTGCTCGGTCACAGGGTGCTCTACCTGCAGGCGGGTGTTCACCTCCAGGAACGAGATGGCGCCGCTTTGGCTCAGCAAAAATTCCACCGTGCCCGCGCTCACATAGCCTGCCGCAGCGCAGATGTCGCGTGCGGCGGTGTGGATGCGTTCGCGCTGGGCGTCGCTCAAAAACGGCGCGGGGGCCTCTTCCACCAGCTTCTGGTTGCGCCGCTGCAGCGAGCAGTCGCGCGTGCCCAGCACCACCACGTTGCCATGGGTGTCAGCCAGCACCTGGGCCTCGATGTGGCGGGGCTTGTCGAGGAACTGCTCCACAAAGCATTCGCCCCGGCCAAAGGCGGTGACGGCTTCGCGCACGGCGGATTCGAACAGCTCGGCCACTTCGTCCATGCGCCAGGCGATCTTCATGCCGCGCCCGCCGCCACCAAAGGCGGCCTTGATGATGATGGGCAAGCCGTTCTTCTCAGCAAAGGCCAGTACTTCGCTCGCGTCCTTCACCGGGTCGGGCGTGCCCGCCACCAGCGGCGCGCCCACTTGCAGTGCAATCTTGCGTGCAGACACCTTGTCGCCCAGTTGGGCAATGGTGGCAGGGCGAGGGCCAATCCAGGCCAGGCCCGCATCGATCACGGCCTGGGCAAAGGCGGCGTTTTCCGAGAGGAAGCCGTAGCCGGGGTGCACGGCATCAGCGCTGCTCTTTTTGGCAATGGCCAGGAGCTTTTCGACGTTGAGGTAGGTGTCTGCGGGGCGGTCGCCATCGAGGCCATAGGCTTCATCGCACATGCGGGTATGCAGTGCATCGATGTCGGCATTGGCGTATACGGCGACGGACTGCACGCCGTAGTCGGCACAGGCGCGGGCGATGCGGACGGCGATCTCGCCTCGGTTGGCGATCAAAACTTTTTTCATATCAATGTTCCGGTGTTCTTTGAAAGTGCAACCAACGGCACGAACAATCAAGGCGCAAGCTCTGCAAACGGCTGGATCGGGTTGAACCGCAGCCACGCGCCCACAGGGATCTGCCCTGCGCGGTCGAGGTGGTACGGCGCCACGCCGCCGATGACCGGGTAGCCGCCGGTGAGCGGGTGGTCGGCCAAAAACAGCACGGGCTGGCCGCTGGGCGGCACCTGCAGGGCACCCAGGGCTGTGCCTTCGCTGGGCAGCTCGCCGGTGATGGCGCGGTTTAGCGGCACCTCGCCCGCCAGGCGCAGGCCCACGCGGTTGGATTGGGGCGTGACCTGCCAGCGCTGGGCTGCAAAGCGGGCGATGGCCTCGGGCGTGAACCAATCGGTGCGCGGGCCCATCACCACGTCCAGCACCACTTCGTGTTCTAACGTGGGCAGATAGGCGGGCGGCAGCTCGGGCGCTGCCACCACGCTGGTGGCAGGGGCTGGGCACACACCCAGCCAGTCGCCCACCGCCACAGGGGCGGGGCCGACATGGGCCAGGGTGTCGGTGGCGCAGCTGCCCATCACTGGTGCTTCAGCAAAGCCGCCGCGCACGGCCACATAGCAGCGCGCGCCTGCGGTGGGCTGGCCCACAGCCAGGGTGTCGCCATCGGCCAGGGCCACGGGCGCGTAGCGCGACATGGGCCAGCGCTGCCCAGAGGCCGTGGTCAGCGTCAGCACGGCATCGGCACCGGTGACGGCCACCACGTTCTCACCCACGCTGCGCAACTGCAGGCCACCGCCCACGGTCTCCAGCGCGGCCAGGTGGCTGGCATTGCCCACCAAGCGGTTGGCGGCCTTGAGGGCGGCCTGGTCCATGGCCCCCGATGCCGACACGCCCTGCCCTGCTTGGCCGTGGCGGCCCAGGTCTTGGAAGACGGTGAGCAGCCCGGTGGCGCGCACCTGCAACGCGGCCTGCTCTGCGCCAAGGCTTTGCTGCGTGCGGCCAGAGGGTTTAAGGTCTTTTTGGCCTGCAGCGCCCGCTGAATAAGCGCTAGCAGCTATTGATTTGGTAGCAATATCCACAAAGCGCACACGGTAGCCCGGCTGCAGCAAGGCGGGCTGTGCGCGGGCAATGTCCCACATGGCCTCGGGCGTAGTGCCGATGATTTGCCACCCGCCCGGGCTGGCCTGCGGGTACACCCCGCTGAAGGTGCCCGCTAGCCCCACAGAGCCCGCAGGCAAGCGGGTGCGCGGGGTGCTGCGGCGCGGCACGTTCAGGCTGGGGTGGCCGCCGCTCAGGTAGGCAAAGCCGGGCGCAAAGCCGGTGAAGGCCACGGTGTACTCGCTGCCCGTGTGGCGGCGCACCACTTCCTCGGGAGTGATGCCCAGAATCTGCGCCACCTCGGCCAGGTCTTCGCCGTGGTAATGCACCGGGATTTCGACCAAGGTATCGCTGCGCTCAGCGCGCTGCGACAGGTCGCGCTGGGCAATGTGTTGCACCAGCGTGGCGGCACTGGTGGCCGAGGGGCGGTAGCGCACCAGGATGGTCCGCGCAGCGGGGACCAGTTCTTCCACACCGGCCAGCGGGGTGTGCTGCAGCGAGGCCAGCAGCGCCAGGGTTTCGTCCAGGTCGGCCAGCTCGACGAGCAGCGAATTGAGGGTGACGGGCAAGAAACGCATGCCGCCTTACCCCTGGACAGCGGCCATGGAAGGGGCCATGAATGGAGCCATGAACGAAGCGATATTGATGCCATCGGCGTCAAAGCGCTTGCGCAGCTCTCGTGCAATGCCCACGGCGTCAGGGCTGTCGCCGTGCACGCAGATCGAGTCGGCCTCGATGCGCACGGTGCTGCCGTCGATGGCCTCGACCACGCCCTCGCGCACCAGGCGCACCATGCGCTGGGCGATCACTTCGGGGTCGTGCAGCACGGCGCCTTTTTCGCGGCGCGACACCAGCGCGCCCTGCGGGGTGTAGGCGCGGTCGGCAAATGCTTCGGACACCACGCGCAGGCCCGCATCGCGGGCCCACTGCACCAGGGGCGATCCGGCCAGGGCCACCAGGGTCAACTGCGGGTTGATGGTGCGAAGGGCGGTGATCACGTCCTCGGCCTGGCGCGCATCGTGCGCGATGGTGTTGTAGAGCGCGCCGTGGGGCTTGACATAGCGCACCGCAGTGCCAGCCGCCGCCGCCAGCCCTTGCAGAGCACCAATCTGGTAGATCACATCGGCCACCAGCTCGGCGCTGGAGATGTCCATGCTGCGACGGCCAAAGCCCTTGAGGTCTGGGTAGGCCACGTGGGCGCCCACCACCACGCCGCGCGCTGCGGCGGCGCGCAGGGTTTGCAATATGCCGACAGGGTCACCCGCATGGAAGCCGCAGGCCACATTGGCGCTGCTGACAATCTCCAGCATGGCGGCGTCGTCGCCCATCGACCATGCGCCCAGGCTTTCACCCAGATCGCTGTTGAGGTCCATCGTTGTCATCGTGTTCTCCAGGTGCTGCCGCGTGCCTTGCGCGCGGCCAGCTTCGTCAAAAAATGCGGACCCCATGTCAATGCAGCGCGCCACCGACTTCGCGCACATCGGTCTGGTGGGCCAATGCGGTTTCAATGGCCACTTGCAAGCCGCGTACCTGTGTGGCCAAGGCCATGCTGGGCATGCCGGGGTGCAATGCCGCCAGCTCGGGCAAGGTAGGCACATGGATAAAGCCACCACGTACGCCCCCTGTCCCCGTGGCCAGGTGGTGCATCAGCGCATAGAAGATGTGGTTGCACACAAAGGTGCCTGCGGTGTTGGACACCGCAGCGGGCACGCCCTGGGCCCGCATGTCGCGCACCATGGCCTTGATGGGCAAGGTGCTGAAATACGCGGCCGGGCCACCGGCGTGCACCGCCGTGTCCACCGGCTGGCGCCCGGCGTTGTCGGGGATGCGGGCGTCGTCCACGTTGATGGCCACGCGCTCGGGCGTGATCTCGGTGCGCCCACCGGCCAGGCCCAGGCAGATCACCAGTGTGGGCTGCCACTGCGCAACCGCCTGCTCCAGGCGGGCGATGGCATCGCCAAAGACGCAGGGCAGCTGCACGGCGCGCACGGTGCAAGCACCGTCCATCGCAGCAGGCTGCCAGCCGTCCAGCGCGCGGGCCACTTCCCACGAGGGATTGAGCGGGTCTTTGTCAAACGGCTCAAAGCCGGTGAGCAGGACGTTCTGCGTCATGGCGTTTCCTTGGGGTTAGTTGGGGGTTAACTGGGGGTTAACTGGGGTTAACGGAACATCAGGAAGTACAGCAAAAACACGTTGGCCGTGAGCAGTGCCAGGGCCGTGGGCACCTGGGCGCGGATGACGGCGTTCTTGTCCGGCAGCTCCAGCAGCGCGGCAGGCACGATGTTGAAGTTGGCCGCCATCGGCGTCAGGAGTGTGCCGCAATAGCCCGACAGCATGCCAATGGCCGCCATCACGGCGGGGTCACCGTGGTACACGCCCACCAGCACGGGCACGCCCACACCGCCCGTCATCACCGGGAAGGCGGCAAACCCGTTGCCCATGATGATGGTGAACAGCGCCATGCCCACCACGTACACGGCCACCGCCACAAAGCGCAGGTCCATGTTGATGTAGGTGGTGGTGACGTAGGCCACGGCCTTGCCCACACCGGCGTCCGAGAACACCAGGCCCAGCATGCCCAGCATTTGCGGCAGCACCAGGGCCCAGCCCAGCGCGTCGGTCAGGCGGCGCGATTCGCGCATGCCTTGTGCAGGGGTTTCACGCGTCAGCCAGCACACCAGCGCCAGCGACAGGACGCAGCCCACGCCCAAGCTCACCAGCGTGGTGTTCTTGGGGTCCAGCAGCGGCACGCCGCCTATCGACAAGTGCTTGGCCGACAGGGTACCGATCATGGTGACCAGCGGAATCGCCAGGGCTGGGGCAAACAGCTTGTTGCCCAGGCGCTTGGCGCTGGCCGCGTATTCGGCCACGCTGGGGCTTTTGTGCTGGCCACCGGCCACGCCGCCAAAGCCCGCAATCAGCGCCATGGCCACGGCACCCACGCCCACCCACAGCGGCGGCAGCTGGTCGCCCACCAGGAACACCAGGGCATACAGGCCCCAGAACAAGCCGCTGCTCACGCGCTTGGGGTTGCTGCCATCGGTGAAGGTGGCAATGGACGTGAGGGCCAGCACGGCGCCCACCAGGTAGTACAGGTATTGGATGGAGAGAATCATCGCGGCACTCCTCAGGCAGCTTTGTTGGAAGAAGCCGCAGCAGCGGACAACGGCTCGATGCCCTCGGCCTTCAGCTCACGGGCCAGCACACCGTCCAGGCGGTACAGGCGCCAGGCGTGGATGGCAAACGCGCAGATGGCGGTGGGGATGCCCCAGAAAGCGACGTGCAGCGGCTCTACATCAATGCCCGCTTCGTGCAGGAAGGTCGTCATCAGCACAATGGCACCGAAGGCGACGAAGATGTCCTCGCCAAAGAACAGGCCCACGTTGTCTGTGGCAGCCGAGAAGGCGCGCAGCTTGTGGCGAATGCGCTCAGGCAGCGTGCCGTAGCGCGCCTCGGTGGCGCCTTCGGCCATGGGCGCCAGCAGTGGGCGCACCATTTGCGGGTGGCCACCCAAGCTGGTCAGGCCAATGGCAGCGGTGAGCTGGCGCGCAGCCAGGTACACGATGAGCAGGCGGCCTGCGGTGGCTGACTTGATGGAGCTGATCCAGTTTTGCGCGTGCTGGCGCAGGCCGTGGCGCTCGAGCAGGCCAATCACCGCCAGGGGCAGCAAGATGATGAGCGGCAGGTTGCGCGTCTTGATAAAGCCCGTGCCGATGGTGGCCAGGATTTTGTCGATGGGAAACCCGGCTGCCAGGGCGGTGCCCACGGCCGTGACGATCACGACCAGCATGGGGTTAAACCGCAGGACAAAGCCCACGATGATGATGGCCACCCCGATGAGCGGCCACAGATTGACGTCACTAAGCATGTTGATCTTTCATTGAACACACAAACAACCTGCACAGCACTGCCCCCCTGAACCAGGGCACAGGCACCACTGCGCGCACTTTTCCTCTGCCGCTGCGTGCAGACCCCAAAGTCCTCAGCACACAGCCAGCTGCCTCTCGCCATGCAACTTGCATGCCACATCAACGAACAAAACATGCACTATTGAGTGGTAATCTAATAATTTTTGTTGAACAAAAAATATATCGTTGTTTTACGATTTGTCGATTTTGCCCAACAAAGCAACACACCCACCCTCGGTAAAAACCCTCGGTTTCCGCATAAACCATGGGGTTTGGGACGCCAGAAGCCGCTGCGCGCCTCTCCGATGGGCCCGCCCGGCGGGTGCAGGAGAGGCCCAGCAAATGCGCCAAAGGGGCCCCCAAAGTGCGCGGTTGCTGGGCTTCTTTCCCCTTACCATCCGGACATGAAGTCAGAACTGAGCAACCCCCAAACACTGAATGACCGCATGGCGGAGCTGATCCGCCAGAAGATCGTGCACGGGGAGTTCACGCCGGGCCAGCGCCTGTCCGAAGCGGCCCTGAGCGAGAGCCTGGAGATATCGCGCAACACCCTGCGCGAGGTGTTCCGACTGCTGACCAAGGAGGGGTTGCTCAAGCACGAGCCCAACCGGGGCGTGTTTGTGGCCATCCCCAGCATCGCGTCCATCATCGACATCTACCGGGTGCGCCGACTGATTGAGTGCCAGGCCCTGGCACAGGCCTACCCCCGCCACCCCGCCAAAAAGCACCTGCGAGACGCGGTGGAGATGGCCCAGCGCTGCCGTGACGCGGGCGACTGGCAAGGGGTAGGCACGGCCAACATGGAGTTCCACATGGCCATCGTGGAGCTAGCCGACAGCGAGCGCCTGAACGTGGTCTTCTCGCACCTGCTGGCCGAGCTGCGGCTGGCCTTTGGCCTGCTCAACGACCCGGAATTTCTGCACATGCCGTATGTGGAGATGAACGTGAACATCCTGGAGCTGTTCGAGGCTGGCAAGCTGCAAGAGGCGTCTGCCGCGCTCAACGAGTACCTGGTGCATTCCGAGCGCATCGTGCTGGCGGTGTATGCACGGCGGATTTCGGATGGCGGGCAGCCCAAGTAAGCAGGGCCTGGGCACGCCGGGCTGCAGCACTGCCGCCCAAACGTTTACGGCGCACGGGTATGCCTTGGTGGAAGACGCCGTGCCAGCCCCGCAATGCCAGGCACTGGCCGCGATGGCGAGCCGGGACGAAGCGGCCGCCCACACCCTCTCGGGCGGCACGCGCAACATGCTGGCGCAGCCCTGGTGCGCCGCCCTGGCCCAACAGCTGCGCGAGCACCCGGCCATCGCCGCCTGCCTGCCCGCCGATGCGCGGGCCGTGCAGTGCACCTATTTTGAAAAAACCGCCCACCGCAACTGGCTGGTGGCCCCGCACCAGGACCTGAGCGTGCCGGTGGCCCAGCAGGTGGCCACGCCCGGCTGGCAAGGCTGGTCGGCCAAGGAGGGGCATTGGTTTGTGCAGCCACCCGCCGCGTGGCTGGCGCACATGGTGGCAGTGCGGCTGCACCTGGATGACTGCGGGCCCTGCGACGGGCCGCTGCGCGTGCTGCCCGGCACGCACACCCAAGGCCACCTGTCGCCCGCCGCCATGGCTTCCCTGCGCCAACAGGGCACAGAGGCGGTGTGTACCGCACCCGCAGGGGCTGCGCTGCTGATGCGCCCGCTGCTGGTACACGCCTCGTCCAAATCCACGGGCACGGGCCGCAGGCGGGTGCTGCATTTTGTGTTTGGCCCAGCCGCCCTGCCCCATGGGCTGCAGTGGCACACCGCCGTCTGACGGCATCCCTTCAGCCCTGCAATCCCATGCCCTTTACCCCTTTCCACATGGGCGCAGGCCTGGCCCTCAAGGCCGTGGCCGGGCGCCACTTCAGCGTGCTCACCTTCGGCATTGCCCAGGTGGCGATGGACATTGAGCCGCTGGTGGGCATGCTGCGCGGCGCGGCCGTGCTGCATGGCCCCACGCACACCTACCTGGGCGCTGTGCCCATCGCGCTGGCCACGGCCGCGCTGGCGCCCTGGCTGTGCCGCCCGTTGCTGCGGCGCTGGAACCAGGAGGTGCAGCACCACCGCGTGGCATGGCTGAGCGAGGGCGAGCAGTGGCGGCCTCGCACGGTGTGGATCAGCGCCCTGGCAGGCACCTGGTCGCATGTGGTGCTGGACAGCGTGATGCACGCCGACATCACGCCCTGGGCGCCATGGTCTGACGCCAATGGCCTGTACGCCTGGGTGTCGCTGTCCACCCTGCACGGGCTGTGCGTGGCGGGCATGGTGGTGAGCGCAGCAGCGTGGGTGGCCCGGCGCTGGCTGGGCTCCAAACGCCCTGGCAAGGGCTGAAGCGCACACGCCGCCCTAAAAAACGCAAGAAGCTATATTTTTTATAGCTGCCAGCGCTCTATTTCAAAGCGCCAAAGGCCTATTTGGCTTAAAAAATCACCACATCTGCCGGGGCCACTACCACCCGGTCGCGCCCGCTGGATTTGGCCTGGTACAAGGCCGCATCTGCACGCGCCAGCAGCAACTCGAACGTGGTGTCGCCTGCCTGCACAGCAGCTACCCCGATGCTGACGGTACAGCGAGGGGCATCCGCCAAGGGTGCTGCGCTGCGCACAGTGGCAGCCACCCGCTCGGCCACCACCTGGGCGGCTGCCAGGTCGGTGCCCGGCATCAGCACCACGAACTCTTCGCCACCGTAGCGCCCCAAGCGGTCTGCACTGCGCAGGGCTGCGCGCACTTGGCCTGCCAAGTCGCGCAGCACGGCATCTCCCATGGGGTGGCCGTGCGTGTCGTTGATCTGCTTGAAGTGGTCCACGTCCAGCATGCCGATGGCAAACGGCTGCTGGTAACGCTGCCAACGCTGCATCTCCGAGGCAGCCAACTCCATCCAGGCGCGGCGCACCAGCGCGCCGGTCAGGCTGTCGTGCGTGGCCAGGTGCTCAAACTCCGAGCGCACGCGCTCACTGGCCATCAGCAACACCCCCACGCTGACGAGCAACACCGAAAAGCTGAAAGTGCCCAAGTAAGCGGCCTGGGCCAGCGAGGGGGCAAAGCGGTCAGAGTCCGCGCTGTCCAGCCACAACGACGACACCCCACGCGCCAACAACACCAGTGCCTGGGCAGTCAGCACCCCGGCAGCCAGGCGGCTGGAGAACCCATGGCCGTGGCGCAGCAACAAGCGCACATGGGCCACGCAGATCAGTGCCAGGGTGCTGGTGAAGATCAACACGCGCACTCGGTAGTCTGGCTGCACCCACAAAAACACCGCCATGAGGGACAGCGCGCCGACGGCCACCATGCCCCACCGCCGCCATGCCACGGGCTGGCCAAAGAAGCGCTGGCTGCCAAACAGAAAAAAGGCAAACCCGGTCATCAACAACCCATTGCCCGCCAGCACCAACAGCCAGTTGGGCAACAAGCCGTTGAGCACAAAAAGCACCGTGGACGACGCGCACAGCAGCGGCGCCAACCCCCAAAAGCGCAGGCCCCGGATAGACGCAGGAAAATTCGCGCGCACCCCGAGCAGCACCAAGCCCAGCACCACAGCCATGATGCCGGACATGGCAGCCAGCGAACGCAGATCAAGGGAAGGCATCAAGTCACACAGGACACAAAAAGGGCGAAAGAGAGCGCGAGTGTAGTCACTTTTTGTTACAAACAATGCCCGATGGCAAAGTGGACTCTGCACGGGGCCTCAAGCCCCTCTGCGCGCATCGCCGAGCCGTGTGCATCGGCAGCCTCGGGCGGTCTGCGTTGTTGCAAGCACTCCCAATAGCTAAGAGCTTGTTCAGAATCTTTTGGGCAACTTCGCCAGGAACGCCAGATGGATGAGTTTCAGGCTGGTGTTGTTGATCCGGCATCAGTGAAGTTGAATCAAGCGGCATAGCGAACCGGATCATGCTGGGAGTATTTTCGAATCCTCTCGAACTGACGTTGCTCACTGCGTAGATCACGGAAAGTGGCTTTGACCCACTGCAGCTTCGCGCGGGCTGGCGCCAGTTTCGTGACCGCCTGCTGAATGTCAGCATTGGCCATTTCATCGGGGCCCAGCTCTGCGCTGTAGCTTGGCAGATAGAACACCTGAATCGCATCCGCATGCTCAGCCATCTGGCCCGTGGGGGCGAAGCCGTGACCGCGCACATCGTCACTGCGCAGGCCGCTTTCGGCCCCCCATTGAATCTCGGTTCCCTCAGCCTTGGCCGCTGCCGCAATGACGGGGTAGTCCTCTTCGTGCCATTTCTTGACCGCTGCAGGCGATTGCCCGCAAGCCTTCTTCATGCGCTTTTGCGGTGTGAAGCCCCAGCGGGCTAGATACTTCCCATGGTGCGTACTTGCCTCTTGAAGCCAAAGCGCTGCTCGATCAACTGCGCCACGGCACAGCGTGCCCACAACGCGCAAGGCATCTTGGGTTGATCCGCTGACTTCTCCGTGATCAGCTTCTGAACCTGTACTTTTTGCTGGGCGCTGGGCGGCCGCTTGCCGCCCAATCCGCTTCCGCCCAGCGTATCGGGCAGCGCTTTCGCTCCGTGCTGCTCATAGCGCTTGCAAATGCTGAACACATCCGTCCTCCCCCTCTGTTGCGCAATC
Organism: Acidovorax sp. 106; assembly: GCF_003663825.1. Lineage (NCBI taxonomy): Bacteria > Pseudomonadati > Pseudomonadota > Betaproteobacteria > Burkholderiales > Comamonadaceae > Acidovorax > Acidovorax sp. 106. The sequence continues at coordinate 3,394,944 of NZ_RCCC01000001.1, read as the reverse complement.
TCATCAAGCGTTTGGCCCGCCTTGCGCAATCGGATGACCAGCACCCAACGCTGGTGGCGAGCCGCTTTGGACATACTTCTCAGGTCGCTTGCGTTCATCACTGAACTGATGATGACAGGCTTCAAAAATCCAAATGACTGGAGGCCGGATCAATAGCTGTATCTGCCCCCGCTTTGGCATAGCTTGACCTGGGATTTGGGTTGTTTCAGCCTTTTTTGGGTTTGTGCAGAAAAGCCGATGAAGTTCCACAACGCGAGTACGGACCTTGGTGATCACATCCGTTTATCCAGGTTTCAAACGCGTCCTGATCGGAGTCACCGTGGTGGAGTTGTCCGAGCGAGAAACGATCGCTAGTTGCCGCAGCATGCGCATGCCATCTTGTGTGCCCAGAACGTCGGCCAACGAGTAGCGCTCCAGCACGGCGAAGAACGCGGCGAGCGCTAGGTCCAGCGGACCCGGAAGGTTGCAAACCCCGTTGAGTTTGCATTGCGCACAGCCCACCAGGTCTATGTGCCCCTCGGTGTAGCGAATGAGTTTGCCTATGTTGATCTCGGTAGCGGGCCTGCCCAGCCGGATGCCACCGTTGCGGCCCCGGACGGATTTGATATAGCCCTCGGCCGCGAGCTTGCTGACAACCTTCATCAAGTGGTTGTCAGAGATTTCATAGGCACCCGCGATCTCCCCCACGGAACACAGCCGCTCCGTGTGGGCAGCCAGGTAGAGCATGACGCGAACGGCGAAGTCAGAAAACTGGGTCAGGCGCACCGTAGCCTCCAATTAAACAAGTATTTCATTTGCATGTTTATAGATTCCTCGATAAACTGGCATCCAAGATACATCATTTAACGAGGCTTGTGATGCTTATTGCTGAAACATGTCCGCCTCTAGCCCTGGACGAGGCCGGCATTTCGACCTTGATTGCTACTTTTTATGCCCGCGTTCGGGAAGACGAGTCGCTGGGCCCGGTGTTTGCCCGCGCAATACCCGAAGGGCACTGGGCAGAGCACCTCGGCCACATGAACGCCTTTTGGTCTTCTGTGATGCTGTCGTCCGGCCGCTACCACGGCAAGCCGGTGCAAATGCATGCCAAGCATCTGGATGTGCTCACCCCCGCCATGTTTACCCGCTGGCTGGAGCTGTGGACGCAGACCACCCATGAGTTGTTTTCGCCAGAGCAGGCCAGGTTGTTTGTCCACAAGGCCAGCCAGATCGCCACCAGCTTGCAATTTGCATTGTTTGATTCCAACACAGCGCCTTAGCCCTTCGCCCCTTCCGCACCCCACAGCCACCCCCCAACAAAACCCATCGTCACCCCGGAGCCCCCATGTCTTTTTCTACGCCCCCCATTGACCTGTCTGTTCACCATGCGCCCGGTGCTGCATCCGACCGCTTTGCACTGGCTGTGACCAAGTTGCTGCGCTGGTGTGCCGATACCTTTTTTGCCAAACGCTATGGACACCGCGCCATCGTTCTGGAGACCGTAGCCGCCGTGCCCGGCATGGTGGGCGCCACGCTCACCCACCTGCGTTGCCTGCGCCGGATGGAGAACGACAAAGGTTGGATCCGTACCCTGATGGAAGAGGCCGAGAACGAGCGCATGCACTTGATGACCTTCATCGAAGTGGCGCAACCTACCTTGTTCGAGCGCGTGGTGATCCTGACCGTGCAGTGGGTTTTCTACCTCGGCTTTTCGCTGCTGTACCTCATCAGCCCCCGCACAGCGCACCGCTTGGTGGGCTACTTTGAGGAGGAGGCGGTGGTCAGCTACACGCTCTACCTTGAGGAGATCGATGCGGGCCGGGTTGCCAATATCCCGGCACCGGCGATTGCCCGCCAGTACTGGGGCTTGCCCCCGTCGGCCACCTTGCGCGATGTCGTGCTGGCGGTGCGCGCCGATGAAGCCCACCACCGCGACGTGAACCACAGCCTGGCCGCAGAGCTCGGCGGGGCAAGCCCTGCAGGCAACCCTTCGCCCTACCCATGGCATGCCAGCACGACAGAGCTGACTCCCCAAGAAGCCGGCCCTTACCGCGTGACGGCGGATTTCACCCAGGACAACTTGCCGGCCGCTCTCCAGAAAGAACACAACACGGCCAAAGACGTGTGGGGCGTGATCCGCGTGAAAGAAGGCAGCCTCCGGCTGACCCACCTGGACACCGGAAACGTCGAGCTTCTCGATGCGCAGACGCCGGGCTATGTGACGCCGCTGAGCCCGCATTTTGTGGAGCCGGTGGGAGCCGTCAAGGTCTGTATCGAGTTCTATGACCACAACCCGCGCCGCCATTGATCAGTCCCCACCAACCCCGAACATCCACAAGAAAGAAAGCACATGCTGAGCACTGAACATACCGCCATCATCAAAGCCACCGTCCCGCTGCTGGAGACGGGCGGCGAGGCGCTTACCACCCACTTTTACCAAGTCTTGATGAGCGAGTACCCGGAAGTTCGCCCCCTGTTCAATCAGACGCACCAGCAACAAGGCACCCAAGCCCGCGCCTTGGCCAATGCGGTGCTGAAGTACGCACGCCATATCGACAACTTGGGCGCTTTGGGCCAACTGCCCGCGCAAATCATCCAGAAGCACGTGTCGCTGCAAATACTGCCGGAGCACTACCCCATGGTGGGCACTTGCTTGCTGCGCGCCATCCGCGAGGTCCTGGGCGACGCCATTGCCACCGACGCGGTGATCGAGGCCTGGGGCGCCGCCTACTGGCAACTCGCCAACATCTTGATCGGCGCAGAGAGTGCGCAATACGCCCAAAACGCCGCTGCGCCCGGCGGATGGCGCGGTGCGCGCCAGTTTGCGGTGATGGAGAAGAAGGTGGAAAGCACTGAGATCACCTCCTTCGTGCTCGCCCCGGTCGATGGTGGCGCGGTGCTGAACTACCAGCCCGGCCAGTACCTGGGCCTCAAGTTGCTCATCAACGGCCAGGAAGTGCGTCGCAACTACTCACTCTCCCAAAAGGCAGATGGCCGCACCCTGCGCATCAGCGTCAAGCGCGAGCCCGATGGCGTGGTATCCAATTACCTGCACAAGCAAGTCGAGGTAGGCGTGGTGCTCGATGTGTTTCCACCCGCCGGCGAGTTTGTGCTGGGGGCGGGCACCGCACCTCTGGCCCTGATCAGCGGCGGCGTGGGCATTACCCCCACCTTGGCCATGGCAGAAACAGCGTTGGAGCAAGGTGAGCGGGATGTTGTGTTTATTCACTACGCACGCAACCCCGAGGTGCATGCGTTCAAGGAAACACTCGCTGCCTGGGCGCGCAAGTACCCGCGCCTCAAGCTGCACCTGGCCTATGAGGAAGGCGCCACCGAAGGCGTTGCCTGCGGCCGCCCCAGCCTGGCGCACATCCAGCAATGGGTGCCGGCAGACGCCGATGCCTACTTCCTCGGCCCCAAGCCCTTCATGCAGTGCATCAACCGGGCGCTGGCTGACCACGGACTCCCCACCGAGCGGCGCCACTTTGAGTTCTTCGGCCCCACCGAAGCACTGAACTGAACGCAGACCACCCCCCTACACAAGGAGCACCCTATGAGCGACCTCTGGCTTCCCACCCTGATCACCGCCAATCCCCAAGAGGGGTTTGCGCTGGCCGTCACCCTGAGCCGACGCGGTGTCAAAACCACCCAACCGGACACCGATGTGCTCAAGAAATTGCGCCCGGAATATGCCAACGATGCCAATGGCCTGACCGCAGCCTCCCAGGTCATCGCCATCAACTTCCAGACCGTGGCCGCCGCCAATCAGTACTGGCGACATCTCGAAGCGGCGACGTCCTAAACGCTCTTCAATCGGCTTTGTTGCACAAACCAACCTTATTGCGCTGGTTGCCTCAGCGCAATGAGCGAATCCAAGGGTCCAAAGACCCGCTGCAAGAAGATCCCTGGGGACGATACAAGCGGGCAACCAGAGTCCAGCACGCGCCCTGAGAACCTGAGGCCTGCATTCACAGCACCAGGGCCACTTTGTCAGGGGGCAAGCTGCCGCTCACGCTCGAGCCATTCGCGCAGGCGACGCACGCCCTCAACCAGCCGCCCCACATCCTTGGAAGCAAAACACCAGCGCAGCCAGCCCTGGGCCTCGGGGCCGAAGGCATCGCCGGGGGCAAGGCCCAGACCAGCCTCGGCCACCAGGCGCTTAGCAACGGCCATGGAGTCATCAAACCCTTCGAGCCGAAAAAACGCATACATGCCGCCATGTGCCGCAGCCACCTGCACGCCAGGAATGGCCGCCAGCAAGGGCACCAAGGTGTCGCGGCAGGTTTTGAAATGCGCCACCACGCGCGGCGTGATCTCTTTGCGGTAGGCCAGCGCGGCCAGTGCCGCGCGCTGGGTGAACACGCTGGCGCACGAGGTGTTGAACTCAATCAGCTTGCCCATGGCATCGACCAGCGCCTCAGGCAGCACCAGCCACCCTAGGCGCCAGCCGGTCATCAAAAAGCTTTTGGAAAAGCTGTGCGCCACCAGCAGACGATCGTCGGGCGAGGCCACGTCGAGGAAGCTGGGCGCGCAGCCGTGGACGGTGGGCTCGTAGTAGAGCTTTTCGTAGACCTCGTCGGCCAGGATCCAGGTGCCGGTGCTGCGGCAATGCGCCAGGATTTGCTGCTGCTCGTCGCGCGTGAGCGTCCAGCCCGTGGGGTTGTTGGGCGCGTTGACGATGAGCAGCCTGGTGCGCACCGTGATGGCGCCCAGCAGCGCGGGCAGGTCCAGCCCCCAGGCACCGCCCTGCGGCCGCAGCGGCACGCAGCGCACCTGCGCCCCCATGATCGTGGGCTGCGCCACCAGGTTGGGCCACACGGGCGTGACGATGACGACCTCATCGCCTGCATCCACCAGCGCCTGCACCGCCAGCATCAACGCGCTGACCCCGCCCGAGGTGACCACGATGCGGCCTGCAGCCACGCCTGCCGTGGGATGCGACTCCCCCATGTACTGCGCCAGCGATTCGCGCAGCTCGGGCAGGCCGCAGTTCTGCGAATAGAAGGTTTCGCCGCTTTCCAGCGACTCGATGGCAGCGCGGCGGATCAAGCCGGGGGTGACTTCATCGCTCTCGCCAAACCAGAAGGCCAGCACGTCTTTGCGCCCCATGCCAGCGTTGGCGATTTCACGGATTTTGGAAGCTTCCAGATGGGCAATGACTTGGCGCATGCGGCGGGGTCCTTCAGCGGTGGGTAGATCAAGCGAGGCAAGGGCCCCAATGTAATTCGGCTGAGGAGGCAGAAACCCATGTTGCCTCCTTTTCCCTTCTGTGCGGAGCAAAGGCACATGCCCTGGGAGCGTTCCGTCCTTGCAAAACATCTTCTTTCACTATAAAAAAGATAGCTTATTGCGCTTCATAGACGGGCCTTAGACCCAGATAGGAAAGACAGACAATCTTTTCGCGACGAGACACTCCCGCCCCAGTGCGAGGCAGCAAACGCTCCCACTATGGGCCACAAGGTCGCACCAAGACACCGCAGCATGAAGACGCGAGGTGAAAAGGCATCGCAAGGCGATCGAAGATGAACGATGCAGAACTGGAGCGAGCACGGTCCAGGTAGCCAATCAAGCCTCCTTGTGAAACAATCATTTGACAATTAAGCCATGGCTTTGCAAAACGCCTCATGCGCATCAGCCTCCAGCTTGATATGACTGAGAGACATAGGCACAGCCCCATTTGCCCAACCCTCATAGCCCTTCGTTGGCTCGTTCAAACACCACAACCTTATGTTCAAAGCCCGTCACTCGATTGCAGTTCTCCTTGCCGCAAGCACCGCCTTGCTCGCACCGATCACGGCACAGGCTCTCCAGCCAGAGTCGGGCATGTGGGCCGTCAATGGAGAGGTCACCGGAAAGCCAGGGCGTGGTCTGCAAATTGACGCTCAGGGCGGGCGCAATCTGATCGTGACTTACTTTGGTTATCGGGAAGATGGCTCGTCCATGTTCCTTCAGGCCAGCGGGCCCCGGCAGGACGATGGCACATTCACCGCTGAATTGGTCGAGTTCCAAGGAGGAAAAGCGCTGGGAGCCCCCGTCAGGGATGGACAGGTGCGCAAGGTGGTTGGCAGTATCTCCATTGCCTTTTACACTGCCACGACGGCCAGTGTGACGCTTCCCGGCGAAGCACCCGCAAGAATGACTCGGTTTCAATACGAAGACCACACGGCCCGCTTCAACCGTGAGGGCCGCTATGCCATCTCCTATGCCTTGTCCACCTTCGGCAGCCTGATACCTGCCACAGTGACCTTCAAACTGGAGAACGGCAACTTCTACATGAGTCGCTACAACAGTGAACTGGACACGTGTGAATACAGAGGGCTCTATGAACCCGCAGGCCGAGGCATCCAGGCCCAGGGCTTTGTTAACTGCAAACAGGCCACATCGTCGTCTTCAGACTGGTTCTGGACTGAAGAGATGGAGGTGGATGAACAGGGGTCGTATAGGGCCGTGATCTGGAGGAATATATTCAATCCTTCGGTCGAATACCACTACGGACTGTGCCAGGCAGCCGGTGTTTTCTTGACCCCTAATCGCTGCACCAAGCCATAGCGTACAAGGGTATCCCAATGGCACACGAGGAGGCCTCAGCCGCCTCGTTGCTACTCATCCTTCAAACTGCGGGTGCAACTGCCGAATCCGGTTCATAGTCATACCTGCCGCCGCCGTGCGCGTCTCTACCCCCAGCTTGGCAAACACGCGCTCCAGGTGCTTTTTGACGGTGGCGGGGCTAGCACCGAGGATGTCACCAATGTCGCGGTTGATCTTGCCCTTGACCACCCAGTACAGCACCTCGGCCTCGCGGGCGGTGAGCTTGAAGGACAGGCTCATCGATTCGATGATCTTCGCGTCAGACACCTCGCGCATCACGATGAGCCAGTCACCGCCGCCCGCGCTGTCGCCTGCCTGCTGGTGCAGGCGAAAGGTGAGGCGGCGCGCGCCCTGCTCTACCGCCAGGCGCGGTGGCTCGGCCAGCGACGCGGCCAGCAGCTCGGCGGCGTTGTCGGCCAGCACATGGCGGCGCAGCCAGGCCTGCACGGGCTCGGGGGCCCACTGGCCATAAGCAGTGGGTGTGCCATCGGGCCCCACCTCACCAAAGTAACTTTGCAGCAGCTCCCGCGCCAGCGGGGTTTGCCAGACGATGCGGCCGTCTGACGCGCGCACGGTGATGCTGGCGTAGCCAAAGGCGTCGAGCGCGTTGCGCGCCTCGCGGGCTTGGGCGGCGTCTTGCCGGGCCTTGCGGGCGGCGCCCAGGTGCACCTGCATGCGGGCCATCACCTCGCGCGGTTTGATGGGCTTGGTGACGTAGTCGATGCCTCCGGCCTCTAACGCGGCCACCAGGTGCTCGGTCTCGGTCAGGCCGGTCATGAAGATGATGGGGATGTGCGCGGTGGCGGGGCTGGCCTTCAGGCGCCGCGCGACTTCAAAACCGTCCATGCCGGGCATCATGGCGTCGAGCAGCACGATGTCGGGCAACGCCTGCGCAGCGCGCTGCAAGGCCGCCTCGCCATGCATGGCGACCAGCACGGTGTAGCCCGATTCGTCGAGTGCGTCGTGCAGCACGGCCAGGTTGTCGGGCACGTCGTCTACGATCAGCACCACATCGCTGTCGGCGCGGTCGAGCATGTGGGCGGGAGATGGCGGCATGGAGGGGGCCAGAGGGGGACTGTTCATGGTGAGGCTTCTTGCTCCAGGATCTGGCCCATGGCGTCGAACTGGAACTGCTGCGCCAACTGCCGCATGTGCAGCACAAAGGCAGCATGCTCGGGGTGCTGGCGCTCGATGTCGGCCAGCGCGTTGAGGATACCCCGGTAGTAACCCAGCGATACGGACTGCGCCAGATCGGCCAGCGCGGCTGCGGGCGGTGCTGTGCGCAGCCCGGCTGGGGCTGGCGCCGCAGATGAAGGTGCCGATGAAGGTGCTGAGTAAGGTGCAGATAGGGAAGGAGGTGCAGATGCCGCAGCGCCCGCATCCTGCGGCACGTCGCGCACCGGCCCGGGGCGCTGCCCGCCTGCTGTGGGCTGCCACGCTGGCAAGGCAGGCGGCTGGGGCACAAGGGCCACCGCAGGCGCGTCATCCAGCCACACCAGCTCCAGCCGGCGCTCCAGCCAGTCCAGCAATTCGCTGTGGCGCACAGGCTTGACGATGAAGTCCTCTGGGCGAATGCCCGCGTCGTTCTCCAGGGTCTTGTCAAAGGCGTTGGCCGAGACCACGGCAATGCAGGCGCCTGCCTCCTGCCCATGGTCGGGCGGGTCTTCAGCACCGCCACCAGTCGCCGCAGCCCAGCCCTGCGCGCGAATGCGCCGAATGGTCTCCCACCCGTCAATCCCGGGCATGGCCAGGTCCATGAAGATGGCGTGGGGGCGGTAGCCCGTGGCCAGCAGGTCCAGCGCATCGTGGCCGCTGGCGGCTTGGCGCAGCTCAAAGCCTAAAGGCTCCAGCAACTGGCGCAGCAGCTCGCGGTCGGGCTCTTCGTTGTCTACCACCAGAATGCGGCGGCGCTCGCCCGCGTAGCCGGTGCGGGGCCTGGGCGCGCGCAGGGCCCGCAGTGCAGGCGCGGCCCAACCGCCCTGCTTGCCCAGCGCGTCGGCATGCACCTCGGGCAAAAAGAGTTTGACGTGAAAGACCGAGCCCACGCCGGGCTGGCTGGTCACCGTCAGCTCGCCGCCCATCAGCGCGGTGAGCATCTTGGCAATGGTCAGCCCCAGGCCCGCACCGGGGGCGCCCGCTGTGGCGCTGCTGCCGCCCGAGCCGCCGCGCGTGAAGGGCTCGAAGATGCGCTCAATCTCATCCACCGACAGGCCGGGGCCCGTGTCCTGCACATCGATGCGCGCCATTTCGCGGGCATAGCGCACGCGCAGCGTGACGGTGCCCTGCGCGGTGAACTTGATGGCGTTGCCCAGCAAGTTGATGAGGATTTGCCGCAGGCGCTTGTCGTCAGCGCGCACCACCTCGGGAATCACGCCCTGCACATCAAACACAAAGGCCAAGCCCTTGGCGGCGGCCTGCAATTCAAACAGGCCGGCCATCTCGTGCAGGCCATCGGCAAAGCGCATGGGCGCTACATCGAGCGTGAGCTTGCCTGATTCGATGCGGGCAATGTCCAGCGTGCCTTCGATGAGCGAAAGCAAATGCTCGCCCCCCCGGCGAATCACATGCACTGCCTGCTTGCGGTGCGCAGGCACCGTAGGGTCTTCGCCCATCAATTGCGCATAGCCCAGGATGGAGTTCAGCGGCGTGCGGATCTCGTGGCTGATGGCGCTGATGTAGCGGCTCTTGGCCTGGTTGGCCTGGTCGGCGGCGCGCTTGGCTTCTTCAGCCACCTGGCGGGCTTGCTCGGCCACGCTGCGGGCGGTCTGCAGGGCTTCGTCGGTCTGGCGGTGCAGGTCAATTTCTCGCACCAGCAGGCCGGTCTGGCGGTTGGATTCTTCTTGCGCCACCTGGCGGCTTTTGTGCGCCAGCACCAGCCACCACGCCACGATGCCCGAGATGACCAGCAGCGCGAGATACGCCTTGAGCAGGCCCGAGCGCAGCGCCACCTCGGGGGCGGCCAGCACTTCGGTGTCGGTCATGGCCTGGGCGATGGTGTTGAGCTCTTGGTGGTACAGCAGGCCCATCACGGCGGCCAGCAGCGGGGCAATCACCAGCATCAGCAGCAAAAAGTGCCCCAGGCCCGTGTCCAGATAGCGCCACACCGCGCGCGGTAGCACCCAGCGCAGCGCGGCAGACCATTGCACCGCCATGCTGGCGTGCGGCTTGCACAGGTCGCCGCAGCGGGCATCCAGCGTGCAGCACAGCGAGCAGATGGCGCCCCGGTAGGCGGGGCACTGGGCCATGTCGGGGGCTTCGTATTCGCGCTCGCAGATCACGCAGCGCTGCACGGTGTAGCGCACATAGCTGCCACCGTCGCCACCGGTGCCGGTGCCGGTGCCGACCTGGCCGCTGACCGGCCCGTGCATGGGCACCGCCACCGGATCAGGTACCGGGTCGGGTACCGGCTCGCTGCGGCGGGCAATGTAGTACTTGCCCTGGGTGGCCCAGGCAATGAGCGGCGCGGTGACAAAAGCCACGGCCATCGCAATCACCGCCGAGAACGCCTGCGGCAGCGGGCCAAACAACCCCAAGTGCGCGCTGATGGACACGCTGGACGCCAGCGCCATGGCCCCCACGCCCACCGGGTTGATGTCATACAGGTGCGCGCGCTTGAATTCAATGCCCTTGGGCGACAGGCCCAGCGGCTTGTTGATGACCAGGTCGGCCACCACCGACATGATCCAGGCGATGGCGATGTTGGAGTACAACCCCAGCACCTCGCCCATGGCGCGGAACACGTTCATCTCCATCAGCATGAAGGCAATCAGCGTGTTGAACACCACCCACACCACCCGCCCCGGGTGGCTGTGCGTCAGGCGCGAGAAAAAGTTGGACCACGCCAGCGACCCCGCATAGGCGTTGGTCACATTGATCTTGAGCTGCGACACCACCACGAACAGCGCCGTGGCCGCCACCGCCCAGCTGTAGTTGGGGAAGACGTATTCATACGCCGCCAGGTACATCTGGTTGGGGTCTACCGCCCGGTCCACCGGCACCATATGGCTCAAGGCCAGGTAGGCCAGCAGCGCCCCGCCCAGCATCTTGAGCACACCCAGCACCACCCAGCCGGGCCCGCCCACCAGCACGCCCAGCCACCAGCGCCCGCGCCTGCCCGGCGTGGGTGCAGGCATGAAGCGCAAATAGTCGGCCTGCTCCCCCATCTGGGTGATGAGGGCAATGCCCACCGTCAGCGCCGCACCAAACATGGGCAGTTGAAAGCGATTTCCTAGCGCGGATTCACCACCATAGTGCGAAATACCGGAAAACGCACCAGGATCGCGCATCAGCACCACCCCAAACGGCACCACCAGCATCACCAGCCACAGCGGCTGCGTCCACACCTGCAGGCGGCTGATGGCCGACACGCCGTGCGTGACCAGCGGGATCACCACCAGTGCGCAAATCAGGTAGCCCCAGCGCGGCGGAATGTCGAGCGCCAGCTCCAGCGCATAGGCCATCACGGCGGCTTCGAGCGCGAAAAAGATGAACGTGAAGCTGGCGTAGATCAACGAAGTGAGCGTGGAGCCGATGTAGCCAAAGCCCGCGCCGCGCGTGAGCAAATCCATGTCCACGCCATAACGCGCCGCATACACGCTGATGGGCAAGCCCGCCAAAAAGATGATGAGCCCCGTGGCCACAATGGCCCAGAAGGCGTTAATAAAGCCATATTGCACCAGCAGCGTGGCCCCCACGGCTTCCAGGATCAGGAACGACGCTGCCCCAAACGCCGTGTTGGCCACCCGCCACTCCGACCACTTGCGAAAGCGCTGCGGGGTGTAGCGCAGCGCATAGTCTTCCATGGTCTCGGTCGCTACCCAGCTGTTGTAGTCGCGGCGAACCTTGACGACCTGCTGAGGGGGCTGGCTGGGGTCGGCGGGGGTTGCGGGAAGCATGGACATGGGGTGCCAGGGTGCAGGTTCCATGCCACAGATTCCTTGGATGGCGTCGGCACCATGGAACGGGAAACCACCGTTCGGGCTGAGCCTGTCGAAGCCTTGCGCGGCGCTTCGACTGCGCTCAGTGAACGGCTCCAAACGGCTACAAGCGGCTCCAGTCAGTTCGGACCAGCCCCATCACTCCGCCCTAACTTCGCCGCACCTGCGCCCTCTGGCGTATGGCGGGCACGGGGCTTGCTGCCTATGATGGGCTAGCGTCCACTCAATCACTCGGTACACCATGGAACTGACCCCTCGCGAAAAAGACAAGCTCCTGATCTTTACCGCTGCCCTGCTGGCCGAGCGCCGCAAGGCCCGGGGCCTGAAGCTCAACTACCCCGAGGCGGTGGCCCTGATCAGCGCCGCTGTGATGGAAGGCGCGCGCGATGGCAAGACCGTGGCCCAGCTCATGAGCGAAGGCCGCGCCGTGCTGACCCGCGCCGACGTGATGGACGGCATTGCCGAGATGATTCCGGACATTCAGGTCGAAGCCACCTTTCCGGATGGCACCAAGCTCGTGACGGTGCACCAACCGATCTTATGAAGCCCCCCTGTGTCGCCTTCGGCACCTTACCCCGAGGGGGACGCAACCGGTGGCCTGGCAAAGCCAGTTGCACGGTGGCACTGGCGCAATCCAGCGCGCCTCGCACTACGCCTGTCCACCAGACGCCAGGGCGCTGACACGGCCCGCCCCCTTTTTTGGAGATTCACCCATGCTTTCCACTCGCACCAAATCCGCTCTTATTCTGATAGCTGCCAGCGCTTTATCCATGAGCGCTAGCGCCCATACAGGCGTAGAAGCGCACAGTCATAGCGGTTTCATCAGCGGCTTTTTACACCCCCTGTTCGGGCTGGACCACCTGGCCGCCATGGTGGCCGTGGGCCTGTGGAGTGCGCTGGCAGCGCGCAAGGCCGGGCCCGAGCTGGCCTGGGGTCCTGTGGGCTTTGCCACCATGCTGCTGGTGGGCGCAGTGATGGGCCTGCAGGGCGTGGCCGTGCCTGCGGTCGAGCCGATGATTGCGGCCTCGCTGCTCGTCACCGGCCTGCTGGTGGTGTCGCGCCTGCGCGTGCCGGGCCTGGTGGCTGCGCTGGGCGTGGGGGTGTTTGCCGTGTTCCACGGCGTGGCGCACGGGCTGGAGCTGGCGGGCGAGGCCAGTGCCTGGCCCACCCTGGTGGGCATGCTCGCAGCCACCGTGCTGCTGCACTGCGCGGGCCTGGCCGCAGGCTGGGCGCTGCGCCAGCGCACGGTGTGGATCAGCCGCACCGCAGGCATGGCCGTGGCGGTGATGGGCGGTGCCCTGCTGATGCAGGTGGCGTGATGGCACGGGCCCTCTGCGCGCTTACCAAGCCGACAAGCCCCTCTCCCGCCAGGGGAGAGGGTGTAAACCCAACCATGGATAACTGACCATGATCCCAGGCGAACTCATCACCGAACCCGGCGAGCACCCGCTCAACACCGGCCGCCGCACCTTGACCCTGGTGGTGCGCAACACCGCCGACCGGCCCATTCAAGTCGGCTCGCACTACCACTTTGCCGAAACCAACAACGCCCTGGGCTTTGACCGGACGGCTGCACGCGGCATGCGGCTGAACATCGCGTCTGGCACCGCCGTGCGCTTTGAGCCTGGGCAGGAGCGCACCGTCGAGCTGGTGGACTACGCGGGCGAGCGCAAGGTGTACGGCTTTCAGGGCCTGACGCACGGCGCGCTCTGAACATTGAAACAAATCGGCCTCTAGCGCTTGATAAATAAGCGCTGGCAGCTATCAAAAACATAGTATCCAGTTCTTGCGGAGCAACCCCATGGCAACCATTGGACGACGCGCCTACGCCGAAATGTTCGGCCCCACCGTGGGCGACCGCCTGCGCCTGGCCGACACCGAACTCATCCTTGAAGTCGAGGCCGACTACACCTTGCGCGCGGGCAGCTACGGTGAAGAAGTGAAGTTTGGCGGCGGCAAAACCATCCGCGACGGCATGGCCCAAAGCCAGCGCACCAATGCACAAGGGGCGGTAGACACCGTACTGACCAACGCCTTGGTGATTGACCACACCGGCATCTTCAAGGCCGACATTGGCCTCAAGGCAGGCCGCATCGCCGCCATCGGCAAGGCAGGCAACCCCGACACCCAGCCGGGCGTAGACATCATCATCGGCCCCGGCACCGAGGTCATCAGCTGCGAGGGCAACATCGTCACCGCAGGCGGTATCGACAGCCACATCCACTTCATCTGCCCGCAGCAGATTGAGGAAGCCTTGGCCAGTGGCGTGACCACCATACTGGGCGGCGGCACCGGCCCCGCCACGGGCACGCTGGCCACCACCTGCACGTCAGGCCCCTTCAACATGGAGCGCATGCTGCAAGCGGCCGATGCCTTCCCGATGAACATCGGCTTTTTGGGCAAAGGCAACGCCAGCCTGCCCGATGCGCTGCACGAGCAGATCAACGCGGGCGCCATCGGCCTCAAGCTGCACGAAGACTGGGGCACCACGCCCTCGGCCATCAGCAACTGCCTGGACGTGGCGGACGAGACCGACACGCAGGTGGCCATTCACAGCGACACGCTCAACGAATCGGGCTTTGTAGAGAACACCATTGCCGCCGTGGCCGGGCGCGGCATCTGCGCCTTCCACACCGAAGGCGCAGGCGGCGGGCACGCGCCCGACATCCTGCGCGTGGTGGGCGAGGACAACTTCCTGCCATCGTCCACCAACCCCACCATGCCCTACACGCACAACACGCTGGACGAGCATGTGGACATGCTCATGGTGTGCCACCACCTCGATGCCAGCATTGCCGAAGACCTGGCCTTTGCCGAAAGCCGCATCCGCAAAGAGACGATTGCCGCCGAAGACATCCTGCACGACCTGGGCGCTATCAGCATGATGAGCAGCGACAGCCAGGCCATGGGCCGTGTGGGCGAGGTCATCCTGCGCACCTGGCAGACAGCGCACAAGATGAAGGTGCAGCGCGGCTGGCTGGCCCCCACTGCAGGCCGCGATGAGCTGGCCGAAATCCTGCAGCGCAACGACAACTTCCGCATCAAGCGCTACGTGGCCAAGTACACCATCAACCCCGCCATTGCCCACGGCATTGCCCATGAAGTGGGTTCGCTCGAAGTGGGCAAGTGGGCCGACATCGTGATCTGGAAACCCGCGTTCTTTGGTGTGAAGCCCGCGCTCATCTTGAAGGGCGGGCTCATCGCCATGGCCGCTATGGGTGACCCGAATGCATCCATCCCCACGCCGCAGCCGGTGCACTACCGGCCCATGTTTGGCGCATTTGGCGGGGCCGTGGCCAAGACCTCGCTCACCTTTGTCTCGCAAGCAGGGCTGAACGCAGGCATTGGCGAGCGCTTTGGCCTGACCAAGCGGCTGTCTGCCGTGCGCAATATTCGCAGCGTGCGCAAGCAGCACATGGTGCACAACAGCTACACGCCCAAGATGGAAATCGACGCGCAAACCTACACCGTGCGTGCCGACGGCCAGCTGCTCACCTGCGAACCCGCCACCGTGCTGCCCATGGCCCAGCGCTACTTTTTGTTCTGAGCAACGCATGGCTACCCACCCCACCTTGCTACACATTCGCCTGGACGACCTGAGCGACCCGCGCATCGAGGCGTTCATGGAGGAGCACCTGCGGGACATGCGCGCCACCTCGCCCCCCGAAAGCGTGCACGCGCTGGACATGGTCCGGCTGCGCCAGCCCGAAATCCGCTTCTGGACCGCTTGGCTGCCTGACGACGCTGCCGCCGCCCCGGGCCGGCTGGTGGGCACAGGCGCCCTCAAACACCTGGGCGACGGGCATGCCGAGCTGAAGTCCATGCGCACTGCAGCGGCGGTGCGCGGCCAGGGCGTGGGCCGCGCGGTGCTAGAACATATCCTGGGCCAGGCGGTAGACCTGGGCTACGAGCGCATCAGCCTGGAAACAGGCAGCCAGCCGTTTTTTGAGCCTGCACACCAGCTCTACCTGCGCTACGGCTTTATCGACTGCGAGCCCTTTGGCAGCTATGGCCCAGACCCGCACAGCCGCTTCATGACACGGGCGCTTTAGAACATTGGCACTGTTGCACCGGGGCATGGCCAGGCGGCGCCACAATGCGGGCAGCACACACTGTCACGCCCAGGGTCTGACACCCCACCCGAGCCGCAGCCCGAGCAACACCCCTATACCGACCGCACCACCATGATCCAGGTTTCCAAACTCATCCCCCAAAGCCAAGGCCTGGCCCCCGTGCTGCTCAAGCGCGCCAGCACCGTCGAACTCGACTGGGACGTGCGCCAAAAAAGCCGCTTTTCCACCACCGACTCGGCCGGGCGCGAGCTGGGCGTTTTCTTGCCGCGTGGCACCTTTGTGCGCGGCGGCGATGTGCTGGTGGCCGAAGACGGCTCGCTGGTCCGCGTGGTCGCAGCACCGCAGCCGGTGCTGGTCATCACCCACTGCCAACAACACGGCACTGCGTTTGACCTGACCCGCGCCGCCTACCACCTGGGCAATCGCCATGTGCCCATCGAGCTACAGCCCGACCACCTCAAGATCGAACCCGACCATGTGCTGGCCGACATGCTGCGCGCCATGCACCTGATCGTGACCGAGCAGCACCTGGCGTTTGAACCCGAAGGCGGTGCGTATGCCGCAGGGCATGGCGGCGGGCACCACCACGGGGGTCATGGACATGGGCACGACCATCACCACGGTCACGACCCCGACCATCCACACTCACATGCCCACGATCATGGGCAAAGCCACGATCACAGCCATGCCAGCGCCCCCGCTGCAACTGCCGCAGCCCCTGCCCGTGGGCGCACCGTATCCATCCCGGTGGTCGCCCAAGGGCATGTGCACGGCCCCCACTGCAACCACGACCACTGAGCTGGCAATGGGCCGCACGCAGCGCAACCCCCTCTCCGTTCGGGCTGAGCCCGTCGAAGCCAGGGCACCCGTCGAGCCCACTCCATCCGTTCGGGCTGAGCCTGTCGAAGCCAGGGCGTGCTCCACGCGCCACCTCGCCCCACACCCCCAGCCACTGGGCTAACCCACCGCCACCATGCGCACCGACCGCCCCACGCCCCTGCCCGCCGCCAGCTTCTTGCAGCTGATGTGGCTGGCCTCCCCAGCGCTGCCCGTGGGCGGTTTTTCGTATTCCGAAGGGCTGGAAAGCGCCATTGAAAACGCGGGCCTCGCCAGCGAAGCCGCCGTAGGCGACTGGCTGCTGGACCAGCTGCACATCACCCAGGCCCGTGGCGACATGGCCCTCATCGCCAAGGCCGTAGGTGCCTGGCGGCGCGGCCACGGCGGCGACCTGGCGCATGTGCGCGAACTCAACGACTGGGTGCTGCACACCCGCGAAACGAGCGAGCTGCGCCTGCAAACCGAGCAAATGGGCCGCTCGATGGCCGACTGGCTGCGCAACCAGTACCAAGGCGACGAGGCCCTGATGCCCGCCGTGCGCCACTTGGCCGCCTTGCCCCCCACCTACCCCGTGGCGTTTGCTCTGGCCGCCTCCGTCACCCAAGCCCCCGTGCGCGATGTGCTGCTGGCCTACGCCTTTGGCTGGGCCGAGAACATGGTGCAGGCCGCCCTCAAATCCATGCAGCTGGGCCAAAGCGCAGGCCAGCGCATCCTGGCCCGGCTGGCAGACGCCATTCCGCCCGCCGCAGACCACGCCATCGGCCTGATGGACAGCGAGCGCCAGGCCTTCTCGCCCATGCTGGCCATCCTAAGCGCCCAGCACGAAGTGCAATATTCAAGGCTTTTTCGCTCCTAGCGCAAGCAATATAAGCGCTAGAAGCTATCTATTTAATAGCAAATTACGCCACAAAACACACCATGACCACCGCACTGCACCACATCCCGAACCGCACCAAAAACCTGCCCCCGCTGCGCGTAGGCATTGGCGGCCCCGTAGGCTCCGGCAAAACCACGCTGCTGGAGATGCTGTGCAAGGCCATGCGCGACGACTACGACCTCATCGCCATCACCAACGACATCTACACCAAGGAAGACCAGCGCCTGCTCACCGTCAGCGGCGCCCTGCCCGCCGAGCGCATCCTGGGCGTGGAGACCGGCGGCTGCCCCCACACCGCCATTCGCGAAGACTGCTCCATCAACTTAGAGGCCATCGACCGCATGCTGGGCGAGTTCCCCAACGCCGACATCGTGTTTGTGGAAAGCGGCGGCGACAACCTGGCCGCCACCTTCAGCCCCGAGCTGAGCGACCTCACCATCTACGTCATCGACGTGGCCGCGGGCGAAAAAATCCCCCGCAAAGGCGGCCCCGGCATCACCAAAAGCGACCTGTTCGTCATCAACAAAACCGACCTGGCCCCCCACGTAGGCGCCAACCTCGATGTGATGCGTGCCGACACCACCCGCATGCGCACCAACGCCCAGGGCCTCAAACCCTTCTCCATGACCAACCTCAAAACACTGGACGGCCTGGCCGAAGTCATCGCGTTCATCGAGACACGCGGCATGCTCACCAAAACCGCCCGCGCAAGCAGCTAGAATACGCAGCTTCCAAATCTGGAGACTTGGGTGAGTGGTTTAAACCAGCAGTCTTGAAAACTGCCGACGGGCAACCGTCCGTGAGTTCGAATCTCACAGTCTCCGCCAGGACCCCTTATCGATTAGCAGGTTGAGGTTGAAGCAAAGGCTCCGCCCCAACCTCCCCACACAAAAAAGCCCTGCCACTTCACTGTGGCAGGGCTTTTTCTTTGGCCTTCGCGCAACTTCAGCTAGCGCCGGGCGCGTTCACCGCAGCGCTGCGCGCGGCAGCGCGAGAAGGTGGCTTACGCCGCCATCGTGGGGTAGTCGGTGTAGCCGACAGGGCCAGGCGTATAGAACGTATTGGCGTCGGGCGCATTCAGTGGCGCGCCGGCCTTGATGCGTGCGGGCAGATCGGGGTTGGCCAAGAAGCTGGTGCCAAAGGCCACTGCATCGAGCTTGCCGTCGGCAATGGCCTGGGTGGCTTCTTCGGCGGTGTAGCCCATGTTGCCGACCAGCACGCCTTGGTACTTGGCGCGTGCCACGGTCATCACATCACCGTGCTGGGCTTGGAGGAAGTCTGCGCGCATGACGTGCAGATAGGCCAGCTTGTAGGCGTTGAGCTTTTCAGCCAGGAAGCCGATCAGGGCCACGGGATCGCTGTCTTTCATGCTGTTGAAGCTGTTCAGGGGCGACAGGCGCAGGCCGACGCGGTCGCTGCCGATGGCAGCGGTCACGGCAGTCAGCACTTCAAACAGGAAGCGTGCGCGGTTTTCCATGGAGCCGCCGTAGCCGTCGGTGCGGTCGTTCGCGCCATCGCGCAAAAACTGATCGATGAGATAGCCGTTGGCGCCGTGCACTTCCACGCCGTCAAAGCCTGCGGCAATGGCGTTTTTGGCGCCCTGGACGAAGGCAGCCACGATGGCGGGAATTTCAGTTTCTGTGAGCACATGGGCGGGTACGTGCGGCACCTTGCCCGTGGGGGTGTGGATGTCGCCCTCCACTGGCGTGGCGGTGGACGAGACGGTGCGTGCACCGTCGTTGATGGCAGGGTGCGCGGCCCGGCCTGCGTGCCAGATTTGCATGAAAATACGGCCGCCCTTGGCATGCACAGCCGATGTCACTTGCTTCCAGGCGGCAACTTGCTCGTCGGAATAAATGCCAGGCTCTGCGATAAAAGCCGAGGTGTTGGGGGCCACCATCGTGCATTCGGTGATGAGCAAACCGCCGCTGGCGCGCTGGGCGTAATACTCGGCCATCATGGCGTTGGGCATGTGGCCCGCGTCTGCGCGTGCACGCGTCAGGGGTGCCAGCAGGATGCGGTTGGGAAGTGTCAGGGCGCCGACTTGCAGAGGGTGAAATAGCATGGGATGGATCGTGGTCAGGGTGGAAAGAGGCCGTGAGCGCAGTGCGCTGGCAGGCCAAAGCAACTGGGTTGAGTGCACAACTATATGCATTTGGCAAAACCATTGAGCACTCAAGTGAATAGCAGAGTGTGCTTGGACGGGGCTTGAGGCTGGGGGACAATCTGACCGATGAAAAACCCGTCGACCACCGACATGGGCCCTGAAAACCCCTGCAGCTACCAGAGAGAAACGCTGGGCGATTTGCCGTGCACGAACATCTCGATCCGGCGGGCGGCCCGCAGGCTGGCATATCTGTACGACGAGGCTGCGGAGTGTGTGGACTTGAAAGCAACCCAAGTCACCCTGGCGGGCACGATCGACCAGATGACCGATGTTCAAACGGCCCTGGGCCCCACGCTGCTGGAGTTGGCTGGCGCGCTCGCGATACAGATTTCGGCATTGACGCATGCGCTAAGGCCTTTGGTGCGCGATGGGCTCGTCGCCCTGCAGCCGGATGCCCAAGACAAACGCACCAAGCGTGCTGCACTCACCGAGCAGGGCAAGGCCCGACTCAAGCAGGCTTTGCAGGCGTGGTCTGCCGTGAACCACCGCGTGGAAGAGGTGCTGGGGCCTGAGTCTGCAGGCCTGCTGAGGGCACTGGCAGATCAGGTGGCGTCGGACGGTTTTTTGCTGGCGTACCGGGACGCAGCCGAGCGGCAGCAGGCTAAATAGACTCTTTACCCCTGTCTACTGCATAGATCACGCGGCAATCCATGCCTGGCCTTGTTTTGCCCCGACTTGAATGACCAAGCTATTGACCACCCTTGCCCTTTGGGCGCTGGCAGCCTTGTGCCACGCCGAGGGCAGCTTGCTGAAAGTGCCGACCCGCGATGGCGTCACGACTACGCTGTTCTGGGAGGCAGTGCCTGGCGCTAACGCCACGGTGCTGCTGTTTCCTGGAGGGGCTGGGGGCTTTGGCAAGGTGGAGGCAGGCAGGGCCACGGGGCAGAATTTTCTGGTGCGCTCTGCGCCCTACTTTGTGGCCAACGGGTTCAATGTGGCCATCTTCGGCCGGCCCAGCGACACGCAGGACCTGGGCTATGCCGACCGGATCAGCGAGACGCACATGGCCGATGTGCACAAGGTGCTGGAGTTTGTGAAGCACAAGGCGGATGCACCCGTGTGGCTGGTGGGCACCAGCCGGGGCACGATTTCTGCCACGGCGGCGGCGATTCATCTGCCCGGCGAGATGGCGGGGCTGGTGCTGACAGCCAGTGTGGTCAGCGACCAAAAACCTGGGGCCATCCCCAAGCAGGCGCTGGACCGCATCCGGGTGCCGGTGCTAGTGATGCACCATGCCCAGGACGCCTGCCCGTTGTGCAAACCACACGAGGTGCCTGCGATCTTGCGCGGGCTGACGAACGCGCCGGTCAAGAAGGAGATCATGCTCAATGGCGGCGCAAACCCCACGGGCCATGTGTGCGAGGCGCTGCACTGGCACGGCTTCATTGGCATGGAGCGCGAGGCGGTGGATGGGATGGCGGGCTGGATGAAGGCTCCACGGCCTTGAAGTGAGGGTAGCGCGAGGCCACTGAAGCCCAGGCAAAGCGAGCACCCCTCAACCCAAATGCGCCACATCGACTGGGTGGCCTGGTTCGCTTTTTGAGCGACCACGTAACCCCAACCCACCCTAATCCAGCTGCCAGCCCCTCAGCGCCCCGCCCTATTCCCCCCCGCCATGCAGGAGCGGGGCTTCATCGGCATTACTTGGCAGCAGCGCGGGCAGCGTCCGCCTTGGCTTTGGCCTCGGTGGCCTTGCGCTGCAACTCTGCGGCTTCCTTGTCCGCAGCTTCCGCGTCTTTGGGCTTGTTGGCTTTGCGTGCGGCCTCGGCGCGGGCTTTGGCTTCGTCGGTTTTGCGTTGCAAATCCGCCGCCTCTTTGTCGGCTGCCTCGGCTTCCTTGGCCTTCTTTTCCTTGTCGGATGGCGCAGTGGCACTGGCCAAGGCATTGCCTGCCATGGTGCCTGCCACGGCACCCACAGCGACGGCCCCCATGGTGCCCATCATGCTGGGCGCTGCTGCCGGTGCCGCAGCGGGTGCGGCCGACGGTGCGCCAGTGGCTGGGGTGTTGGCTGCCGTGGCCGGGGTGGTCGCTGCGGGTGCAGGATTGGTGGCTGCAGGTGCAGCGGGGCTGGCAGCCTTCGTCGCAGCCGGGGCTGCAGGCGCCGGGGCGCTGCGGGTGGGCTGCGCAGCTTTGCTACCACCCAGCCGCTTGGCGTGGGCAAGGTGCGGCGCCAGCAAAGCGGCCACGGCCAGGGCAGCAATAGCGGCAGATGAGCGGGAAGGTGTCTTCATGGGTAGTGTGTGATCTCTGACAACAATGACCGGGCCATTGTGCAAAGAGGCCCCCTCAAAACACCCGCATGGGCCTATGGGTGGTGGGTGTTTGGCGCGGTGCAGCCAGCACCACCCCTTCCCTACACGCCCTTGTTGCGCATCCAGTCGGCCGTGCCCATGAAGCTCTCGCGCAGGCGCGCGCGCAGGTCGTCGGGCACGCCCGTCTCGCCCATGGCCTGGTCCATGCAGGCCACCCACTGGTCGCGCTCTTTGATGCCGATGGAAAACGGCATGTGCCGCGCACGCAGGCGTGGGTGGCCGAACTGGTCGGTGTAGTACGAGGGGCCGCCCAGCCAGCCGCACAGAAACCAAAAGAGCCTTTGCCGGGCATTGTCCAAATCGGGACCGTGGGCTGCGCGCAGTTCGGTGTAGGCACTCTCCAGGTCCATCAGGTCGTAGAAGCGGTCGGTCAGGGCCTGCACGCGGGCCTCGCCCCCGATCCATTCAAAGGGCGTGGCTGGCGTGGCGGGGGTGGTTGGGTTCTCGTTATTCATCATCAAATGGGCCTCTAGCGCTTGATAAACAAGCGCTAGCAGCTCTACTTTTTATAGCAATTACTCGGCAGCGCGGCGCAGTGTCTCGACCACGGGGCGGCGCAGCACATCGCGCAGACCCCACCAGCCGGCCAGCAGGGCCAGTACGGCACCGGCCAAAGAGCCGACCAGTGGCACCCACAGCGATGCCGTCCAGGCAAAGTCAAACACGTAGCGCGCCAGCGCCCAACCCACGGCCACAGCCACGGTGCTGGCCAAAAAGCCCGCCAGCAGGCCCACGCCCAACAGCTCGGCCCGCTGCACCTGGCGCAGCAGGCTGGCGCGGGCCCCCACGGCGCGCATGATGGCGAACTCGCGGGCGCGCTCTTCGCGGGTGGCGGTGACGGCGGCAAACAGCACCACCAAGCCCGCTGCCAGCGTGAAGGCGAACAAAAATTCCACCGCACGGATGACCTGATCGAGAACGCGCTGCACTTGGGTGATGGTGCTGGCCATGTCCACGTTGGTGATGTTGGGGAATTGGCGCACCAGCGCGTTGTCAAAGCCCTGGGTTTCAGGGGCGCGGTACGCGGCCAGATAGGTCACGGCCACGCCTTCGAGCTGCTGCACCGGGTACATGACGAAGAAGTTGGCGCGCATCGAGCCCCAGTCCACCTTGCGCAGGCTGGTGATGCGGGCTTCGTTCTGCACGCCGCCGATGTCAAACAACACGCGGTCGCCCAGCTTGAGGCCCAGGGTCTGGGCAATGCCCTCTTCCACGCTCACGGCACCGGCTTCGTTGTCGGTCCAGCGGCCTGCCACGATCTGGTTGTGGTCAGGCTGCTGAACGGCGGTAGAGAGGTTGAACTCGCGGTCCACCAAGCGCTTGGCGCGGTCTTCGGTGTAGGTGTCCGGCCCCACGGGTTGTCCATTCACGGCCAGCAGGCGGCCACGGATCATGGGGTACCAGTCGTACTTGGCCACGCCGCTGGTCTGCAGGGTTTTCTGAAAATCGTCGGCCTGCTCGGGCATCACGTTGATGACGAAACGGTTGGGCGCATCGGGCGGGGTGGCCTGGCGCCAGCTGCTGATGAGGTCGGTGCGCAGCAGCACCAGCAGCACCAGGGCCAGCAGGCCCACGGCCAGGCTGCTGACTTGCACCACGGCATAGGCCGGGCGGGCCGAGATTTGCCGTGTGGCCAGCACCAGCCAGCGCGGGGCGGTGGTCTCATTCACGCTTTTGCGCAGCAGCTTCACGGCCACCCAGCTCAGGCCCGCAAACAGGGCCACGGCCCCAGCAAAGCCACCCACGGCGATGAGGCCCAGCTTGAGGTCGCTGCTCACGGCCAGCAGCAGCGCGGCAAAGCCCGCCACACCCACGCACAGCACGGCCAGCGATGCAGGCTTGAGCCCGCCTACGTCGCGGCGGATGACGCGCAGCGGCGGCACCTGGGCCAGCTGCAGCACGGGCGGCAGGCCAAAGGCAAACAGCAGCGTGAGCCCCATGCCCAAACCAAAGGCCACGGGCCACAGGCTGGGCGCGGGCAAGGCCGATTCCACCAGCCCGGCCAGCAGCATCACAAACACGTTGTGCACCAGGTAGCCCAGGGCCACGCCCAAGGCGCTGGCAAACAGGCCGATCAGCGCAAATTCGGTGGTGTAGGCGCCCGCAATGGTGCGCTGGCTTTGCCCCAGCACGCGCAGCATGGCCGAGGCATCGAGGTGGTCGGCCGCAAAGCCGCGTGCCGCCAGCGCCACGGCCACGGCCGAGAGCAGCGCGGCCAGCAAGGCCACGAGGTTCAAGAACTTTTGGGCGCGGTCCAGCGTCTGGCGCATCTCGGGGCGGCCGCTCTCTAGCGACTCGACCCGCACGGCACGCACCTCGGGCTTTTTGACTTCGGCATTGGCCCAATCAGCAAAGGCCTTGACGGCGGCGGGTGCCCCCGCCACGGCAAAGCGGTAGGTGATGCGGCTGGCGGGCTGCACCAGGCCGGTGGCGGGCACATCGGCCGCGTTGAGCAGGACGCGCGGCGCAAAGCTCATGAAGCCCGCACCCCGGTCGGGCTCGATGACGATGATGCGGGCGATGCGCAACTGGGCATCGCCCAGCAGCAGCTTGTCGCCCATGGCCAGGCCCAGCGCGTCCAGCAAGGGCGCATCCACCCACACGTCGCCGGGGGCGGGAATGTCCCGGGTGGTTTGCTCTGGGCCGCCCGGTGCGTTGGCCACTTTGAGGGTGCCGCGCAGCGGGTAGCCCGCCTCTACGCTTTTGAAGGCCACGAGCTTGCTGGCACCGCCTTGCGCATCGCTGGCGCGGCCCATGGTGGGAAAGCCCATGGTGCCCACAGTTTGCAAGCCCAGCGCACGGGCTTTGTCCACAAAGGCTGCGGGCGTGGGGTTGTCGCTGGCCACCACGGCATCGCCGCCCAGCAGTTGCAGGGCATCGCGCTGCAGGCCGCCTTGCAGGCGGTCGGCAAAAAAGCCCACCGAGGTGAGCGCGGCCACCGCCAGCGTGACGGCCACCATCAACAAACGCAGCTCGCCCGCGCGCAGGTCGCGCAGCAAGGTGCGCCAACCCAGGCGCAAGAAGGACAGATTCATGGGCGCAAACCTTAGCGCAATTGCACGGCGCGGTGCGCCATAGGGGTTTGCGCGACCAGGCCTTTGCCACCGGGCCGCTGCATGGGCGCAGGCATGGCCGCCTCAGACGCCAGGCGCTGGGCCAGGGCTTTGAGCACGGGGTCAATCTCGGCCCCCACACGCATCTGCGGGTTGGAGAAGCCATCGGCCTTGCCCGCCTCCACCTCGCGCTGGGCGATGATGGGAACGGCTTTTTGGAAGGCCTCGGTGAAGGAGTAAGTGCTGCGCAGTTGCTCGTCGAACACCGCACGTCCAAAGAAGGTCAGCTCAGAGCGCGTGCCGCAGCCGTAGGAGGTGTGCGTGGCGTCTGCGGCCGTCATGATGAGCGTGGACGGGGTGGCCAGCGTATCAACCCAGCCGCCGGAATAGCAGGCCGAGATGGCAATCACGCGGTGGCGAACGCCCGCGTCGTCCAGCATGTGGCGCAGCAACTCAGGCGTCATCGGGTCCACCTGCAAGGGCGGGTGGGCGGCAGCGAGTTGGTGGTTGCGCGCACCGTGCGAGGTCATGTAGACCACAAGCACGTCCTGCTCGCGGTCCATAGTGACGGCCAAAGCGTCCACGGCGCTGCGCAGGTTCTCTGGCGTGGCCCACAGGTGGGTGTCGGCCGTCTCGGCATGGTTGAGCAGGTGCAGTACCCGGCCATCGGCGTCAAAACGGTCTTGCAGCAGGTCGCTCACCATAGTGCTTTCGCGGCGAAACACCTCTTCGCCCGCATAGGGGGCAAATACCAGGCCGTACACATCCACCACGCCGGGGCGCTCGGGGGTGAGGTCTTGGGTGTAGGCCTCCAGCATGAGCTGCTGGCCCTCAAACACCGATTGCGACAGAGGCACGCCTGCGGGTTGCGGGTCTTGCCCTTCGGCGTCGGCCGCATCGGCCGCTGCCTGCGCATCCACCACGGGCTTCCAGGTGGGCTCCACCCCCAAGCCCAATTGCACGGCCGTGCCCGCCACCAGGCACAGCGCAAACACCGCAGTGCGCCAGCGCGACCGCACGAAACGCGCCGTGAGCCGCACCAAAACGGCATACGAACACAAGATGACGGCAATGGCAGACAGCCCCAGCAGCAGCTCGGGCAGCGTCCAGGCCAAACGGTCTTGCCAGGCAGGCATGCCAGCACTGGCCTCGTCGCTCGCAGGAATCAAGAGCAAAGGAATCACCCACGGCAGCACAGCCAAGCTACTCAACAGCAGCCAGGCAGGCACACCACCTGCCAGCGCCCCAGCCGGTCCAGGCGCCTGTTTCTGCACCGGCCACATGGCCCACCAGGCCGCGCCCAGCAATGCCAACGACAACCAATGCTGGCCCAGCCACGCCTGGGCATTGAATTCCACCGGCCCCACGGCCACGGCAGCCCACCATTCGCCCAGCACCACCAAGCCCCAGCTCACCACCATGGCACTGATGAGCTGCGCCGGGGTGGGCGCTGCCGCCCCCGTGCGGGGGGCCATGAAGACAGCGGCGCGCAGGCTCTCCAGCACCCAGCGGTACCAGGGCAGGCGCGTGGATACAGCAGACCCGGCGGCGGGATGGGATGGCGGTGCGCCGCCCGCAGCCCCAGCCTGTGCCACGGGGGCGGAGGAGGCGTCTGGAGCGGTAGAGGCGGCAGGAACAGGGGAAGGCGCGGGGGCTTCTGTGGATTGTGGCTCGACGGTCATGCCCCAATCATGCCATTAGATAAAAATGGCACCTAGCGCTTATTCAACAAGCGCTAGCAGCTACGTTTTTAATAGCAACCATGCATTCAACAAGGAGGCCAGCGCCACGCTCAGGCCAACCCAGGCTGCAACACCAGCCGGTGTACGCCCGTGTAGCAAACAAAACGCCGGTTGGTCGCCCGGCCAATGGCGCACAGCCCCAGCTGCTGCGCCACGGCGTGGCCCATTTGCGTCATGCCGCTGCGCGAGACGACGATGGGCACCCCCATCTGGGCAGACTTGATGACCATCTCACTGGTCAATCGCCCGGTGGTGTAGAACACCTTGTCGGCCCCGGCCATGGGCTGAAAGGGGGCCGCACCGCCCTGCCCCTCTTCCAGATCGATGGCATCGCTGCCGTCCAGGGACTTCGGTTCCGGGTTCATCCACATCCAGCCTGCAATGGTGTCGATGGCGTTGTGGCGGCCCACGTCTTCCACAAAGGTCAGCATGGCATCGCCCCGGAACAGAGCGCAGCCGTGCACCGAGCCCGCAGACTTGTAGGTCGTCTCTTTCAGGCGAATGGCGTTGACCAAGCCGTACAGCTGCGATTGGGTCAACTGGGCTTCGGGCAGTTCAATGCGGTCCACCTCGTCCATCAATCCACCAAACACGCTGCCCTGGCCGCAGCCTGTGGTCACCACCTTGCTGGCGGTGCGCTCTTCAATGCGGGCAATGCCGTGGCGCGTGCGCACGGCGGCGGCATTCACGTCCCAGTCCACGGTGATGGACTCGATGTCAAACACCGACTCCACCAACCGCTGGTTGCGCAGGTAGCCCAGCACCAGCAGCTCGGGGTGGGCACCCAGCGTCATCAGGGTGACGAGTTCACGCCGATCCACATACACGGTCAGGGGCCGCTCAGCGGGGATGTGCACGGCCTCGGTCTCGCCCCGTTCATTGATCACCTCCACCGCATGCGTCAGCGGTGCCTGCGCCTGGGTCAAGTGCGGCAAGGCCAGGGTAGAACCAGGAACGGGGTGGGGCATGGCAGCGGTCATGGCGGCAGGGTACACGCAAAAAAGCCGCAAGCGAAGTGCGCTTGCGGCTTGGGGAAGTCAGGGGTAAAGACCCCTTCAGAGTGAGAGCGGCTCACAAAACTCAGCGTAGCGGTTGTGGCTAGGCGCTGCGTCGCAGGCAGTACGCGTAGTACGACAAGACGCGGCAACGAAGCCAGAAGAGTTTTGTTAGCTGCTCTTAAGACTTGGGCGCCGAGGCCGCTGGCGTGTTCGTGCTAGGCGGGCTGCTGGCCGTGCCGGGTGGCGAATGGGCACCGGCCGCCTCTTGCGGCTTGGCTGCAGGTGGGGTGTAGGCAAAAGGCCCTGGTTCGGCACAGGCAGGCACTGCCGCAGCCGGTTTGGCGTCCTTGTTGGACTTGCGGTAGTGCGCTGCTACACGGTCTTGTGACTGGCACAGCTTGTAGTTGTCTACCTTGCCTGCCCAAGCGGCCTTGGCAGCGGCTTCGGCGGCTTTTTCTGCGGCTTCAGGGCTGGGGGCTGGCAGCTTGGCCGAGGCCACAGAGCACAGTGCGCTCAGGCCCAATGCCAAGGTTGCGAGCACGGAGGGTCGGAAAAAATGCGTCATGGTGCGTTGCCTCATACCTGTGCGGGTTGGCCCGCAGATGGCGTTGCGGCAGCACCCGCCTGGGGGGCTGCACTGCGTTGCCGTGGGATCTTGCCGGCCTGAACGTCGTCGTACCACAACTCGTGGTGCTCCTTGGCCCAGGCGTCGCTCACATAGCCGGTCTTCATGGCCTTGTAGGCACCCTTCATACCCACGGTGCCCATGTAGATATGGCCGCAAATCAGCGCCATCATCCAGATCGCCAAGGTCGCGTGGATCATGTGGGCGATTTGCATGTCGCCGCGCACATCGCCAAAGCCGGGGATGAGCTTGTCGAGCACCAAGCCCGTGGCCACCACAAAGATGCCAGGGATGGTGATGCCCCACCAGAACAGGCCCTTCTCACCCGCATTGAAGCGGTGCGAAGGCACCTCGTGGCCATCGCCACCACCCAGCATGCCACCGCCCTTGGCCAGCCACACAAAGTCGGCGCGGTTGGCGATGTTGTCCTTGATGAACGTGAGCACGATGACGGCCAGAGACACGGCAAACAACGGGCCCATGAAGTTGTGCACGTTCTTGAGCGCATAGGTCAGCCAGCCAAACAGCGTGCTGCCCAACACAGGCAACAGGAAGAACTTGCCAAACGCCATGACGATGCCAGAGACCGCCAGTGCAATGAACGCAAACGCATTGGCCCAGTGGGCTGCGCGTTCAAACGGCGTGAACCGCTCAATGCCTTTGGTGCCCGTGTCCGGGTGGTCGTGGCCCATGGGGCCTTTGGCGAAGTAGAAGATGCCCAAGGCCAGCAGCACGATGGCGAACAGCGCCGCACCGTACGGAATGATCCATTGGTTGCGCACCTCACGCCAAGCCTCGCCCGCATTGGTAAAGCGCGAGCCGGGGTACTGCACAAAGGGCTGGATCAGGTTGCCCGCCTCGGGGGCCTGGGCCTTGGGCAGGCTGCTGTAGCCCGTCACGCCCTGCCCCACCTGGCGCCACATGGGCGCGTTGTTGCCGGGCTGCACCTTCATGCGCTCACCGTTGGTTTGCTCGGCATAGCCGAGCTCGGCGCTGGCGTCGGGCTTCACTTCAAAAATGTTTTGGCCTTGCACGCCTGCCACCGCAGCGGCAGCAGGTGCCTGGCCCACGGTGCCCGAGGCGGTCGGCCCGGCGGGCGTCTGGGCTTGCGCAGCGAAGGCACCCAAGGTCAGCAGCAAGGCACAGAGACTGTGTTTCATGGCGGACCTCGCTCAGGGCTTCTGGTTGCGGGAGTACTCGTTTTGCCCGTATTGCTGGCGTGCGCGCAACTGCTGCTCCCAGCTGGTCTTGTCCCCCGCAGTCCAGCCGGGCTGCGTGAAGTTGCTGCCGGTGCCCGCGTAGGGTGCGGCGTCGTGCTTGACGCCACCGCCGGTCTGCGGCTTCTCGGAGCAGGCCGACAGGGCTGCGCCCAAGACAAGGGCCATGGAGAGGGTAGAGACAATGCGCTTCATGACTTGGCTCCTGCGGGGGGTTGGCCCGCCTGCTTGGAGCCGTAGGCCGTGCCCCAGCCCCACACTTCGGCGCCCTTGCCGCGTTGCACCACACGGTTGCGAAAGATGTCCGCCACCACATCGCCATCGCCAGCCAGCAGCGCCTTGGTCGAGCACATTTCTGCGCACGCGGGCAGCTTGCCTTCGGCCAGGCGATTGCGGCCGTATTTTTCAAATTCGGCCTGGCTGCCGTGGGTTTCGGGCCCACCGGCGCAGAAGGTGCACTTGTCCATCTTGCCGCGCACGCCAAACGTGCCTTGCGATGGAAACTGGGGCGCGCCAAAGGGGCAGGCGTAACTGCAGTAGCCGCAGCCAATGCACACGTCCTTATCGTGCAACACCACGCCCTCTTCGGTGCGGTAGAAGCAGTTGACGGGGCAAACGGCCATGCAAGGGGCATCGCTGCAGTGCATGCAAGCCACCGAGATGGACTTCTCGCCGGGCACACCGTCGTTCAGAGTCACCACGCGGCGGCGGTTTACGCCCCACGGGACTTCGTGTTCGTTCTTGCAAGCGGTCACGCAGCCGTTGCACTCGATGCAACGCTCAGCGTCGCAGATGAATTTCATTCGTGCCATTTTTGTGTCTCCTGCTCAGTGGCGGGCGCTCACGCGCTCTCCACGTTGCACACCGTGGTCTTGGTTTCTTGCATCATGGTCACGCTGTCGTAGCCATAGGTGGTAGCGGTGTTCACGGCCTCGCCGCGCACCAAGGGAGCTGCGCCCTTGGGGTAGTGCGCCAGCATGTCAGCGCCTTGCCAACGGCCCGAGAAGTGGAAGGGCATCCACACCGTATCGGGCGAGACGCGCTCGGTCACCAGCGCTTGCACATTCAGGCGCGCACCGGTGGGCGAGCTCAGCCACACGCGGCCACCGTTGCGGATGCCACGGTCTGCAGCCGTCTTGGGGTTGATCTCGACAAAGGCTTCTTGCTGCAGCTCGGCCAACCAGGGGTTGGAGCGGGTTTCCTCGCCACCGCCCTCGTACTCGACCAGACGGCCGGACGTGAGGATGAGCGGGAACTTCTCGTGCACCTTGTCGGCCACGTTCTTCTCTTGCACGGTCTTGTACAAGGTGGGCAGACGCCAGAAGGCCTTCTTGTCGTCGTGCGTGGGGTACTTGGCCATCATGTCGGGGCGGGTGCCATACAAAGGCTCGCGGTGCTGCGGGATGGGGTCCGGGAAGTTCCATACCACCGCACGCGCCTTGGCGTTGCCAAACGGGTGGCAGCCATGCACCTTCATCGCCACACGGATGATGCCGCCCGAAGAGTCGGTCTTCCAGTTCTTGCCTTCGGCAGCCTTCTTCTCGGCATCGGTCAGGTCATCCCACCAGCCGAGCTTTTTCAGCAGCACGTGGTCAAACTCAGGGTAGCCGGTGGTGATGTCTGCTCCCACCGAATGCGACCCATCTTCGGCCAGCAGGTTCTCGCCGTTGCGCTCCACACCAAAGTTGGCGCGGAAGTTGCCGCCGCCGTCCATGACGTGCTTGGAGGTGTCGTACAGGTTGGGCGAGCCAGGGTGCTTGAGTTCGGGCGTTCCGAAGCATGGCCAGGGCAGGCCAAAGTAGTCGCCGCCAAAGTCGTAGCCGGTTTCCTTGTCTTTGCCGCCCTTGGCCTTGAGGGTCTTCACATCGAACACGTGCATGTTCTTCATGTGGGCCTTCAAGCGCTCGGGGCTTTGGCCGGTGTAGCCAATGGTCCAGACGCTCTTGTTGATTTCACGCAGGATGTCCTCGACCATGGGCTCGTCCATGCCCTTGACCTTCTGCATCTTGTAGTTCTTGACCAGCTCTTTATCAAAGCCCAGTTTTTGCGCGAACTGGTACATGATCATG
Source organism: Acidovorax sp. 106 (assembly GCF_003663825.1). Classification (NCBI taxonomy): domain Bacteria; kingdom Pseudomonadati; phylum Pseudomonadota; class Betaproteobacteria; order Burkholderiales; family Comamonadaceae; genus Acidovorax; species Acidovorax sp. 106. The sequence goes on along the minus strand of NZ_RCCC01000001.1, from coordinate 3,363,470 downwards.
TGGTCAGAGCGGCTTTCCCACAACGGCTCGATGACCTTCTCGCGCCACTGGATGGAGCGATTAGAGGCCGTGCACGAGCCGCTGGTTTCAAACTGGGTCGCCGCAGGCAGCAGGTACACCGCGCGGTTGGGGTTCAGGTCTTCTGCCTTGCCGGGCATGGCCGCCATGGCGGCTGTGGCGGATGGGTAGGGGTCCACCACCACCAGCAGGTCCAGCTTGTCCATGGCGCGTTTCATTTCGAGGCCACGGGTTTGGGAGTTGGGGGCATGCCCCCAGTAGAAGACGCCGCGCAGGTTGCTGTCCTGGTCGATCAGCTCGTTTTTCTCCAGCACACCGTCGATCCAGCGCGAGACGGTGATGCCGTTCTTGGTCATCATCGCGGGCGATGCGTATTGCTTTTTGATCCACTCGAAGTCCACGCCCCAGGTCGTGGCGAAGTGCTTCCAAGCGCCTTCGGCCAAGCCATAGTAGCCCGGCAGCGAATCGGGGTTAGGGCCGACATCGGTTGCGCCTTGCACGTTGTCGTGGCCGCGGAAGATGTTGGTGCCACCGCCCGACTTGCCGATGTTGCCCAGCGCCAGTTGCAAGATGCACGAAGCGCGCACGATGGCATTGCCAATGGTGTGCTGCGTCTGGCCCATGCACCACACGATGGTGCCAGGGCGGTTTTCGTTGAGGATCTTGGCGACCTTGAATGTGGTGGCCTCGTTCACGCCGCAGGCTTCTTCCACCTTGTCGGGTGTCCACTTGGCCAGGACTTCTTCGCGCACCTTGTCCATGCCATAGACGCGGTCGTGCAGGTACTTCTTGTCTTCCCAGCCATTTTTGAAGATGTGGTACAGCACCCCAAACAGGAAGGGAATGTCCGTGCCCGAGCGGATGCGCACGTATTCGTCGGCCTTGGCCGCCGTGCGGGTAAAGCGCGGGTCCACCACGATGACCTTGCAACCGGTTTCCTTGGCGTGCAGCAAGTGCAGCATGCTCACCGGGTGGGCTTCGGCGGCGTTCGAGCCAATGTACAGAGCGACCTTTGCGTTTTGCATGTCGTTGTACGAATTGGTCATGGCGCCATAACCCCAGGTGTTGGCAACGCCCGCCACCGTGGTGGAGTGGCAGATGCGGGCCTGGTGGTCGCAGTTGTTGGTGCCCCAGAAGCTGACAAACTTGCGCAACAGGTAGGCCTGCTCGTTGTTGTGCTTGGACGAGCCGATGAAGTACACGCTGTCTGGCCCGCTGGCCTGGCGCAGCTCTTTCATCTTGTCGGTGATTTCGGTCAGCGCGGTGTCCCAGCTGATGCGCTCGTACTTGCCGTTGACGAGCTTCATCGGGTAGCGCAAGCGGTACTCGCCGTGGCCGTGTTCACGCAGCGCCGCGCCCTTGGCGCAGTGGGCACCCAGATTGATAGGGGAATCAAACACGGGTTCTTGGCGCACCCACACGCCGTTTTCCACCACCGCATCGACAGCACAACCCACCGAGCAGTGCGAGCACACGGTGCGACGCACTTCGATCTTGCTGTCGCCAATGCCGACCTTGGCGCCCTCGGCCGCCTGGGACTTTTTGACCAGCGTGAGCTGCGATGCCGCGATGCCCACCCCCACGCCCAGGCCGGAGCGGCGCAGGAACGAGCGGCGGTCCATGGTAGGCAACGCCTGGGCCAAGCCGCGGCGCAGGCTGTGAACGAAAGGAGACGATGCCGATGCACCCTGGGGTGCATGCGCAGACTTTTTAGTGAGCAACATGGTGCGCCCCGAAATCAAAGTTGGGTGGTTTTGTAGTACTGCTTGACGTGCGCAGAGAGGTGGTAGCCACCTCCCTTTTCAGGCGCAACGCGGGCGGGCTCTGCGGCCACGACCTCGGACGGAGCGACACGGGGCAGAACGGCCACAGCCGCAGCGCCCGCGCTCACGGCGGCGGCGCCTGCAAAAAAGCTGCGGCGGGAAGAAGAGGAAGAAGCCGTGGTGGCATTGGCCACACGGTCAGAAGGCTGGCGGTCCTGCATGCTTGTCTCCAGGAGGGCTGGCAGTTATGAAATGGATTGCATAGGGAGTCTAAGCGAGCCAGGGCAGCTTCGCAACGAGGCGAGCACTAACCCCACTAGCGCACTTGAGCTTTGCCCCATGTCAAGGCCTGAGGCGAAACAGCCTCCACTCAGGTCAACATGTCAAAGCCCTGCGACTCCACGGCCACAAAGGCCCTGGTAAGCCGGGCTACAGCGGCATAAAACTGGGCGGCGGGGTGAGCCTCGAGCGCATCACACATGGCGGGCACCCAGGGCAGCACGTGGGCTGCAAAAAAGCCCTGTTGCTCCGTCAGGTTGCAGACGGACATGTCGTCCCCTGCAATCAAGTAGCGCATCACTTCGCACACGTAGGCCACGTGGTCTTCGGTTTCGGGCATGGTGGCGTCGCGTGCCAGGCCCAGGCGGTCCAGCTCGCTGCGCAGGCGGGCCAGGGGCTTTTCATTCAAAAAGCCTGCCAGGTAATGGGAGGCGTAGACAAACACCTCGGGCTTGCCCACGCCACCAAACAAGCGCTCGTATTCGGCGGCAATGGCTGCATCGTCCTGCGCCCGCGCGGCGCCCACCAGCTGCTGCCAGGGCTCTTGCAAAAAGCCGCCCTCCATGGGCGCTTCGGTCACGGCCACGCGCAAAGCCGCCAGCAGCTCAGGGGTGGGTGCGGCGTAGTACAGCTGCGCCAAAACGCCGTACAGCTCGGCACGGGCGGTTTCTTCGTCCAGCGCGGAGCTGCCGGGCAGGGTCAAAGAGGCAGTAGCACTCACAGGTCGGTCACTTTCGATTCGTTTTGGGCGGAATACAGGTCGATCACGCGGCAGTCGCTGCACATCTTCAGGCGCTCTAGCGCCTCCCCCTGGAACATGGCGTGCCCGGCCAACTTGCCCAGCATGGCTTCAATGGCTTTGACGGTGCCAAAGGGTTTGCTGCAGCGTACACAAGCCCAGGGCTTGGCCTCGTTGAGCACCTGCAGCTGCGCACGCTCAGGCGCCAGCAGCAAGCGTGGCTGCAGGGTGATGGCGTTCTCAGGGCAGGTGGTCTCACACAGGCCGCATTGCACGCAGTTCTTTTCCAGAAAGCGCAGCTGCGGCATTTGGGGGTTGTCTTGCAGGGCGCTGGCTGGGCAGGCGCTCACGCAGCTCAGGCACAGGGTACAGCGGTCTTTGTTGACCGTGATGGCACCCAGCGGCGAGCCCTGGGCGGGCAACTCTATGGCAGCGGGCAAGGCGGCAGCGCCCATGGGGGCCTGCTCGATCAGGTGGTCCAGCGCCATCTCCAGCGTGCTGCGCTTTTCCTGCGCCACGGCAAACCGGGCCACTACTGCGGGGGTTTTCTGGCGGGTCTGGCCCAGCGTTTGCAGCGCGGCGTCCAACTCGGTGGGGTGCTTGGCCTCCAGCATGCGCATGTGGGTGCCTGTGTAGCCCAGGCCATTGAGCAGGCGCTGCGCTACCTCCATCTGGGCGCGCAGGCCGTCCAGGTACTGCGGGGCTTCTTCGTCGGTCACCAGCAGCACAATCTGCGCAGCACCGTATGCCACGGCGCTGAGCCACAAGTCCACCCCGGTACTGGCCGTGTGCCACAGCGCCACCGGGATCACATGGGCGGGCACGCCGTGGGCCACCTTGAGCTGCGCGGCTCGGCCCAGCTCGTTCACCAGCGCTTGCCCACGCTCCTGGCTGTGCAGCAGCAGCACCGCATCCTTGCCGCCTGCAGCGGCGTAGGTGGAGAGCAAAGTCTTGAAGCGCTGGCCCTGCTCTGCCGCAGGCGGGTAGGCGTAGGTCATCGCCCCGGTAGGGCACACGGTGGTGCAGGCACCGCAGCCCACGCACAGGTTGGGATTGACGACCACGCGCTGTCGGGCCTTGTCGCTGCTGATGGCCTCGGCCGAGCAAATGTCCACGCAGGCATTGCAGCCCACCGTGGCGTTGCGGCTGTGGGCGCAGAGCTTTTGCTTGTATTCAAAGAACTTGGGCTTTTCAAACTCCCCCACCATCTCGCGCAGTTTGAGCACTGTGGCCACATCGCGTCCGTCGCTGCGCAGGTAGCCTTGCGGCGGCGCGTGCTGCAAAAAGGTAGGCGTGGCGTCGGCGCGGCGCATGTCCAGCACCAGGTCAAACTGGGCCGTCTCAGGCGAGGCAGCACGCTGAAAATCGATGGCGCCGGCGACCTGGCAGACCTTCACACAGTCGCGGTGCGACTGGCAGGCAGACAGATCCACCTGGTAGTCAAGCCCAATGGCGTTCTCAGGGCAGGCCGCCACGCACGCGTTGCAGCGGGTGCACAGGTCGAGCTGGATAGGGTTGTCATCGCGCCAACGCAGCTCAAAGGCGCCAAGCCAGCCCGTCAGGGCTTCGATGCGCCCAGCCAGCACGGGGTAGCGCCGCTCTTGCGCGCCACCAGCTTGGCCGGGGCCTTGCGCAAACAGGGTCACGTTCAACACATCGGACACCAGGGCAGCCACCTGCTCGGCTGCATCCAGCGGGCCAATGATGAGCAAGCGCCCCGCACTCTTGTAAGTGACCACCGGCACGGGCGGCGGTTCGGGCAAATGGGCGGCGGCCAGCAAGGCAGCCAGCTTCGGGCCAGCCTTGGTTGCGTCACGGCTCCAACCTCCGGTTTCGCGGATATTGACGAAGCGGATGGGCGACAGCGCCCCTTCGGTCTGCTGGCCCAGCTCGGCAAACAGGCGCTGCTCCTGGGTGCAGGCCACCACCACGTCCTCGCCAGAGCGGATAGCCTGGGTGAAAGCGCCCGCCTCTCTGCGGCAAAGGGTGGAGTGGAGGGTCAGGTCTTCACGAAGCGCTGCGCCCAGGGCCTGGGCGTTCAACGGCATCGTCTGGTTGCAATCGCAGATGAGCGTGGTCATGTTCTGGGTGGCTGGCTGGTGCTGACACCCCAGGCTCTGGTTCTGAGCCCACAGGTACCGCCCCAAGCGGGCTAGGAATGGCTGTGCATACCCCAGACTGTGCCACGTCTTGTGCCGATTCCGCCAGATCACCCTCTGTCTGCGGTGCGGACGCGGGGTCTTTCAGGGCATCTGCCGCTTCGGGCAAAGGCTGCTGCACCGCCATCTGCGGACTTTCAGGCTCGGGGTCGACCAAGCCCATGAATTGCGCGCTGGCCATCTGGCGCAGCATCGCCGCTGGCAGCGGGTCGGGTTGCGTGTAATCGTCGATGTAGATGTCCAGCCCGTCCATCACATTGAAGTGCGGGTCGGTAAACAGTTTTTTCATCGCCGTGTTGCGCACTTCTGGCGCTACAGCGCGGCCCACAAAAGGCTTGAAGTCGGATTCGATGGACAGGGCCTGCGCCTCTTGCAGCGTGGGCAACGGAGCGGGCTCAGGTATTGCGGCAGCGGGCTGCGCGGCCTGCTGCGTGACCGCCGCTGGGGGCACACCCACGGCATGCGCCGCCTGCACAGGCGGCGCTGGACGCGGTGGTTCCGGCTCTTGGAGGGGCTTGCCCTCACGCACCTCCTGCTTGCGCCGCGACCAGCGACCCAAAAACCCGTCAGCCACGGCCACCACCCCCTCGGTGCTTTTCGGTGCTGACCGATGCAGGGTTGCCAAAGCGATCCTGCAGCGGCTGAAAACTGTCGGGCCGCTTGCGGCGCTTAGGCTCGGGCTGGTAGTGCTCGGCCACAAAAGCCTGCAAGGCGGCTAAAACCTCAGGCGGCACGGGCACCTGCTCAGCGGTCTCTTGCGCATCCAGCCAGCGCCCTGCGTCGTGGTAGCTCAGGCTGACTTCTACCGGGCGTGCCAGGCGCTGCGCACTGTCTGCGCCCTCGGCGGGCTCCTCGTCCAGCCGCCACAGCACAAACCAGCAGGGCGCGGGAGACGTGGCGTTGAGGTGATAGCCCTCGGCATCATCGCGAAACAACTCCACGGAGAAGCCGGGGAAGAGCCACTGCGCCACCTCATCGGTTTGCCGCAGCAGGCGCGGTGCCGTTCCAAACGCGGGCTCCTGGGGAACCACGTCTTCCAGCACCCACCGCCAGGGCTGCCAACGGTTGTCCAATTGCTCGCGGCGCATGATGACCGCAACTTGAAAAACAGGGCGTGTTTGCATGGCCGAACTGTAACGCCGGGCCAATGCCCCATGGTCGCAGATGGCCTAACAGTCCTTTTTAAGCGCCAGCAGCGTACAAAACGGCCCGTGGCGAGCGGCACAAGCCCCACAGGCGGACACCAGCCAGCTCGGCCAATTGCACCCCTGTGGCTGTGGGGGCGGATATGGTGGCCAGGGCGCTAATGCCCACGCGGGCGCACTTGCGCACCAGCTCATGGCTGCCACGGCTGGTGAGCACGACAAAGCCGGGCTCCTGCAAGCACCCATCGCGCGCCAATCCGCCAATGAGTTTGTCCAGCGCGTTGTGGCGCCCCACGTCTTCGCACACGGCCAACAGCGCCCCGTCCAGGCTGGCCCAGCCGGCGGCGTGCAAAGAGCCCGCCTGGGCGTTGACCCACTGCTGCTGCTGCAGTGCGTCAAAGGCGCGCAGCACCGTGGCGGCATCGACTTGCGCCATCCAAGGTTTGGCGGGCAGGCGCTCCGGGGTCATGTCCAGCGCGGCCAGGCTTTCCACGCCGCACACACCGCAGCCTGTGCGGCCTGACATGCTGCGGCGGCGCTGCTTCAGACGCTCAAAGCAGCGCACAGAAATGTCCATGCGCACCTCGACGGCCGAGACACCGGGCGGCAACACTGCCGTCGCGCCATCCACGCAATGCACCTCCATGCCACGGCAATCGTCAGCGCGGTCCAGAATGCCCTCGCTCAACGCAAAGCCCAAGGCAAACGCTTCCAGTTGGTCCGGCGTGGCCATCATCACGGCGTGCGATACACCGTTGAACACCATGGCCACAGGGACTTCTGCCGCCAACCAATCTGGGCGCTGCGCACCGTCTGCGGGCAAGCCCGCTTCGCCAAACACGCGCACCGTGCGCTCATGCACCACGGGCAGGGCCAATGCGGCCTCGGCATCGTGGGGTAGGCACGCCAACCCGGCCTCTATGCCCATGCCCATCTGCGCGCTCATACCAGCTCCTGCACTGGCGGCGCGCCCGGTGCGTCGGCAACCAGGGCGGCAGCCTCCAGACCGTGCGGGGTGATTCGCGCCACCCAGCGTCCATCTTCCTGGCGCAGATCCACCCACCCTGGCCCTGCCTGTCCGCCAATGGACGCAGAGCCCATGACGGCCAGTTGGCGCATGAGCACGCTCCCGCTCTGCCCCAATTGCTTGCCCAGGCGGGGCAAAGACACGGGGGTCTGCTCGGCCGCCAGCATCTGCAAAATCTGGCAGGCCAGGGGATCGGTGGGTCTGTGCGTCAAGCCAACGCCCCTGCAGCGGCGCCCGTTGCGCCACTCTCGGCCCCTGCATCTGCGTCGATTGCAGCCAAATGCCGTACCAGCACCACCGGAATGGATTTGGAGGTAGGCGTTCCGGCAAGGTCGGCCACCGCCGTCAAGGGCACCAACGGGTTGGTCTCGGGGTAGTACGCAGCCAAATTGCCGCGAGGAATGTCATACGCCACCAGCTTGAACCGATCCGCCCGCCGTTCTTGCCCATCGCTCCACAGCGTCTGGATGTCCACCCAGTCGCCGTCCTTCATGCCCAGCTCGCGAATGTCCTCGGCATGTATGAACACCACGCGGCGCTGGCCATAGACCCCACGGTAGCGGTCGTCCATGCCGTAAATGGTGGTGTTGTACTGGTCGTGCGAACGGGTGGTGAGCAAGGTGAACACCACCGTGTCGCGCACCCGCTCGCGCGCCAGATGCGAAGGCGTATCGCGGGGCACAGGGTGCGTGTAGAAGCTGGCCTTGCCCGAAGCCGTGGCCCATACCCGCTCGCTGGCCGTGTTGCGCAGCCTGAATCCGCCAGGCGCTGCGACACGGGTGTTGAAGTCTTTGAAATCGGGGAACACCTGCTCTATCAGGTCGCGGATGCGGCGGTAGTCTTCCACCAGCCACAGCCAGGGCGTGTTGCTGCGCCCGCCCAACGTGGCCGCAGCCAGCCGGGCCACGATGGCAGGCTCAGACAACAGGTGCTCCGACGCTGGTGGGTTGATGCCCATAGAGAGGTGCACCATGCTCATCGAGTCCTCCACCGTCACACCCTGCGCGCCACTGGCCTGCATGTCAATCTCAGTGCGGCCCAGGCACGGCAGGATCAACGCCTCGCGCCCATGCACCAGATGGCTGCGGTTGAGCTTGGTGGTGACATGCACGGTGAGGTCGCAGCGCTGCAGGGCTTTCCAGGTTTCGTAGGTGTCTGGCGTGGCGGCGGCAAAGTTGCCGCCCAGCGCAAAAAACACCTTGCCCTGCCCCGCCAGCATCTGGCCAATCGCCTCCACCGTGTCCACACCGGGTTTGCGCGGCGGCTCAAAGCCAAACACATCGCGCAGCTTGTCCAGCAAGGCGGCGGGCGGCTTCTCCCAGATGCCCATGGTGCGGTCGCCCTGCACGTTGCTGTGGCCGCGCACCGGGCAAGGCCCCGCGCCTTCGCGTCCCACATTGCCGCGCATCATGAGCCAGCTCACGATGGCCTGGATGGTGGCCACGGAATACTTGTGCTGCGTGATGCCCATGCCCCAGCAGGCGATCACGTTCTTGGCACCGATGTAGATGTCGCCCGCCGCACGGATCTGCGCCTCGGTCAGGCCCGACTCCTGCTCCAGCAGCGCCCACGACTCGGCCCGCAAGTCGGCGGCCAGTGCCTCAAAGCCCGTGGTGTGCTCGGCAATGAAAGCGTGGTCCAAAACCCCGCCGCGCTGGTCTTCCTGCTCCAGCACATGCTTCATCATGCCTTTGACGGCTGCAAAATCGCCGCCCACGCGCAACTGAAAGTAGTGCGTGCTGATGGGCGATGAGCCCAGGGTTGCCATCTCCATCTTGTTTTGCGGGTCGGCAAAGCGCTCAAGGCCCCGCTCGCGCAGGGGGTTGAAGCTCACGATGCGCGCACCACGCTTGTGGGCGTCGCGCAGTTCGGCCAGCATGCGTGGGTGGTTGGTGCCAGGGTTCTGTCCAAAAATGAAAATCGCGTCGGCGCACTCAAAGTCGTGCAGCGTGACGGTGCCCTTGCCCACCCCAATTTGCGGGCGCATGCCACTGCCGCTGGGCTCGTGGCACATGTTCGAGCAATCAGGAAAATTGTTGGTGCCGTACTGGCGCACGAACAACTGGTACAAAAACGCAGCCTCGTTGCTGGCGCGGCCCGAGGTATAAAAAATCGCCTGATTCGGATCTGGCAGCGCGTTGAGATGGCGTGCGATCAGCGCAAACGCGTCATCCCAGGCAATGGGCTGGTAGCGGTCTGAGGGCGCGTCGTACACCATGGGCTGCGTCAAGCGCCCCTGGTCTTCCAGCCAGAAGTCGCTTTGCGTCTGCAGATCGGCCACGGTGTGCTGGGCAAAAAACTCCGCCCCCGCGCGGCGCTCGGTGGCTTCGGCCGCCACGGCCTTGGCACCGTTCTCACAAAACTCGAAGGTCGATGCGTGGTTGCGATCGGGCCAGGCACAGCCGGGGCAGTCAAACCCATCGGGCTGGTTGGCCGACAGCAAGGTCTTCGCGCCCTTGAGGGGGATGTCCTGGCGAAGCAGCGTGTTCTTCACGCTGTTCAAAGCGCCCCAGCCACCGGCTGGGCCTTTGTAAAACTCAATTTTTTCTTGTTTCATCGCCGACTCCCGGACTGAACGAAAACCCAAAGGCGCTGCAGCAGGCCCCGCCCAAGGCGAGGAACCTGCTGCGCGCCCACATCACTGCTTGTACTGCCACCTCAGCGCGATGGCGGGCACCTGCAAACAGCGCCCACGGCTCGCGCGAGGTTATTCACTGAAAGAACTTGGCTGCGCTCAACAGTGTCTTGTAGGTACCCCAGGCAAGCGGCAAGCCCACCGCCAGCCAGGCCAGCACCACCACAGCGGTGCTGGTGCGCTCGGCGCTGTTGCCACCCACGCCCACTTCGGCAGCCACGGCCTTGTCGTGGGCCAGTTTCTTCTCGTGGGCCAGCTCGGCATCGGTCATGAAGTGCTTGTCGGCCACGGGGCGCACCAGCAGGTTGGCAATCAGGCCTACCACCAGCATGCCCACCAGGATGTACATGGTCTGGTTGTAGACCTGCTCGCGCGGAATGCCCAGGCCCAGTTGGTACTCACGCATGTAGTTCACCACCACCGGGCCCAATATGCCCGCCGTGGCCCACGCGGTCAGCAAGCGGCCATGGATGGCGCCCACCATTTGCGTGCCAAACAGGTCGGCCAAGTAGGCGGGCACTGTGGCAAAACCACCACCGTACATCGACAAGATGACGCAGAACGCGCCCACAAACAGCAGCTTGCTGCCCGCACCGGCCGACGAAGGAATGCTGAAATACAGCAAACCGCCCAACACGAAGAACACGGTGTAGGTGAGCTTGCGGCCCAGCTTGTCTGACAGGCTGGCCCAGAAGAAGCGGCCGCCAATATTGAACAGCGACAGCAGTGCGGTGAAGCCACCGGCCACAGCAGCGATGGCAGCCAGCTCTTCCTTGCTCAGCTCGGTGAACTTCTTGCCAATGCCCACCAAACCGCCGCCAAACACTTCTTGCAGCATGGGGCTGGCCATGCCGATCACGCCAATGCCGGCCGACACGTTCATGCACAGTACCACCCACACCAGCCAGAACTGGGGAATGCCCCACACCTTCTTCACATGCACATGGCGCTGCGTGATCATGGCGTTGGCCGTGAGCGTGGCCGGCGGCGTCCAGCCCTCAGGCTTCCAGCCGCTGGGTGGCACGCGGTAGCCCAGGGCACCGGCCATCATGAAGGCAAAGTACACCAGTGCCATGACCACAAAGGTCTGCATCACGCCCGCATCAGTGGGAGTAGCAAAGAACTTCATCAGCTCCACCGCCAGGGGCGAGCCAATCATGGCACCGCCACCAAAGCCCATGATGGCCATACCGGTGGCCATGCCCCGGCGGTCTGGGAACCACTTGATCAGCGTGGACACGGGCGAGATATAGCCCAGCCCCAGCCCAATGCCGCCGATGACGCCCGAGCCCAGGATCATCATCCAGAACTGGTGGGTGTGGATGCCCAGGGCCGAAAGCAGCATGCCGCCGCACCAGCACACGGCCGACACCACCCCGGCCTTGCGGGGGCCCGCACGCTCGAGCCAGCCACCCCAGATGGCCGCAGAGCAGCCCAGGAACACAAAGAACAGTGTGTACATCCAGCCCAGCGTGGCCACGGTCCAATCGCACTGCGTGGTGAACAACTGGGTGAAAAAGCCCACGTCCTTGCCGCAGGCCGCACCGGCGCCGGCCGTTTGCAGCGCCTTGGACAGCGGCAGCCAGAACACGGAAAAGCCGTAGGCCATGCCGATACACAGGTGGATGGCCAAGGCTGCTGGCGGCACCAGCCAACGGTTAAAGCCAGGGCCGGCAATGATGCGTTCTTTGCTCAGAAAACCTGGCGCGGCCGAGTCATCCTGAGTCAAAGGCACGCTTGCTGTAGAAGCTGTCATGTATTCCCTCTCCCTTTCGCGCCAATACGGCGTTGTTTCTTGATGCAAATCAAAATCAGGAGTGGAGTTTCAGTACAGCGGCAACCGGGCGTCAAATTAAATCAAAGCATCGCTTGATTCATACGGCGAATGTATGCAGCACGGTGCATAGCCAAGTTTCCCAGTAACGGCCCAAGCACGGGCTAGTGCGCCAGGTCTCCACAGTGGTCGCTCAACTGCGCTTGCCACTCGGGGGATTCCAACAGCGCCAGCGCCGCCTCCAGCGCCCGCGAAGTGCGGGGCCCGCGTTGGGTCATGAAGCCAATGGGAGTGCGCACATCAGGCCCCACCAGGGGCAGCGCCTCCAGGCCGCGCTCGCTGCGCACGGCAGCCACCATGGCGCTGGGCAAAATGCTGCACACCTGGCCCGCCGCCACGCTCAGCACCAGGGTCAGCACCGAATTCGTCTCAATGGCTGGCACCACAGGTGCACCCGCCTCGCCCAGGGCCTGGTCGATGATGAAACGGTTGTGCATTTCTGCCGTCAGCAGGCACAGCGGCAACTGCCCTGCATCGCGCCATGCCATGGGCGCCCCGATGCGCAGGTGATCGGGGGCAGGCTCGGCCGCCCGGCGCAGCAGGTAATAGCGCTCTGTGCACTGCGGCCAGGACCGCAGGCTGGCACGCTGCGCCTGCATGCGCTCGCTGTAACCCACCGCCAGATCGATGGAGAGATCTTCCAGCCCCTGCTCCAGCTCCAGCGAACTCATCGACAGCACGACCGAGGCGATGCCTGGGTGGCGGGCCTGCAGCAGCGCCGCAAAGCGTGACAGCACCGGCACCGCCGTGGGGGTAGATGCCATGCGCAGGCAGCCACGGGGCATGTCCTGCAAGCTGCTCAGTTCCTGGCGCAACACCTCGCTCTCGCGCAGCATGCGCTGCGCGGTGGTGAGCACCGCCTGGCCTTCGTGCGTGAGCCCCACATACGCGCGCCCCCGCTGCACGATGACCACACCAAACTCTTCCTCCAGCGACCGCAGGGCGTTGGAGAGCGCGGGCTGCGTGATGTGGCAGGCCTGCGCTGCCCGGCCAAAGTGCCGGTGCTCGTGCAGCGCCACCAGATAGCGCAGGGACGCGAGCAGGTTCATGGGGTTACGCCTTGCCTGCGCACAAAGAGGGAGCGCGGCTTGCCCACCCAAGCCATGGGGTCAGCAACCCCACCACAGGGACCTCTTGCAAGGGCGATCCGCTCATAGATTCAAAGGCTTTTAGGCCGCTAGCACCCTACCAATAAGCGCAAGCAGCTATAGATTCAATAGCAAAAAACTCAGGTGTTCTTGCTGATTGAGATGGTCGGGAATTTGTTGGAAAAGTCCTTGGCCTGCTGGGCGATCTTCACCGCCACGTCACGGGCCACCTTCTTGTAGATCTGGGCGACTTCGCCATCGGGGTCGGCCACCACGGTGGGCTTGCCGCTGTCGGCCTGCAGGCGGATGCTCATGTTCAGCGGCAGCGCACCCAGGTAGTCCATGCCATAGTCGGCGGCCATCTTCTTGCCGCCGTCGGCGCCAAAGATGTGCTCCACATGGCCGCAGTTGCTGCACACGTGGGCCGCCATGTTCTCGACGATGCCGAGGATGGGCACCCCTACCTTCTCAAACATCTTGATGCCCTTCTTGGCGTCCAGCAGGGCAATGTCCTGCGGCGTGGTCACGATCACGGCGCCCGTCATGGGCACGCGCTGGCTCAGGGTGAGCTGGATGTCGCCGGTGCCAGGGGGCATGTCGATGATGAGATAGTCGAGGTCCTTCCAGTTGGTCTGGCGCAGCAGTTGTTCCAGCGCCTGCGTGGCCATGGGGCCGCGCCAGATCATGGCTTCGTCCTGGTCCACCAAAAAGCCGATGGACATGACCTGCACGCCGTAGTTCTCCAGCGGCTCCATGGTCTTGCCGTCTTCGCTCTCGGGGCGGCGGTTGATGCCCAGCATCATGGGCTGGCTGGGGCCGTAGATGTCGGCGTCCAGCACGCCCACGCTGGCACCCTCGGCGGCCAAAGCCAGGGCCAGGTTGGCGGCCGTGGTGCTTTTGCCCACACCGCCCTTGCCCGAGGCCACAGCGATGATGTTCTTGACCTGGGGCAGCAGTTGCACGCCGCGCTGCACGGCATGCGCGATGACCTTGGTGGTGATGTTGACCGACACGTTGTCCACCCCGGCCACGCCCTTGGCGGCGGCCACCAGGCTGCGGCGCAGCTCGGGCACCAGGCTCTTGGCGGGGTAGCCCAGTTCCACGTCAAACGCCACGTCGCCACCGGTGATCTGCACATTGCGCAGGGCGCGCGTGCTCACAAAATCCTTGCCCGTGTGGGGGTCCAGCACGCTGGAGAGTGCGGCCAAAAGGCCCTGTTCGGTGACTGCCATTCAAATAACTCCTGTGGGGGCCGCTAGTCTATCCAAGAGGCTTTCACTGGTTTTTACTGGGGGCAAGGCACCTTCATATTCCATTTCCAAATCATTCCTGACTAGGCGCGAAGCCGCAGACAGTGCTGAAGCACGGCAAGGCGAAGCAACAACGTCAGGGGTGATTTAGAAATGGAATTAGGTAGCCGAAACACCGTTGCAACCACACCAACGTGCCCGCCACCCCCTGCGCCTGCACGACAATGCGCACCCATTGCCCCTGTTGCCTGCATCCCCCCCAACGCCTGAGCGAGACGCCACCGTGAAATTCAAGATGTCCGAAAACTCCCTGTTTGCCCTGCTGCTGCGCTCGCCGTGGTGGATCAGCTTTGTGCTGGTGGCGGCCATTGCACTGGTGTCCAGGGCCTTGCTGCCTGCGGAATACTTTGTGCTCGGGGCGCTCAGCGGTTTTCCGCTGTTTGTGGTGGGCTGCATAGCGGCCTGGCGGCAGCTGCGCGCACCCAGCGCGGCCAAGGTGCAGCAGATGCTGGACAGCACCCAGTCCATGCCCTGGAGCGCCTTCTCCCAGGCACTCACCCACGCCTGGGTCGGTCAGGGGTTTGACGTGAATGTGGCGTCCAAAGGTCCGGTGGACCTGCGACTGACCAAGGGCGAACAGACCATTTTGGTCAGCGCCAAGCGCTGGAAGGCCGCCACGCACGGCATCGAGCCCCTGCGCGAGCTGTACAACGCCGTGCAGGCCCAAAACGCCCAGGGCGCCCTGTATGTAGCAGGCCAAGGCAGCGTGAGCGAAAGCGCCGCCCTGTTTGCCCGCGACCACGGCATCACCCTCGTGCAAGGCCCCGCCCTGGCGGCACTGTTGCTCGGCTGAGACAAGTCCCCACGCAGTGGCGCACCATGCCACTGCATCTACGGGTTTTCACAAACCAAAGCGGGGGCCCTGCGCAGCACACTTTGGGCATCCCGTTCGCTGTAACGGCCCACGGGCAGACCCGCTTGCACACCAACGGTTTTCGACATGACCCACCGCGCCCCGCCTGAGCCCCCCCAAACCCCGTCCACCGGCCTGCTGCTGACCGGCGGCGGCGCCCGCGCCGCCTACCAGGTGGGCGTGCTCGAAGCCATCGCCGACCTGCGCCAAGCCTGCGGCGCGGGGCAGCAGCCCAACCCCTTTCCCATCATCACCGGCACCTCGGCCGGGGCCATCAACGCAGCGGCGCTGGCCTGCGGGGCCGACAACTTTGACCGCGCCGTGCGCCGCATTGCCCGCGTGTGGCGACAGTTCCACGCCAGCCAGGTGTACGGCGCCGATTCACTGAGCGTGATGCGCAGCGGCGCGCGCTGGCTCACGCTGGTCTCGCTGGGCTGGGCCCTGGCCCGCTGGCGTCGCATGCGGCCCAAATCGCTGCTGGACAACTCCCCGCTCGAAAAGCTGCTGGTCAAGATGGTGCCCCTGGTGCGCCTGCCGCGTCTCATCCGCAAGGGGCACCTCAAGGCGCTGGCCGTCACGGCGTCCAGCTACAGCTCGGGCGAGCACGTCACGTTTTTTGAGTCGGCCGAGGCTGTGCAGCCCTGGGTGCGCTCGCAGCGCAAGGCCGCGCGTGACCGCATCACGCACGAACACCTGCTGGCCTCCTCGGCCATTCCGTTCATCTTCCCGGCCAAAGGCATCGAGGTGGACGACCACGTCGAGTACTTTGGCGACGGCTCCATGCGCCAGTCCGCTCCCATCGCGCCCGCCATCCACCTGGGGGCAGAGCGCGTCCTCGTCATCGGCGCCGGGCGCATGCACGAGCCCAAGGGCGACACCGCCGCCAACCCTACGACCAACTATCCAACGCTGGCGCAGATTGCGGGGCACGCACTGTCCAACATCTTTCTGGATGCGCTGGCGGTGGATGTGGAGCGGGTGCAGCGCATTAACCAGACCTTGTCGCTCATCCCTGAAGAAAAACGCACCCACAGCAGCCTGCGCCCCATTGAGCTGCTAGTGATCGCCCCCTCGCAGCGGCTGGACGCCGTGGCCGCCCGCCACGTGGGCGACCTGCCAGGCCCTGTGCGCACCATGCTGGGCGCCTTGGGAGTCACATCGAACATGGCCGACGTGCGCGGCGCGGCGCTGGCCAGCTACCTGCTGTTTGAAGCAGGCTACACCCAGGAGCTGATGGCCCTGGGCCGCACCGACACCCTGGCCATGCGCGCCGAGGTGTGCCGGTTTTTTGGCTGGACCGACACGGGCGCTGAAGTGACCACCCAGGCACACCGGTAACTCGGCTGGCACTCGCCTAAAATCGCGGGTTCCGCCTGAGAAAGTGTCCTCCCATGTCGTCCTCCGCCCGCAAACTCTTCGTTACCACCGCCCTGCCGTACGCCAACGGCAACTTCCACATCGGCCACATCATGGAATACATCCAGGCCGACATCTGGGTGCGGTACCAGCGAATGCAGGGCAACGCTGTCAACTTCGTGGGTGCCGACGACACGCATGGCGCGCCCATCATGATTGCCGCCGAAAAGGCAGGCAAAACGCCCCAGCAGTTCGTGGCCGACATTGCTGCGGGCCGCAAGCAGTACCTGGACGGCTTTCACATCAGCTTTGACAACTGGCACAGCACCGACGCGCCCGAAAACCACGAACTGGCCCGCCAGATCTACCGCGACCTGCGCGACCGCGCAGACGGCTCGCTGATTGAAGTGCGCACCATCGAGCAGTTCTTCGACCCCGAGAAGAACATGTTCTTGCCCGACCGCTACATCAAGGGCGAATGCCCCAAGTGCCACGCCAAGGACCAGTACGGCGACAACTGCGAAGTGTGCGGCTCGGTCTATGCGCCCACCGACCTCATCAACCCGTTCTCGGCCCTGTCAGGCGCCAAGCCGGAGCTGAAGAATTCGGAGCATTTCTTCTTCAAGCTGTCGGACCCACGCTGCGTGGAGTTTCTGGAGAAGTGGACACAAGACGGCAAGCTGCAGCCCGAGGTGGCCAACAAGATCAAGGAATGGTTCACCGTCCGCACCAACCCCGACGGCACCACCAGCGAAGGCCTGGGCGACTGGGACATCAGCCGCGATGCGCCCTACTTCGGCATCGAGATCCCCGACGCGCCAGGCAAATACTTCTACGTGTGGCTGGACGCCCCCGTGGGCTACCTGGCGTCGCTGAAGAACCTGCTCGAAAAGCGCGGCGAAAGCTACGACGCCTACATGGCCGACCCGGCCATGGAGCAGTACCACTTCATCGGCAAGGACATCGTCACCTTCCACACGCTGTTCTGGCCCGCCATGCTGCACTTCAGCGGCCGCAAGACGCCCAACAACGTATTCGTGCACGGCTTTTTGACCGTGAACAACGGCGAGAAGATGAGCAAGAGCCGCGGCACCGGCCTGGACCCGCTCAAGTACCTGAGCCTGGGCATGAACGCCGAATGGCTGCGTTACTACTTGGCCGCCAAGCTAAGCGCGCGCAATGAAGATATCGACTTCAATGCTGAAGACTTCATGCTGCGCGTGAACAGCGATTTGATCGGCAAGTACGTGAACATTGCCAGCCGCGCAGCGGGCTTTTTGACCAAGCGGTTTGAGGGCAAGCTGACCAGCGAGTTCGGCGCCACCGGCACGGCTTTGCTGGCAGAGGTGCGCGGTGCGCGCGACGCTATTGCCCAGTTGTACGAAAGCCGCGAATACAGCAAGGCCACGCGCGAGATCATGCTGCTGGCCGACAAGGTCAACGCCTATGTGGACCAGAACAAACCCTGGGACCTGGCCAAGAACGCCGACAACAACGAAGCCCTACACCAAGTCTGCTCGGTGCTGATCAACACCTTTGCGGCGCTCACGCGCTATCTGTCGCCCGTGCTGCCTGGACTGGCACAGGCGGTGCAGGCTTTTGTGGGGGTGGATATGCAACGCTGGGATGTGGCGGGCGATGTGCAGGCCATCCAGCCCTACAACCACCTGATGCAGCGCGTAACCCCTGAGCAGCTTGAAGCATTGTTTGAGGCCCCGGCACAAGCAGAACAGGCGCCAGCAGCTACAGAAACCGTAGCAACCAGTGCCCATCCCGGCGGCGAAGAACTCGCTCCCACCATCACCATCGACGACTTCACCAAGATCGACCTGCGCATTGCGCTGATCGTGAACTGCGAGCCGGTGGAAGGTTCGACCAAGCTGCTGCGCCTGACGCTGGACGTGGGCGAGGGCCGCACGCGCAACGTCTTTTCAGGCATCGCCAGCGCCTACAAGCCAGAAGACCTGATCGGCAAACACACCGTGATGGTGGCCAACCTAGCCCCGCGCAAGATGAAGTTTGGCGTGAGCGAAGGCATGGTGCTGGCCGCCAGCCATGGCGACGAGAAGGCCAACCCCGGCATCTACGTGCTCAACCCCTGGCCCGGCGCCACGCCCGGCATGCGCGTGCGCTGATCGCCAGCGATTGGATCAGGCGACAAGGCCCTCATTGCGAGGGCCTTTTTTCTTGCCCCAAGAGACCGGCAAGTACCCGGCGGATATCGCTGCTCATTCCATTTCTAGAGCGTGTTATGAACTTTGCTGCGTGAGCACGGAGCCAAGGGTAGAGTTTGCAGATGCCCCGCAAGCCTTACCCGACAGACGTCAGCGATGAAGAATGGAGCTTCGCTGCGCCCTACCTGACCTTGATGAATCAGCACGCGCCCCAGCGCGAGCATGATCTGCGCGAAGTCTTCAACGCGCTGCGCTGGCTGGTGCGCGCAGGAGCGCCCTGGCGGATGCTGCCCAACGATCTGCCGCCGTGGGAGGCGGTCTACCAGCAAAGCAGGCGTTGGCTTGACGCGGGCTGCTTCGAGGCGATAGTGTCGGATCTGCGCTCCATCATTCGCGTAGCACAGGGGCGCCAGGGCCAGCCCAGCGCAGTAGTGATGGATGGGCGCACGCTGCAATCGAGTTGCGAGAGCGGTCCACGTGCAGGCTACGACGGCTACAAACGCAAGCGCGGCAGCAAGGTGCACATGGCCGTGGACACGCTGGGCCACTTGCTGGCAGTGCATGTCACGCCTGCAGACGAACAGGAACGTGCGCAGGTGCAGCGCCTGTGCGAAGACGTACAGCAGGCCACGGGCCACACGGTACAACTGGCCTGGGCAGACCAAGGCTACACGGGTGAAGCGGCATCCAAAGCGGCGCAGGACAACGGCATCGACCTGCACATCGTGAAGCTGCCCGAGGCAAAGAAAGGCTTTGTACTGCTGCCGCGCCGCTGGGTGGTGGAGAGAAGCTTCGGCTGGCTGGCGAGGTTTCGCAGGCTATCGCGGGACTACGAGCGACTACCCGAAGTGCTCGGCGGGCTGCATTTCCTGGTGTTTGCGGTGCTCATGTTGCCCGCTGCCGCACGGGTGCTGGCTGCAGCGGGAAGTTCATAACACGCTCTAAATCACCCCTGACGTTGTTGCTTCGCCTTGCCGTGCTTCAGCACTGTCTGCGGCTTCGCGCCTAGTCAGGAATGATTTGGAAATGGAATCAGCCAGAGTCTTCTTGCCCCACCTGCGCCAACAGCAGCGCCAGAAGCTCCGGAACGTCGAGTACCTCTGCGGCCTCCTCTTGAGCATCGCTACCGCTGCGCGCCCTGGAAAAACGCCATGGCTCTCCGGGCCCCAATCCATGGAGATGCAGCACTTCGCCGGACTCCAGCCACAGCACGGGGGCGAGCACACGGCAGCCGGCGGCCATGCAGGCAGCCGCCTCGGCACGCCCGGCCTCAGGGGCAAAATCCGCCTCCCAGGCCAGCAATAGGGTGGTGTCATCCACACGCTGCAGGGTCTCGGGCTGGGCGAAAGGTGCGAGTGCTTGGAGCCCCTCGTTGGCCACCTCCAGCGATATCGCGGCGCCTGCTTGCGGCTGTGCGCCCAGAAAGCTCTCGACGCCACGAGAATGCGCCGCCGTCGGGCTTCTCACCAAGCAAAAGAAACCGGTGCCGACCGGGCCAGCACCAGGCTGGGCCAAAGGGACGGGCTCAGGCACAGGCACAGGCGCCGCCGCCATTTCACGGGTGTCCACAGCGCTCGCTGCCAAAGGGTGCGCGAACACGATCGCACCGTGCTCAACCCTCAGGCGCTGGTCTTGTGGGATGGCGTGGTAGACGGTGTCCAGCAAAGCCAGCAGGTTCGGCCCCCACTGGCGCCGAAAGTAGCGCCCGCAGAAATCGATAACGCGGTGATCCTGGTACCCGAGTGGCTCCTGCGCCTGACTGCTGAACAAGTCTGTGGCCAGGTTGTGGATGCTCTCCATGTCCTTGCCAAGACCTACAAACTGCTCGACCCCCTCCCAGCAGTCGACGACCAAGGCACTCTCGGTGGTACCGCGATAGCAGGCCAGGGAGAGAAACTTGGAAAACATGCTGCCACACAGGTGCTGGAACGCCGTGGCGGAGGTGACTTGCGGCAAAGCGCGCACCAGGCAGCGAATGCGCGCGTGCAGGTCCAGGCCAGGCTGGTGATGCCGAGGGCCGTCGAAATAGCGCACCAAATCGATGGCCATATCGGTGACCGATGCCTGCTTGTAGTGCTGCAGGATGGCGGCGAACGCCCCCTCACTGACCACCGGCGATGCAAGGCAGAGGTAAGCATGGACGTACGTGCCCAGCGGATTGATGCGGCTGATAAGTTCACCCGGATCACGGATGCGCTCATCGCGGGACTCTATCTGGCCTTCAAAGCACAGACGCTTCAGCGCGGGGCCCAATGTTTTCTTTTTGAACTCGCCCAATTCAACGTTCGCAAGAATGTCGTCATACAGACGCTCGCGCTCTGGAGTTCGCAAGGCTGCGTCAGCAGGATAGATTTGGATGAAATCAGAGGTCATGGGCCAGCCCGATGTGGGGCGAAGTGGTGGTCGGTGCATATCTGCAACGTCGCAGAATTCTAGTGAGCAGCCTGCGCTTGGGACTGGACAACTTGTCCAGCGTTGCGCCCTGCAGCTACGGGCGCCACCGATGCTGA
Organism: Acidovorax sp. 106; assembly: GCF_003663825.1. Lineage (NCBI taxonomy): Bacteria > Pseudomonadati > Pseudomonadota > Betaproteobacteria > Burkholderiales > Comamonadaceae > Acidovorax > Acidovorax sp. 106. Next base: position 3,342,580 of record NZ_RCCC01000001.1, on the reverse strand, counting down.
CGCATGACGAACCCAAAGCCATGGAGCCGCCGTCACACCGAAGTCAATGTGGAGTCATCCCCCCACGTACCGCCCAGGCCGGTGGCTGATCCACAAAAACACGCCCATCACCACAGCGGCCAGCACCGAATAGAACACCCGCTCCAGCGGCACCACAAACAAGGCCAGCAGCAGCACCACGCAGTCAATCACCAGTTGCACCTTGCCCGCACGAATGCCGTAGCGGTTTTGCATGTAAAGCGAAACGATGGTGGCGCCGCCCAAGCTGGCCCGGTGGCGTGCGAGAAAGAGGCAGCCTGCCCCCAGCAGCAACCCGCCCAGCAGCGAGGCAAACAGCGGGTTGATGTAGCTGACCTGCATCACATGCGGGAACAGCTCGGTCAGCAGTGACAGCAGCGCCACACTGATGAATGTCTTGAGCGTGAACTCGCGGCCCATGCGCGTCCAGGCGAACCAGTAAAACGGCAGGTTCACCATAAAGAACAGCTTGCCGAACGAGATGTCGGTGACGTAGTGCAGCAAAAACGCAATGCCCGCTGTGCTGCCGATGAGCAGACCGGCCTGGTTGAACAGCATGAGCGCCATGGCCACAAACAGGGTGCCCGAGAACAGGGCTTGCGCATCTTCGTAGGCGCCGTGGCGCAAAGACACCACAGGGTCCGGGGCGGGCGCAGCGCCAGATTCAGCAGGAGACATGGAAAAAACTCTTGATTTTGAAAATGGAGGGCCAGGACCTTGTGAGCCCCAACGCCATTGGATCCCTGTCACGGGAGCACGAGAACACAAGCAAGCAGCGCGCCAAACGCAAGCTTGCCCAGTGGCAGGCGGCGCCCAGCGCCGCGATTGCTATTAAATAAATAGCTTCCAGCGCTTATGGTTAAAGCGCTGGGGCCTATTTTCTTCTATTTTCAAAAACTAAGAACCTGTTCTCACAGCACACCCGGCCCTATTTGCCGCCGCCCTTGAACTCAGGCGCATCCAGGTCGTCACCGGTCTGGGTGCGGACCACGCGCCAATCCGGGCCGTGCACCACGGTGAACACCTTGGGCGAGGGGCTGCCATCGGCAAAGCGCCAATCCACTGCCGTTTCATTTTTGAGCGCATAGTGCGCCGTCTTGGCGGGCTTGCCCAGCAGGCGGCGCACCTCGGCCATGGGCATGCCGGGCTGCACCCGGGCAAAGTTGGCGGGGGTCAGCACCTGGCGCACGGCGGCCACCTTGCCATCGGGGCCCAGGGTGATCATGTAGTTGACCTGGCCTGCAGGCTGGCGGTTGTATTCCAGCGTACGGCCCCCATCGGCCTCGTTCCACACGTTTTCAGGCGCGCCAAAGCGGTCGCGCACATCGGCCTCGGTCGATTGCCCCGGTTGCAGCTCGCTGATGCGCTGCGGATCGCAGCCGCTGGTGGTCAGCAAAACCAGGGCCGCAAAGACGGGGGTCAATGCGGCTGAGACTGCGGTGGCGGCAGCGCTTTGGGCGCGTCGAAAAAATGGCATGGCGTCGTCCCGGTAAAATCCAACAAAAGAGGTTAACAGTCCATGTCCATTTTCCGCCGCCCCGATTACCAATCCGACGCCACCCAGTTCATCAACCAGCTCAAGGCCACCAAGCCCGAGCTGGATCAGCAACAGCAGACAGGCCGCGCCCTGCTGTGGGACAAGCAGGTCGACCGCACCCTGTGGGGTGACTACCGCCAAGGCGAGGTTGCGCAAAAGCCGTACGTCTACCAGACCAACGCGGACTGACGTCTTGCGGCGGCTGGCATTTGCAATGAAATTGGCACCTAGCGCTTTTAAAAGAAGCGCTAGCAGCTACACATTTCATAGCAAATCATGAGCAACGCCAGCCCCCAGCCTGCCGCCGATGTGGCAGATGCCCTGGCAGCCACGGCGGCCAGCGGTATGCCCAACGTGGTCGACCAGGTGGCGCTGGCGCGCCTGTACGGTGAGCCGCTGTTTGCGCTGCCCACCGACCTGTACATCCCGCCCGACGCGCTCGAAGTCTTCCTCGAAGCCTTTGAAGGCCCGCTGGATTTGCTGCTATACCTGATCCGCAAGCAGAACTTCAACATCCTCGACATCCCCATGGTGGGGGTCACCAAGCAGTATTTGGTGTACGTGGATGAGATCCGCAGCCGCAACCTGGAGTTGGCGGCCGAGTATTTGCTGATGGCGGCGATGCTCATTGAGATCAAGTCGCGCATGCTGCTGCCGCCCAAGAAACAGGCCGAGGGCGAGGAGCCCGAAGACCCGCGCGCCGAGCTGGTGCGCCGCCTGCTGGAATACGAGCAGATGAAGATGGCCGCGGCCCGCCTGGGGCAAATTCCGCAGTACGGCCGCGACTTTTTGAAGGCCCAGGTCTATATTGAGCAAAGCCTGCAGCCGCGCTTTCCCGATGTGCACGTGGTGGAGTTGCGGGACGCCTGGCGCGACATCCTGAAACGCGCCAAGCTCGTGCAGCACCACAAGATCACCCGCGAAGAGCTGAGCGTGCGCGAATACATGAGCATGGTGCTCAAGACACTGCAAGGCCGCCGCTTTGTGGAGTTTGAAGAGCTCTTCGAGCCCGCCAAAGGCAGCACCGTGCTGGTGGTGACCTTCATCGCGCTGCTGGAGCTGGCCAAAGAGACGCTGATCGAGATCACGCAGGCCGAGGCGTTTGCCCCCATCTACGTGCGCCTCGCTTACACGCCGGTCTAGGCCGGCCCCGCTGTTCACCGCCCTGGCCGGTGGCCTTGGCACACACCCTTACTTCACCCGCAAGCCATGGCATCCCACGACTTCGACGTTCTCATCGTAGGCAGTGGCCTCGCTGGCCTCTCGGCGGCCCTGCACCTGGCGCTCACACACCGCGTGGCCGTCATCACCAAGCGCACGCTGCAAGATGGATCGAGCGGCTGGGCGCAAGGCGGCATTGCCGCCGTGCTGGCCGACGATGACAGCTTTGCCGCCCACATTGAAGACACGCTGGTCGCAGGCGCGGGCCTGTGCGATCTGGCCACCACGCGCTTTGTGGTGGAGAACGCCCCGGCATCGATTGCCTGGCTGCGCGAGCTGGGCGTGCCCTTCACGCTCGAAGGTGACCAACTGCACCTGACGCGCGAGGGCGGCCACAGCGCACGCCGCATCGCCCATGTGACCGACGCCACGGGCGCGGCGGTGCAGCGCACGCTGATCGACGTGGTGCGCGCCACCCCCGGCATTACGCTGTTTGAGCAGCACACGCTGGTGGACCTGATCACCACACGCAAGCTGGGCTTGCCCGGCAACCGGTGCCTGGGGCTATATGCGCTCGACAGCGACACCGATGAGGTCGTCACCTTCCGCGCGCCGCAGACCATTTTGGCCACAGGCGGCGCGGGCAAGGTGTACCTGTACACCACCAACCCCGACACCGCCACGGGCGACGGCATTGCCGCCGCCTGGCGCGCAGGCTGCCGCGTGGCCAACATGGAGTTCATCCAATTCCACCCCACGGGCCTGTACCACCCGCACGAAAAGTCCTTCCTCATCAGCGAGGCCGTGCGTGGCGAAGGAGGCAAGTTGCTTCTCCCCCCATCGGCGGGCGGTACGCGCTTCATGCTCGACCACGACCCGCGCGCCGAACTGGCGCCCCGCGATGTGGTCGCCCGCGCCATCGACTTCGAGATGAAAAAGCACGGCCTCGACTGCGTGCACCTCGACATCTCGCACCAGAGCCCCGCGTTTTTGCAAGAGCACTTCCCCAACATCCTGGCGCACTGCGCGTCGCTGGGCATCGACATCACGAAGGAACCCATCCCCGTGGTGCCAACGGCCCACTTCACCTGTGGCGGTGTGCTGACCGACCTGGCCGGACGCACCGACCTGCCTGGCCTGTACGCCGTGGGCGAAGTGGCCTGCACCGGGCTGCATGGCGCCAATCGGCTGGCCAGCAACTCGCTGCTCGAATGCATGGTGTTTGCCCGCGCGGCTGCGCAAGCCATTGCTGCGGCCCCCGCCACCGCACTACCCACCGTGCCCACATGGGACGACAGCCGCGTGACCGACGCGGATGAATGTGTCGTCATCTCCCACAACTGGGACGAGCTGCGCCGCTTCATGTGGGACTACGTGGGCATCGTGCGCACCAACAAGCGCCTGGAGCGTGCCGCGCACCGCATTGCCATGCTGCAGGGCGAAATCCAGGAGTTCTACGCGCACTTCCACATCACGCGCGACCTGCTGGAGCTGCGCAACCTGGTGCAGGTGGCCGATCTGATCGTGAAAAGCGCCCAGCTGCGCCGCGAAAGCCGGGGCCTGCACTACAGCCGCGACTACCCCGACATGGCTGCCCCCGCTGCCCCCACCCTCTTAGTCCCTCCGGTGCCCCGATGACCTACAGCGTCAAAGAAATCTTCTACACCTTGCAAGGCGAAGGTGGCCAGGCGGGCGCGCCCGCCGTGTTCTGCCGCTTTGCGGGCTGCAACCTCTGGACGGGCCGTGAGCAGGACCGCGCGCAGGCCATCTGCCAGTTCTGCGACACCGACTTTGTGGGCACCGACGGCACGCTGGGTGGCAAGTTTGAGACGGCTGCGCTGCTGGCGCAAACCATCTCCGCGCAATGGCCCGTGGGCGCAGGCCACCGCTTGGTGGTACTGACCGGTGGCGAGCCCCTGCTGCAGGTCGATACCGCACTCATCGACGCGCTGCACGCGCAGCAGTTCCGCATCGCCGTCGAAAGCAACGGCACCGTGAAGGCCCCCGAAGGCATCGACTGGCTGTGCATCAGCCCCAAGGCAGGCGCCCCCTTTGTGCAGCGCAGCGGGCAAGAGCTGAAACTGGTGTGGCCCCAACCCGGCTTCGACCTGCCAACGCTGGAGCAGGGCACCGACTTTGCCCACCGCTACCTGCAGCCCATGGACGGGCCCCTGCAACGCCAAAACACCGCTCTGTGCATAGACACCTGCATGCGCCACCCCGCTTGGCGCCTGAGCCTGCAAACCCACAAGCTGACCGGGATTCGTTGATCCGACGCCATTGCGGACGCCCACCTTCCTGCTCCCCGTTGAACCGGCCTCTGCCCCTTTTTTTGCCATGCAACTGACCATTCGCCAACGCTTTTTCTTCGATGCTGCGCACACCCTGCGCCGTGAGATCGAGGCCGAGGGCAGCCGCCGCATCCACGGCCACACCTACCACGCCGAAGTGGCCCTGACCGGCCCGCTCGATCCCGCCACCGGCATGGTGCAAGACCTGGGCCATCTGCGCGCGCGCTTGGCCCAAGTGCGCGAGCAGCTCGACCACCACTTTCTGGACGAAGTCCCAGGCCTGGGCGTGCCCACGCTAGAGCACCTGTGCCTCTTCATCGCCCGCGCCGTGGCCGATCTGCACCCCAGCCAGGTGCGTGTGTGGCGCGATGCCGTGGGCGACGCGTGCACGCTGGACCTGCCCCAGGCGCCCAGCGCCTGACCCGGCCCGCACACCATGACCGCAACCCTTGCATCCCTCGCTGAACGCAGCCTGGCCCATGTGTGGCACCCCTGCACCCAAATGAAGCGCCACGAGGCGCAGCCGCCCATTGCCATCGCCCGGGCCCAAGGGCCCTGGCTGTATGCAGAGGGCGGCCAGCGGTACCTGGACGGCATCAGCTCCTGGTGGGTCAACCTGTTCGGGCACAGCCACCCGCACATCAAGGCCGCGCTGGCCGATCAGCTCGACAAGCTCGACCACGTCCTGCTGGCAGGCTTCACGCATGCGCCGGTGGTAGAGCTGTCCGAGCGCCTGGGCGCCCTCACCGGCCTGGGCCATGCGTTCTACGGCAGCGACGGCGCATCGGCCACCGAGATCGCGCTGAAGATGAGCGCGCACTACTGGCGCAACTGCGGCCGCCCCGGCAAGAGCCGCTTCATCGGCCTGGCCGGGGGCTACCACGGCGAAACCGTGGGCGCCCTGGCCGTCACGGACATCCCGCTGTTTCGAGAGGCCTACGCCCCGCTGGTGCGCCTGGCTGCCACCGTGCCCAGCCCCGACGCCCGCCAGGCCCAGCCGGGCGAGACCGCCGCCGACGTGGCCCGCCGCGCCGCCGCCGCGCTGGAGCAATGGCTGCAAGAGCACCATGCCGACACCGCCGCCCTGATCGTCGAGCCCCTGGTGCAATGCGCCGCAGGCATGGCCATGCACGATGCCGAGTACCTGCGCCTCGCCCGCGCCCTGTGCAGCCGCTACGAGGTGCACCTGGTGGTGGATGAAATCGCGGTGGGCTTTGGCCGCACCGGCACGATGTTTGCCCACCAGCAGGCGGGCATCCAGCCCGACTTCATTTGCCTGTCCAAAGGCATTACCGGGGGCACGCTGCCGCTGTCGGCCGTGCTCACCACCGATGCGGTGTACGCCGCGTTCTACGACGACAACGTGGCCCGTGGCTTTTTGCATTCGCACTCGTACACCGGCAACCCGCTGGCCTGCCGCGCAGCGGTGGCCACCTTGGAGCTGTTTGAGCAGCTCGATGCACTGACCGCCAACGCCGCCCTGGCCCAGCGCATCGACGCGGCCTGCGCCCCCATCACCCACCACCCCCGCGTGCGCCACGCGCGGCGGCTGGGCATGGTCTGGGCGTGGGATGTGGACAGCACGCTGCCCGACTTTGCCCGCCGCTACCACCAGCACGCGCTGGCGCAGGGGCTGCTGCTGCGGCCCATCTCCAACGGAGCCGATCACACCCTGTATGCCATGCCACCCTATGTGCTGGACGACGAAGCCGTACAGTGCCTGGCAACAGGCGCGCTCCATGCCCTGCAAGCCACGCTGGCGCAGGAGCCCGCATGACCGCGTGCTTTGTGGTGGGCACCGATACGGGCGTGGGCAAAACCCATATCTCCTGCGCGCTGCTGCAGGCCCTTGCACTGCACCACCGCCGCGTGGTGGGCATGAAGCCGGTGGCAGCGGGCGTAGTGCCCTGGGGCGAAGGCTGGGCCAGCGAGGACAGCATTGCCCTGCGCGCCGCATCGACCCTGGCCGTTGCCCCCGAGCTGGACACGCCCGTGCTGCTGCCCGACCCGCTGTCGCCCCACATCGCCGCCGCACGCGCGGGGGTGCAGATCGACATCGCCACCATCGTGCAGGCCTACCAGGCACTGGCCGCGCAGGCCGATGCCGTGGTGGTGGAAGGGGCTGGGGGCTTTCATGTGCCGCTGTCGACCACCACCACGGGGGCTGACCTGGCCGTCGCGCTAGGGCTGCCCATGGTGCTAGTGGTAGGCCTGCGACTGGGCTGCCTCAACCACGCCCTGCTGACAGCAGAGGCCATTGCCGCACGCGGGCTGACGCTGGCAGGCTGGGTGGTCAACCGGGTGGACCCGGACATGCTGGCGCCCGAAGAGAACATTGCCTGGCTGCAACAGCGCCTGGGCGCCCCGCTGCTGGCCGACATTCCCTGGGGCGAGCACACCGCCCACAGCTTGGCAGCCCACTTTGATCTGCCCGCAGACTGGACACGATGAACACCGCTGCCCCCATCTCTGCCCCCCCACCTACAGCCTCCTGGCTGGACGAGCTGCCTGGCCGCATGGCGGCCTTGAAGGGCGAGCACCTGCTGCGCGTGCGCCGCACCGTGGCCCCGGCGGGCGGTGCCATGCTGCAAATCGACGGCCAGCCCATGCTGGCCTTTTGCAGCAACGATTACCTGGGCCTGGCCAGCCACCCCGCGCTGGCCACCGCCGCGAGCGAGGCCGCCCACGCCTACGGCCTGGGCTCGGGCGGCTCGCCCCTGGTCAGCGGCCACAGCACGGCCAATGCGCTGCTCGAGCACGCCCTGGCCCGCTTTGTGGGTCTGCCGCGTGCGCTGTACTTTTACGCAGGGTATGCCACCAACGTGGGCATCATCCCTGCGCTGGTGGGTGCGGACGATGCCTTGTTCTCGGACGCACTCAACCACGCCTGCCTGATCGACGGCGCGCGCCTGTCACGCGCCACCATCCACCGCTACCCGCATGCCGATCTGGCCGCACTGGAAGCTGCCCTGGCCAGCAGCCCCGCGCGGCGCAAGCTGGTGGTGACCGATGCCGTCTTCAGCATGGACGGCGACGTGGCCGATATCCCAGCCCTGCTGGCCCTGTGTGAGCGCTACGACGCGCTGCTGCTCATTGATGATGCCCACGGCTTTGGCGTGCTGGGTGCCCCCGGCCAGGAGGGGCGCGGCACGCTGGCGCACTATGGACTGACGGGCGAGAACGCCTCGCCGCGCATCCTGTACATGGCCACGCTGGGCAAGGCCGCCGGCGTGGCTGGCGCCTTTGTGGCGGGCAGTGATGTGCTGTTGGAGTGGCTGCTGCAAAAAACCCGCACCTACATCTTTGCCACCGCCGCCCCCGCCCTGCTGGCCAAGGCGCTGCAGACCAGCCTGCAAGTGATGCAGACCGAAACCTGGCGCTACACGCATCTGCAGCAGCTTATTGCCCGCCTGCAAGCGGGCCTGGCGCCTGTGCTGCAGCGCACGCCGTGGCAGCTGATGCCGTCCACAACGCCCATCCAGCCGCTGGTGATTGGCAGCAATGCCGCCGCCATGGACGCCATGGACGCCCTGCGCGCACGCGGCCTGTGGGTGCCCGCCATTCGCCCACCCACCGTACCTGAGGGCACAGCGCGGCTACGCATTGCGCTGTCGGCTGCGCATACGCAGCAAAATATTGATCGGCTGGTGCAAGCACTGGCAGAACATGCAGAGTCGCTGCGCTGCGACCCTTGACCCTGCCCACTGATCGCGGATCGCGGATCGCGGATAAGCCACAGAGTGTCGCTAGCTTCTTTCTGCTGCTCGCTAGCCGTTCACCCCTGCATAGCGCCAGCAGGCACGCGCCTGCGTAGCCACTTGCGCCCGCGAGTCCACCTGCCGTAGCACTGAACTGGCACACCTGGGCAAAGCGCCGGCGCTTGCGGCACGGCAGCAGCAGGGGGGGGCGGCAAACCACTACCGCACCTGCGGGAAATGCACCGGTCGATAGACTGCGCCGCCGCCCGAACAGCCCCTGCTGCGGGCCTTCTTCCATCACCCTGCCCGTCTGCATGCCTCAAGGCCCTGCGCCAGCGGGGCGGTGGCAAAGCCGCATTTGACTTCGCCCACACCATGCTCGCCAGCGCCGCCTTGCTTCTAATCACCGGGTTCTTCATCGTTCTGGGGCATGACGGCCGGCGGGTGGCACAACTGCTGGTGCTGTTTTTGCCGGCCGCAGTGTGGCTGGCCTGGCCGGTGCGCAGCGCAGCATGGCGCCATGCACGGCGCGCCAGCGTGTGCCTGCTGGTCATGGCCTTTGCGGCAGACGGCATGTTGCGCGCGTACTTGCTCGAAACCTACCAATCTGCCCCCGACAGCACCGCCGTGCTGGGCGCCCTGGCCAACACCAACCTGCGCGAAATGCACGAATACCTGCGCATGCACTGGCGCACCGGGCTGCTGGGCGCTGCTGTATGGCTGACCGCTGGCGCCCTCGGCTGGCGCTTGGCAGCACCGGGCAGCCCCAGCGCAGTGGCACCACCGCCCCGACGTTGGCAGGTGGCCGGCTTGGCTGCGGTGTTGCTGCTGTGCGCGGTGGCCTGGGCCAGCAAGCCCTGGCGGCGGTTGCACCCGCTGCTGTACTGGCCTGCCTGGACGCAGTCGCTGGCCGACCAGCAAGCCCGGTGGCAAGACCAGACGCAGGGCCGCGCGGCCCTGCTGCAACGCGCACAGGCGCAGGCCCCTGTGGTGACTCACCCGGGCCCCTCTACCGTGGTGCTGGTGATCACAGACAGCATCAACCGCGACAACATGCAGCTGTATGGCTACGGCCGCGCCACCACGCCCCGCCTGGTAGACATGCAGCGTCTGCAACCCGAGCACATGCTGGTGCTGCGCAATGCCTGGTCGGCAGACGCCAGCACGCTGCCCGCGCTCGACAACCTGTTCGCGTTCGGTCAGCCCCATGCGGCAGCGCCCCAACACCTCATCGCACTGGCGCGTGCAGCCGGCTATAAGGTCTGGTGGATGAGCAACCACGACGACATGGCAGTGGAGCAGCAACACGCCCGGCTGGCCGATGTGGTGGACATGGTCAACCGCACGCCAGGCCGTGCCAGCGCGTCGCTAGACGGCGAACTGCTCGACTGCATTCAGGAAGCCATCGACGACCCTACAGAGCGCAAATTCATCATCGTGCACCTGCTGGGCGCCCACCCCCACTACCGGCTGCGCTTTCCGCCCGACCAAAACCCTTTTGACGACGCAGTGGACCGCGTGGAGTCGCAACTACAGGCGCAAGGCCGCCCGGCGTGGGTGCGGCGCTTTCGGCAGGACTACGACGCTGCGCTGCTGTACCACGACTTTGTGGTGGCAGAGTCACTGCGCATCACACAGTCGGGCGCCCGGGCGCCAGGGCGCAGCGCGTGGGTGTATCTGTCTGACCACGGACAGGAAGTGGGCCATGTCGACAACCGTGCGGGGCACAGCCCGGGCACCGAATCGGGCTACCGCATTCCGGCCATCGTGTGGAACAGCCACGCCCGCGCATCGGCCGATGTAGCGCTGCGCCCCTTTCGCGCAGACTGGGCGGGCTGGACGATAGCAGACACCCTGGGCCTGGACTGGCCCGGCGAGCAACCCGAGCGCAATGTGCTGACCCGGCAATACCAGTGGCAGCCTCCGTCGCTGCCGGTGCAAGTGCGCTCCCTCACCGATTGAGCGTGCGCGCTCTGGGCCCTGGGCGCAGCTACCGGTGTCCATTGCAAAGTGCCCAAGGCACAGCCCTCCCGGGCCCAAGCATGCAAAACGGTTCACAAACGGTGCACACTTGGCGTCTGTGGGCGTTTTATCGCCCCGCCATTTCCAACCGCAACGAAAGTACACGCACATGCCCCATCTGGTCATTGAAACCACCGCCAACCTCGGCACGTATCCCAAAGCCCAGGTCCTGAAAGAACTGGCCGCATCCCTGACAGCGCACCCACAGATTCCGGTCGAGGCCGACCTGAAAATCCGCTTTGTGGACGTGACCGACTTTGTGATGGGCACCGCCCCCGAGCTACGCGGCTTTGTACATGCCGAGCTGCGCCTGATGACGGGCCGCACACCCGAGGCCAAGACCGAGTTGGCAGGACGTGTGCTGGAGGTGCTGCAGCGCCTGACACCCCGCCCTGCAGGCATGTCAGTGCAGCTGAGCGTGGAAGTGCGCGACATGGACCGCGCCACCTACGCCAAAGCACGGCTCGAATAAAAACCACTGCTGGGGCTGCCCTGCCACACGCCAGCAGTCAGGCGGACCAAGGGGAAGAAGGCGGGCAAAGAGCCCGCCCTGCCCCTCAATACCCCGCCGCCAACCCGTCGCGGCGCGGGTCGCTCGCAGCCACATAGCCTTGCACAGCCGGGTTGCCCGCACGCCAGATGAACTGGCCTGCGCCAAAGTCCTGGTACGAGTCGTTGATCACATCGATCTCGTGCCCCAGGTCTTTGAGGCCCTGCACGGTGGCCGCGTTCATGGCCGCTTCCACGTTGATGTTGAGCCCCTTGTTGAAGCGCCAGCGCGGCGCATCGCAGGCGGCCTGCAGGTTCTGGCGGTAGTCCAGCATGCGCACCAGCGTTTGCATGTGGCCTTGCGGCTGCATGTTGCCGCCCATCACGCCGTAGCTCATCACGGGCTGGCCGTCCTTGGTCACAAAGGCCGGGATGATGGTGTGAAACGGCCGCTTGCCCGGCGCCACCACGTTCGGGCTGGCAGCGTCCAGGCTGAAGCCGTGGCCCCGGTTTTGCAGGCTGATGCCGAAGGTGGGCTCCACGCAACCCGAGCCAAAGCCCATGTAGTTGCTCTGGATGAAGCTGACCATCATGCCGCTCTCATCGGCTGCCGTGAGGTAGATGGTGCCGCCCTTGACAGGGTTGCCCGCCTTGAAGTCTTGTGCACGGCCCAGGTCGATCATGCGGGCGCGCGATGCCAGATAGGCGTCATCGAGCATCTGCTCGGGCGTCACTTCCATGGTCGATGGCTCGGACACATAGCGGTATACGTCGGCAAACGCGAGCTTCATGGCCTCGATCTGCAGGTGCTGCGAGACCACCGAATCCACCGGCAGACTGGCCATGTCGAATTTCTCCAGAATACCCAGCGCAATCAGCGCGGCGATGCCTTGGCCGTTGGGTGGGATCTCGTGCAGCGTGTAGCCCCGGTAGTCGCGCGCGATGGGCGTCACCCACTCAGGCTGATAGCTGGCCAGGTCTTTCACCGTCAGGGCGCCGCCCTGCTCTTTGGCAAACGCGGCCAGGGCTTCAGCGATTTCACCTTCGTACAGCGCGTCGCCGTGGGTGGCGGCAATGGCCTTGAGTGCACGCGCAGCAGCAGGGAAGCGGAACAGCTCCCCCACCTCGGGCGCACGGCCCCAGGGCAAGAACGTGCCAGCGAAGCCCGCCATGCCTTGCAACACTGGCGTGGCGGCGGCCCACTTTTGCTGCACCACCGGCGGCACCAGGTAGCCGCGTTCAGCCACCTCAATGGCTGGCGCCATCAGGTCGCCAAACGGCAGCTTGCCAAAGCGCTGGCTTAAAGCGACCCAGCCACGCACCGCGCCGGGGATGGTCACTGAGTCAATGCCGCGCATGGGCGGCGTGGTGGCGTCTGCGCCGTACTTGGCCTTGAAGTACTCAGGCGTCCAGGCCTGAGGGGCGCGGCCCGAGGCGTTGAGGCCGTGCAGTTGCTGCCCATCCCACAAGATGCAGAACGCATCGCTGCCCAGGCCGTTGCTCACGGGCTCCACCAGCGTCATCACGGCGGCGGTGGCCACGGCGGCATCCACCGCGTTGCCACCCTGCTGCAGGATGCGCAGACCGGCTTGCGCCGCCAGCGGGTGCGAGGTGGACACCACGTTGCGTGCGAACACCGGGATGCGGGTAGAGAGGTAAGGGTTTTGGTAGTTGAACTGCATGCGGTCTCCTAGGCTTTTTGTGATGGCTTGGCTTGAATACTGGGCCGGAACACCTTGCGGCGTTGGCCCACTCTGCTTATTCGTTGACGATCTTGCGCTCGGTGATGATGCGCTTCCACTTGGCCAGGTCGTCCGCCACCATCTTGCTGAACTGGGTGGGTGTGCTCGTCACGGGCTCAATGCCCAAGGTGGTGAGCTTGTTGCGCACCTCGGGGTCGTTCAGCGCCTGGTTGGCGGCGGTGTTCACCCGGGTCACGATGTCGGCACCCAAGCCCTTGGGGCCGTACAGACCAAACCAGGTGTTGGACTCATAGCCGGGCAACGTGTCGGCAATGGGCGGCAAATCGGGCGCCAGCGGGCTGCGTTTGAGCGTGGTGACGCCCAGCGCACGCAGGCGGCCATCGCGCACATGGGGCATGCCGGTGGGCAATGAATCGAACAGCACGTCGAGCTGGCCGCTCACCAGGTCTGGAATCGCCAGCGCCGTGCCCTTGTAGGGAATGTGCGTCACATACAGACCCGCCTGCGCCTTGAACAGCTCGGCCGTCAATTGAACGATGGTGCCGTTGCCGCTGGAGGCGTAGTTGAGCTTGCCGGGGTTCTTGCGCGCGTATTCGATCCACTCTTTGACCGTTTTGGCGGGCGAGCTGTTGGGCACCAGCATGATGCTGGGCGCATTGCCGACGTGGGCAATCGGCGTGAAGTCGCGCACCGTGTCGTAGGGCAGCTTGCCCCCCATGGCCGGGCCAATCGAGTGCGTGCTGGTGGTGGCCAACAGCAGCGTCAGGCCATCAGCCGGGGCCTTGGCCGCCATGTCCGACCCCAGGCTGCCCCCTGCGCCAGGCTTGTTGTCAATGACGATGGAGGTGCCCAGCTTTTCGCCCATCTTCTGCGACAGGGTGCGCGCAAACAGGTCGGTGGCACCGCCCGCCGGGAAGGGCACGATCAGGCGGATGGGTTTGCTGGCCTGGGCCAGCGCTGCAGGCGCGGTGGCGCCCAGCGCCAGGGCGGCGGCCAGGCCGCGCAGAAAGTGGTGGCGACGGATCATGGATCGATTCCTTGCAAGAGGGAGAGCAGAAACAACGAAAAGAAGGCGCCTTCAACGCCCCCAATGTAGGCGCTGGCTATCCATCAAAACAGATAATCAAAGTTATTTCACTATGACGTCATGTCATAAACAGCCTAATGAAACCATCTGCCGCCCCTAGCGAAGAAGTCTCTTTGCAGCAGTTCCGCGCGCTGGCGGCCATTGCACAGACGGGCAGCTTCACGCTGGCGGCCGATGCGCTGCAGCTGACGCAGCCCGCCGTGAGCCACCTGGTCAAGCGCATGGAGCAGCAGCTGGGCCAGCCGCTGGTGGTGCGCGGGCGGCGCATTCGCCTTACCGACGCGGGGCAGATGATGGCCGACACGGCCCAGCGCGCGCTGCGCATGATTGACGAGTCGGTGCACGCCTGCCGCTCGCAAGCACAGCTGCAGGAGGGCCGCGTGGTGGTGGCCGTGGGGCACCTCACGGCCGGGGCGCTGCTGCCCGCGCTGCTGGCGCGCTTCTCCAAGGCACACCCGCAACTGGTGGCCACGCTGCACGACAGCAATGCTGCGCAGATGGTGGCGCAGGTGCTCTCGCGCGAGGCGGACTTGGCGCTGGGCTCGGACATCGGGCAGACGCATTCCGAGCTGGCGACCGAGCGCCTGTTCAGCGAGCGCATGGCGCTGTTTTTGCGGCACGACCACCCGCTGGCCCACCGCGCCAGTGTGCAGGGACGCGACCTGGACGGCCTGCCCCTGGTGCATGTGAACCCCGATGCCGTGGTGTGGCGCGCCATCAGCCGCGAGCTGAGCACCGTGGCCAACGTGTACCCGCAGGTGGTGCACCATGTCTCGATGCTGACCACCGCGTTCGGCATGATCCAGGCGGGCGCCGGGGTGGCGCTGCTGCCGCGCTATGTGGCGCGCCTCATGCCGCCCGACCTGCGCGCCTTGCCCATCGTGCGGCCGGTGCTGGAGTTTCCGGTGGTCGCCATCCGCCTGGCCAAACAGCCCCTGAGCCCGGCGGCCATGGCGTTTTTGACCATGGCACGCCAGCACCTCAAGCCTTCCGTTGCAACGACCTGAGCAAGGCTTGACCCCGCGTTGCGCTGACGCGCTCGGCTGCGTTTTGCTTGCTTTTTGGAGCGGCCACAACGACTCAGCGAAGCGGCCCTGGCCAGGCATTCCGTCGCAGGCAGTACAAGCCGTACGACAAGACGGAACAACGACGCCAGGGGGTTGTGTTGGCCGCTGTCAGTTGCTTTCTTTCACCACACGGCCATTCAAGGGCTGCAGGGGCCGAGCGTTGGCGTTGTAGATCTGGCGAAACGCCTTGATCTGCTGTGGGCTGAGCTTGACGGGCTCTTTGAGCACCATCCACTTCACGCCTTCGGAGCATGGGGGCGTGGTGAGCGAGCCCTCGAAACTGTAGTAGCCCTTTTTGGCAGGCAACAAGGCGGGCAGATCCAGCGAGAGGCCATCGACCGTGACCTGCTCACCCACCCGTGGCAGATGGGCAAAGATGGGCGCCCATGCGGGGTTGGTCTTGCCGGGCTGTATCAACACGGCCACCACGCCCAGTTTGCCGTCTTCATCCTTGTGCACAAAGTGGGCCACCATGGCGGCGTGCTTGCCAGCCACCGCCTCCTCACTGGGGGTGTGGAAATGAAACTGCAGCAGCTCCAGCTTTTTGCCATCCACGACCAGGTTGTTGCCTGCGGGCAAGTTGACCTGCACGGTATGGCCGTTGTTGACCAGCGTGGGAGCGGCAGCGGCGTACTGGAAGTCCAGCGCGGGCAAATCGGCCTTGACGGGGTTGCGAATGTCCACCGGGCTCTGGGCACTGCCGCGCGCGCAGGCTTCGAAGGAAGACTCCAGCTCGCCCCAGTGCTTGGGGCCGCCATGGCCTTGGTAGGCCCAATGGGCGTGCTGATTGCTGGCAAAGGCCATGGTGGCGCACAGGGCCACCGATGCCAACGCCACTTGTCGAATCCATTTGGAGTGTTTCATGTTTTGAACAGACAAAAACGGCAAGTCCTCTCCATGCCACTGCGCCCACCAACACCCGGGGTTCGAAGAAAAAAGGAGAGTGACCAGATCATGGGGCCCCGGGCAAGGCTCAGTGAAGCAGGCGCGCAAACACCTGCAAGGCGCGATGATGCACCCGCCTCGCACAACTTGCCAGTGCAAAACTACCTACCCCAAACCACGAACTTTTGCAGCGCTAAAAGCTCTCGCGCTCGGCGTTTGCATCCCTTGCAAGGAAAGCCTGCGCTCAAGACACAGTGTGTTCACATAGCGGCCTTGGCGGCGCCTGGCAGGCTGGCTTGCTACACCGCCGAAGGCACCACCCGCGCCGCCAGCCAACCGCGCAGGCTGTTCACAAAGGCCCATTCACGCACCTGCGGCACATCGCTCAGGCGCAGCACGGCCTCCACCACGCGGCCTTCGCGCAGGGCCACGGCTCGGCCCACGCCGGGCAGCAGGCCACTGGCCAGCGGGGGCGTCACCCAGCGGCCATCGGGCAGCAGCGCGGCGATGTTGCCGCGTGTGCATTCGGTGATCTCACCCGCCCCGTTGTAGAGCAAGGCATCGAACACCCCAGGCTGCGTGGCCGCATCGGGCGTAAAGGCGTCGTAATGAGCGCGGCGCGTGGTCTTGAAGCGGGTGAACTCGCTGTGCGCCTCGGCAAAAGGCTGCCCAGCCAGTTGCAACAGCACGGGCACGGCGGTGGTCTGCATGGCAAATGCCTCGGCACGTGGCTGGCCTGTGGCGTCCAGCAGCAGGCGCACACGCCATAGGCCCTCGGGGTGCTGCGCGGCCAGGGCCTGCAGGCACTGCTGCACACGGGCAGCATCCCACACAAAGCCAAAGTGCTGCGCTGCCACGCCCATGCGGGCCAGGTGCTCGCCCGCGTGGCGCAGTTGCCCAGCGTCCAGCGCCAGGGTTTCCAGAATCTCAAACGGCATGCTCGCCCTTTCCACAAAAGCGCGCTTGTGGCGCCACTCGTTCCACTCGGCCTCGGCCTCGGCCCCGGAGGTGATGCCACTGCCAATGCCGCACACCGCCTGCGGGGCTGCACCCTGCGCACCCGCGCGCAGCACCACCGTGCGGATGGGCACATTGAAGGTGGCAGCCACCGGGTGCAAGCCCTGGACAACGCCTGGGCCCGCTGCGCGGTCAGTGGCCGGGCCCGCAGGCCGCACCACGCCCACCGCGCCGCAATACACGCCGCGCGGCTGCGGCTCTAACGCGTGGATCATCTGCATGGCCCGCACCTTGGGCGCACCGGTGACGGAGCCGCAGGGGAATAAGGCAGCAAACACATCGGCCAGCGTGGTGCCGGGGCGCGTGCGGGCCACCACGTCCGAAGTCATCTGCCACACCGTAGGCAGCGCCTGGGTGGCAAACAACGCAGGCACCCGCACGCTGTGGGGCAAGGCCACACGCGACACGTCGTTGCGCAGCAGGTCCACGATCATCACGTTCTCGGCACGCTCCTTGGGGGCCGTGCGCAGGTGTTCGGCATGGGCTGCGTCTTGCTCAGGGGTGGCCCCGCGCGGGGCGGTGCCCTTCATGGGGCGGGCCAGCAAGGGCCCTTCGCCTGCTGGGCTGTCCAGCCCTTCCTGCCAATCAAAAAACAGCTCAGGCGACACGGACAGCACCTGCTCTGCACCCGCATTGATGCAGGCCGCATACCCCTGAGGCTGGGCCCGGTGCAAGGCGGCAAACAGGTCTGCTGCCTGCCCATGCAGCGTGCCCTGCAGCGGCGCGGTGTAGTTCACCTGGTACAGCTCGCCGTTGCCAATCGCCCGCTGGATGTAGGCAATGGCGGCATCAAAGTCCTGGCGCGCCATGCCCGCCTGCCAATCCACGCTGGGGGCATCGCCGGTTGCGCCGGGGGGCGAGGCGTCCGCAGCCCATGGCTCGGCGTGGTCGTACACGGCAAACCAGGCCAGGGGGCCATCAGCCGCGTGGGTCTGCAAGGCGGCATCGAACGCGGCAGCCGCTTCATAGCGCACATAACCCACGCACCATGATCCTTGCCGTGCGGCGGCGTGCACAGCGTCCAGCACCGCACGCACCTGGGTGGGCGCGTCGGCGCGCAGCACCTGGCGTGGCAAGCCAAACTGGCAGCGCAGGCGTGGCGCATCAGGCTGCAGAGGCTGGGAGAAGTCGATGCAGGACATAAAGAGTCAAATGGGCCCCTAGGGCAATCCAATCAAGCGCAGACAGCTATGTTTTTCATAGCAAAATCGCCAGCACGCCGGGCCTTGCGGCCCCACGTTGCCAGGCACCTGCGCCAAGGCAAAGGTGGCAAGGATAGCCACATTGCGCCACCCCCCGCAGCGCACCCCCTTGGCCACCCGCCTCGCGACATAGCCTTCACCCCGCGTGGCGGGGCCGTCGCCCGGCGCGGGTCTTCACGTCCTCAAGCCCTCACTGGCCGCTGTAGGGCAAGGAGGAGTGGTGAACCACGATGCGCAGTTTGCCCGCGTCGTCCTTCACATAAGACCAGGTCTTGTCCACCGTCGTCACCTTGCCGCCTTTGTCGGTCATCACTACGTTGCCCATGCTGGAGGCCGAATCGCCCGCAACAAAGATGGCTGCATTTTTAGATTCACAACGCGTCCACCCCTTCAGGGCAAAGCCCGTGTCGTTGGGGAAGTTGTTGTCGCCCCCCACAAAGTAGGCCACCGCGCCCGAACGGGTCGTGCGGAAGGTTTGTGGCGCTGTGGTCAGCGTGGGCTTGAACAGCACGGCCCCCAGCTGGTAGCCGTAGGCGGCGTCGATGACTTTCTCGGCCAAGGCCTTGGCGGCGGGCTGTCCGCCCTTGTCGTGGGCAGCACTGATGTCCACCAGTGCCTGGCACCAGGCCGCCTGCGCAGCGGTGACTTCGGATTCGGTGATGGCCCGGTTCACCACGGTGGCATGGCCCAGGGTGCTGAGCCCGGCCAGAACAAGGGATGCAATAGGAGCGAGGTGGCGTGCTTTCATTTCAGAAATTCCTTCACAAGCGGACGGTGGGTTAACGATGGAGGCACAGGGTGTGCAACCACAGAGATGCATTGGAAGACGCTGGAATGAACCACCCGTGGACGCCACATGAACGGCGCCTGATGCCCACATTAACGCCAGATGAACAAGGGCATCGGCGCCGACGGTGCAGCGACAATGCCCACATGTTCCGCCGCCGACTCAGCCTCGTCCTCGTCCTGCTGGCCGCCGCCGTCACGCTGCAGGGTCTGGCGGCCGTGGTAGCGGTGCGAGAGGCCGAACGGCAAGTGGTGCGGGGCCGCGTGGCCAGCGACACCCTGCAGCGGTTTGTGGAGCTGTCCTCCACCAAGCAACGCCTGCGCGCCTGGGCCACGCAGCACCAGATCGGCGCGGGTGGAGCTCCGGCTGAGCGCGACACCCTGGTCGAGCGCATGCAGGCGCAACTGCAGTCGCTGGTGGCGCTGGCGCGCGATGCCGAAACCATGGGCCTTGCCGAAGAGGCGCCAGAAGAACACGCCGCCCGCCTGGACGCCCTGCGCGTGCTGACCCACAGCGTGGCCCAGCTGGGCGCTGCGGTGCGCGAGATGCAGCCCCTCACGCCCGAGGTGCAAGCCAGCGCCGTGTGGAACGCGCTGACCGCAGTGTTCGAACAGTCCGAAGGGCGCGATCTGCGCGAACTGGTGGCCCAGAGTATCGCGCGCGAACAGGCCGCCATGCAGCGAGAGCGCGCCGCCGCCGATGCCTCTTTGGCCCGCATGCGGGCGCTGTGGATTGGCACAGCCCTGGCCCTGGCGCTGGGCGCCTTGGCGGCCACGCTGTACTTTGGGCGCGCCTTGCGCCGCCCACTGCATGCGCTGGCAGACGGCGCACGGGCACTGCAGCAAGGGCAATTGCACCACCGCATCAATCTGCCAGGCCGCAACGAGTTTGCCGATGCTGCGCGCAGCATGAACGCCATGGCCGACGAGCTGGAACGCCATCGCCAGCGCGAGCTGCAACAGCGCCAGGTGCTGGAAGCCACCGTGCGTGAGCGCACGGCCGATTTGCACCAGGCCAACGAATCGCTGCAGCGCACCGACCTGCGACGGCGCCAGCTGCTGGCCGACATCAGCCACGAGCTGCGCACCCCCACCACCGCCATAAGGGGCGAGGCCGAGGTGACGCTGCGCGGCGGCGAGCGACCGGCCAGCGAATACCGTGAGGCGCTGGCCCGCATCGTCGACATCTCACGCCAGCAGGGCAAGGTGATTGACGACCTGCTGGCCATGGCCCGCACCGACATGGAGACCTTCAGCGTGGCCCGCGAGCCCGTGGTGCTGCAGCACCAGGTGCTGGACGCACTGGCACTGGCCACCGCCTTAGCGGCAGAGCAAGGCGTGCGCCTGCAACAGCAGGCAGAGGCCACCATGCCCGAGCCGCTGACCGTGTTTGGCGATGCACAGCGCCTGACCCAACTGGTGCTGCTGTTGCTGGACAACGCCATCCGCTACTCGCACCCCGGCGGCCGTGTTGACTGGTGCCTGCGTGTGCAAGAAGGCAGTGCAGAGTTGCTTGTGTGCGACGAAGGCATTGGCATCCCGGCGCAGGAGCTGCCTCAGGTGTTTGAGCGGCATTTCCGGGGCAGTGCGGCCCGCCAGCACCGTGCCAGCGGCAGCGGCCTGGGGCTGCCCATTGCACGCGCGCTGGCGCAAGCCCATGGTGGCACGCTGGAGCTGCAAAGTCCCTGGCCCTTAGGTGCTGCAGAGGGCGGCACCTGTGCCAGGCTGCGGCTGCCACTGTGGCACGGGGCGCAGGGTGGCCACGCTGCACTGCTGGCAACTCCAAACACAGGCATGGCATGAACATTCTTTTGGTGGAAGATGATCCCCGGATCGCAGACTTCTTGATGCGTGGCCTGAGGGCCGAAGGGCACAGCGTGCAGCGCGCCGCCCACGGCGTAGAAGGCCTGGCACTGGCCCAGGACGCCGCCCGCAGCGCCCAGCCAGGCGACGCGGCCACGGTGCTGGTCCTGGACTTGATGCTGCCCGGCATGAACGGCATGGAGATTTGCCAGACCCTGCGCGCCACCGGGGTGTCGCTGCCCATCCTCATGCTCACCGCCTTGAGCACGCTGGAAGACCGCGTGGCGGGGCTGCGCATGGGCGCGGACGACTACCTGTGCAAGCCCTTTGAATTTGAAGAACTGCTGGCCCGCCTGGAAGCCCTGGCCCGCCGCGCCCGCCCCTTGCAGCCAGGTCGGTCCAGCCGCCTGCAGATAGACGACTTGGTGCTAGACCGCGAGAGCATGAAGGCCACGCGTGCCGGTCAAGCCCTGACGCTGACGGCCCGCGAGCTGGCGCTGCTGGAGCTGCTGATGAGCGCCCCGGGACGCCTGTTCAGCCGCGAACGCATCCTGGCCAGCGTGTGGGGCCACAGCGAAGACCCGCTCACCAACGTGGTGGACGTGTACATCCGCCGCCTGCGCAGCAAGATCGATGACGGCCACGCCACCGCGCTGATCCACACCATGCGCGGACTGGGCTACCGGATGGAGGCGCAGGCACCTCCGGCTGCGGCATGAGCCAATTTTTTGGATAAAAAGCACTGCCAGAGCTTGATGAACAAGCGCTGGCAGCTACATTTTTAATAGCAAAAAATTAAGCAGCGCCCAAGTGCGGCACCAGGCCCACCGTGGGTTGCCCATTTTTAAGCGCTGCGGTAAAGGCCAGCATACGGTCAATCGGCTGGCGCGCGCGGGGGATGAGCGCGGGCTCTACGTGCACGGCGTTGGCCCCCGTCTCCAGCACGCGGGCCACATCGGCCAGGCCGTTCATCGCCATCCAAGGGCAGTGCGCGCAGCTCTTGCAGGTGGCGCTGTTGCCAGCAGTGGGGGCTTCGTAAAACGTCTTGCCGGGGTTGAGCGTGCGCAGCTTGTGCATCATGCCGTTGTCGGTGGCCACGATGAATTCGGTGGCATCCATCTCGCGTGCGGCCTTGAGGATGGCGCTAGTGGAGCCTACGGCATCGGCCAGTGCCACCACATCGGCAGGGCTTTCGGGGTGCACCAGCACTTTGGCGCGCGGGTGCTCTTTTTTGAGCAGCTCCAGCTCCAGCGCCTTGAACTCGTCGTGCACGATGCAAGCGCCGTTCCAGAACACCATGTCTGCGCCCGTTTCGCGCTGGATGTAGGCGCCCAGGTGGCGGTCGGGCGCCCACAAAATCTTTTGGCCTGCGGCCTTGAGGGCGCTCACGATCTCCAGCGCGCAGCTCGATGTCACGAGCCAGTCGGCCCGCGCCTTCACCGCCGCGCTGGTGTTGGCGTACACCACCACGGTGCGGTCAGGGTGCTGGTCGCAAAACGCATTGAACTCGTCGATGGGGCAACCCAGGTCGAGCGAGCAGGTGGCGTCCAGGTCGGGCATGAGCACGGTCTTTTCCGGGCTCAAAATCTTGGCCGTCTCGCCCATGAAGCGCACACCGCTCACCACCAGGGTCTGTGCGGCGTGGTCGCGGCCAAAGCGGGCCATCTCCAGCGAGTCGCTGACCAAGCCGCCGGTTTCTTCGGCCAAATCTTGCAAGTCCGGGTGCACGTAGTAGTGCGACACCATGACCGCGTTTTTTTCCTTGAGCAGGCGGCGGATCTTGTCCTTGAGCGCGGCACGCTCGGCCTGCGAGGGCTCGGGCGGCACGCGGGCCCAGGCGTGCTTGGTGGAGCAGACAGAACCCGCAGCCGCTTCGTCGGGCTGCTCGTATTCGACGTTAATGCGGTTCAGGGTTGCGTTGCTCATGCCAGCTCCTGTAGGCGCATCGAAAAATCGGTGGCCTTGACATCCTTGGTCAGCGTGCCAATCGAGATGCGGTCCACACCGGTTTCAGCCAGCTCGCGCAGGCCCGCCAGCGTCACGCCGCCTGAGATTTCGAGGATGGCACCACCGCCCGCATGCGCCGCGTTGATCCGTACCGCCTCGCGCAGCATGGGCAGCGGCATGTTGTCCAGCAGCACCATCTTGGCGCCCGCGTCCAGCGCCTCGGCCAGCTGCTCCAGCGTTTCCACCTCAATCTCGATAAAGCGGGCCTGAGCGGCCACCGCCTGCGCCGCTTTCAGCACCGCCGTCACGCCACCCGCTGCGGCAATGTGGTTCTCTTTGATGAGCACCGCATCGTGCAAGCCAATGCGGTGGTTGGTGCCACCGCCCACGCGCACGGCGTACTTTTGCGCCAGGCGCAGACCAGGGAGGGTCTTGCGCGTGTCCACGATATGGGCGCGGGTGCCCGCCACCACGTCCACATAGGTGCGCGTTTTGGTGGCCACAGCCGACAGCAGTTGCAGAAAGTTCAGCGCGGTGCGCTCGGCGCTCAGCAGCGCACGGGCGTTGCCCTCCAGCTCCAGCACGACCTGGTCGGCCGCGCAGCGCTGGCCCTCGACCACATGCCAGGTGATCTGCACCGTGGGGTCCAGCGCGCGCAGGGCGGCTTCAGCCCAGGGGGCACCGCAAATCACGGCGTCTTCGCGCGCCAGGATGCGGGCACGGGCGCGGCGGGCGGGGTCAATCAGGCCGGCGGTGAGGTCGCCAGCGCCTACATCTTCGGCCAGTGCGCGGGCTACGTCTTGCTGTGCCAGTGCGGCCACGGCCGCCGTGGTTTCATCGTCTCGATTTTTCATGGTGGGCAAGCATAGCGGCATCGCGCAGGCTCGCGGTACTTTTTGACGGGTGCCTTGGCGCCTGCTTGCGGTCTCGCAGCGGCGTTGGCAGGACGCGATGCCAAGCGGGGTGCAGCATAGGCCATGGGCAACGGTCCAGTACAGCCAAGGATGCCCGACCGGTGGACGACGGCAAGGCCGTCAGTCCGCCTCGTCCGCCTCGTCCGCTGGGCCGTGCGGGCGGCGGCTGGCGCACAGATCGGCAGGCGCTCTACCGGCCACATTGCGGGCGCCATCGTCCGCACCGTGGCTGCGCAGCAGGTCGATGAGCTTCGGGTTGTCATCCAGCGCGAACCAGAGCGTCCCCCCGCCCGGCTCGTTCACCCACGTCTGGCCGCTGCAGTAATGCAGGGCCGTATTGCCGTACGCGTCTGCCGCATGCAGGTCGGCCCCGGCGGACAGCAGGTACTGGACAAGCGCCAGGTCGTCTGTCAGCGCGGCCGCCATCAAGGCCGTGCCAAGGCGGCCCACCGGCCCCTTGAACGCGCTGGCGACCTTTGTTGCGCGGGCATTCACGTCGCAGCCCAGTTCCTCTACCAGATAACGCACCATCTCCAGCTTGCCGGGCACGATGCTATAGGCAGAGCAAGCGCCAACCAGCAGATCAGGCCCCGCCAGGTGCGCGTGGTGCTGGGCGAGCTTGCGCACCATGTCCAGCGACAGGCTGCGGACTGCGCCCTGCAGCGCGCCCGCGTTGACCGTTGCGCCGTGTGCCATGAGCAGATCAACGAACTCCACGCTGCCAGACTCTGCCGCCAGGCCCAGGGCGTCCAAGCCATCCCTGTTGCGCGCGCCCATGTCCGGACAGCGTTGCAGCACGGTGTGCAGGTTGTGCACATTCCTTTCCCACTCTTGTGCCGCATAGGCTTCTTCTTCCGGGTCGTCGTCGTCGTCGTCGCCGTCGTCGGTGTCGGTGTCGCCGTCCATCTGCGCATCTGCACGCGCCGAAATGGCCCAGCGGTAACTCGTACTCGCCGCGAGCAACGGCGTGTCGCCGTTGTAGTCGCAAAAGTCCACGCTGCCTTCGCTGGCGATCACGGCATCGAGTTCAGCCAAGGTGATCTTGCGATCTCCCATCTCGCTGATGAAGTCATCGGCCGCTTCGCTGGCGTGGTGGCGGGCGTCCTGCTCGTCGTCCACATCCTCACCGGCTTCGATCATCGCCAGCTTGCTCCCCTCGGACAGGGAGCCTGGGTTCTCTTCGTGCGCCAACGTTTCAATGAAGTCCCAGTAGTAGGCCGAGAGGTCCACGCTCTCGCTGCTTGCGAAAGGCACCAGCACCAGATCGCCACCATCCACATCGCATTGCGTGCCCAGCAGCTCAAACGCCCGCGCAAGATAGCGCGTGCTGGCGAACTCTTCGGGGTTCTGCAAGTAGTCCGCGATCACCATGTGCTTGGGGCACCCGCGCTGCAAGCTCGTCAAAGCGGCGGCATGGTCGGCCGCACGGATTCGGAAAGCTCCAGGTTCACTGACAAATGCGCTGGTTTGCATGGGTTCACTCTCTCGTCTTGGGTTGGTTGGGTTTGAAATGGGCACCTGGCCTCAGCCGGTCCAGCGTGTGCTCGTATAGAAGGCCGGTGCCAGAACCTTGGCGTCGTTGTTCCAGGGCTCGCTCACAACGACCTCGCCGTTGCGGGCTGCTGCGATCAGGGCTTGGAATGAAGCGGAAAACTCGCGCTCCGTGAGCAACGCCTGCGCCCGGCGCACAAAACGGCTGCGCGGGCTGTCGAGGGCTTCCTGGTCCACGTCGAAATGAAAGATGCGGTACACCGCCAGCATCACCAGCTCGCGCCACACGGGATCTTCCGGCACATCCTCTTGCGCGCAGTGGTGGTACCAGAGGTCCATCGGCCGCTCGTACTGGAACAGCATGTCGCTGCTGCCCCGGTTCAGGGGGGCAGGCCACACCAGCCACTGGCCCATGGTCCACAGCGTGTCCAGCGTGAAGCGGTGCCGCCTCAACGGGAACTCTTCGTAATCCATGGTGTACCGGGGTGCCCGGTAGCAGTAGGTGTCGCGCGTCACCGGCAGGCGCACGGTTTGCTGTGTGATGTCGGGCCACATCAGATTGAACAGGCGTTCGTTCTGGCCATCGGTATGCACCTCAATGCGTCGGCAGTCCGCAAAGGGCTCGGGCGCAGGCGCCAGGCTGGCGGCCACTTGGGGCAGTTCTTTTTCCAGATCGGCGATGCGAAACATCCGCAGACTGCCCGACGCAGGCTCGGACAGACCGATCTGCCACAACGTGTTGAACCCGATCAACCGGTCGTCCCAACGGGCGTGGGGGTTGTCCATGAACTGGTCGCGCAAAGGGCGCAGCACCGCGTCGTCACGGCTAGGGTGCAGGTACAGAAAGAGCAGCAGGTCCAGATGCCGCGTGGTGGAACCTTGGCTCCAGTCATGGAGCTTCTTCCACTCGGGCAGCTGGCCCTTGAGGAAGTACTGCTTGATGAGGCTGCGGGCTTTCTTGTTCTTGTCCAGCACGTACAGCAGCTTCTCAATCTCCAGCCACTGCTGCTTGCGCTCGGCCATCCAAGCCTTGTCAGTGGTTTTCCAGTGGCTGGTATCGAATCCCTCCCAATACTCCATCGCACCCTCTTGTGTGTCTTGCTTTGTAGGACCCCAGTGCGGCGGCCGATTGCGATGGATGATAGCCAGTGCATTGCGTTGTGCACTGGACAAGTTGTCAGGTGTCGCCGTTCAACGCCCCGCCGCGCGATAGGCAATGGGCTGGGGTGCGCCCGCCCTGCGCATGCCGGTAGCCCGGCAGGTCACCACGCTCCGAGCGTGCGCCAAGAATCAGCGCTGCGCTAGGTGTTCCTTGGCAGTCAGCTGCAACTCGTAGCTGAAAAAATTATTGCGCCCCTGAGCCTTGGCGGCATACAGCGCCTCATCTGCCCGGGTCACCATCCCCAGGTTTGAAGTTTGCTCGTCTGGAACGCAAGTGGTAATCCCACCGGAAACAGTGACCACCCCCGACACTGACGACGCCGGGTGGACGATGCCACGAGACGCCAGCACCTCTGTCAGAGCCCTGGCAAACATCATGGCGCCAGAGCGAGGCGTGTTGGGCAACACCAGCGCGAACTCCTCGCCCCCCACCCGACAGGCGGTGTCCGTCGGACGCTGACACACCGAGCCCAACACTTTGGATACAGTTTGCAGACACAGATCACCCTCAGGGTGCCCCAAAGTGTCGTTGTATTGCTTGAAGAAGTCGATGTCGCAGATCATCAGCGTGAGAGGCAAACGGTGGCGCCGCGCCAGCAATATCTGCTCATGGAGGATTCGATCAAACCCACGTCGGTTGATCAGACCCGTCAATGCATCACGCTCAATCAGCGAATTGAGCCGTTTGTTGGCCTCATACAGTTCCTCCGTCACGGAGACCAATCGGCGCTGCATCGTCAGTAAACGCTGCATGGCGCGCAGTTTTGCGGCCAAAACGGTGCTGCGCACGGGCTTGATGAGGTAGTCGTCGCCCCCCACTCGAATGCCTTCCCACAGGTCTTCGTCACTGTCCAGCCCGGTGAGAAAAATGATCGGCGTCCAGTGCCCACCGTCCATATTTCGGATCTGCTCTGCAATCCAATGCCCGCTATGCCCTGGCATTTGGATGTCCAGCAGCACGATGTCAGGCTTGTGGGCGGCAAACATCTCGATCGCTTCAATGGCCGAGCGCGCCTGCACCACCTCGCGCACCCCCATTTTTATAAGCTGCTCAGCCAACACGAGACGCACCGAATCCTGATCATCGACGATGAGGATACGCAAATCAGTGTTCTGAAGAATCGCCATGTTTGATTGTCTTTCTTGGGACCAAGCACTCCAAGCCTGGGGCTGTCAGCATATGCCATTTCCCTGAGCCACGGCGAAGGCAAGGGTTTAGGCAAAGGCGGTCAGAGCGCCTGCGCCCCCAAAGCCGATTACACAGAGCAGACTAGGGGACATTCCCTTATCAGGCGCGCCGTATTCCCGCCACAATCACCATCGCTTGCTACAGCGCACAACACCGCAATACCCTGAGGACCCTTCGTGCCAGCCGCTTCCGTTCCAGCCCACGAAACCCAAAGACTACAGGCCCTGCACCGACTGGCAGTGCTTGACAGCCCCGCAGACCCTGCCTTCGATGCGCTGGTGCAAGCCGCCGCCACCGTCACTGGCAGCCCCATCTCTTTGATCAGCCTGGTGGACGCACATCGCCAGTGGTTCAAGGCCAACGTGGGCCTGGAGGGCGTACAAGAAACGCCGCGCGAACTCGCCTTTTGCGCACACGCCATATTGGGCTCCGAGGTCTTTGAAGTGAGCGACGCATCTGCCGATGCCCGCTTCGCGGACAACGCGCTGGTCACCGGCAAGCCAGACATCAGGTTTTATGCAGGTGCCCCACTGACGCTTGAAGACGGACAACGCATCGGCACACTGTGCGTGATTGACCGGCAGCCCCGCAAGCTGACAGACACCCAGCGGCATTTGCTAGCGCTGCTGGCCCGCACCGCCGTGCAACTGCTGGAGGGTCGTCTTGCTTTGCAAAGCGAGCGTGCACTGCACGCCAAGGCAGACCAAGCAGGTGCCATGATGAGGGGAAGCTTTGATGCCATCCTTGGCGTTGCCTCCAATGGCGTCATCCACCAGTGGAACGATGCCGCGCTGCGCCTGACGGGCTACAGCGCTGCGGCCATACAGGGGCGCGCACTGCAGAGCCTGCTACCCAGCCTGTGCCTGGCTAGCCACGAAAAAGCTCAGGCCTGCTTGCGCGGGGAACTGGCTGGTGCCATCGTCGACACCCAGCTGTGCACAGCCGATGGCCGCACCCTGGATATCTCGCTGAGCCTGGCGCCGGTGGCTGAGTCACCAATGCATCCAGCAGGGCTGGTCATCGTGCTGCGAGACATGAGCGAACACCGTGCGGCGCTCAAAGCACTGGCAGACAGCGAGGCACGGTTCCGTGCACTCAATGACGCATCGCATCTGGGCATCTTCACCACCGATCTCAACGGAACCTGCAACTACACCAACGAGCGCTGGCAGTCCATTTTTGGTCTGAGTCTGGACCAAAGCCTGGGGACAGGCTGGTCCAGCGCCGTGCACCCCAGCGACAAAGAGGACGTTCAAAGCAAGTGGCAACAGCATGCGCTGGCTGGACTGGAGCTGGATACCGAGTTTCGGGTTCTAAGTGGCGACGGTATGGTCCGCCAAGTCCGCGCGCGCGCACGCCCCACGGCAGCCTTGGGCCCGAGTCTGCCCCCAGGCTATGTAGGCACCGTCGAGGACATTACGCTGCAGCGCCAGACAGAAGCGGCGCTGTCTGCAGAGCGTGACCTGCTGCGTCAGCTCTACAAAATGACACCCGCCATGCTGCATTCCATTGATGCGCGGGGCCAGTTGCTTTCCGTCAGCTCCCTATGGCTAGAGACCCTGGGCTATACAGAAGCGGAGGTGATTGGCCGCCCCATCGGGTCGTTACTGACACCGCAGTCTCGCGACATGTTGCAACTCCTTCTCGATGAGTTTGTCCGCACTGGAACAGCCAAGGACCTGCCCTACCAAATGGTCTGCAAAAGCGGCAAGGTCATCGACGTACTTCTTTCCGCTATTTTGCTGCGCAACCCCGATGGCACGCCCCTGCGAAGCATCAGCGTGGTGCAAGACGTGACGCAGAAACTGCGGTCTGAACGCGCGCTGCGCGACGAGCGTTGGCGCCTTGCATCCATCATTGAGGGCACCGGCACCGGCACCTGGGAGTGGAACTTCCAGACCGATGAGCTTCGCATCAACAGCAATGCAGCGCACATGCTCGGGTACAAACTGGAGGAGCTACAGCCCCTGCGCGGCCAATTTCGCACGCAGATAGCGCACCCTGTGGAGATGGAGCAAGTCAGCGCCCGACTGCGCAATCACCTGCAAGGTCTGACCGAGAGCCACGACGCCGAATTGCGCCTGAAGCACAAAGCCGGGCACTGGATTTGGTTGGAGGAGCGCGGACGGGTCATGACGCGCACAGCGCAGGGCGCGCCAGAGTGGGTCTATGGCGTGCTCGTAGATATCACAGAACGCAAGCTGCAGGAACTGGCGCTGCGCAAAAGCCAAGACCTATTGAATCGCACAGGCGAAGTCGCAGGCGTTGGCGGCTGGGAAGTCGATCTGACCACTGGCGAACTCACATGGTCAGAGCAAACCCGCAAAATCCATGGAGTCCCCGCACATTTCAAACCCCAGCTGGCCACAGCGATCCACTTCTACGCCCCCGAAGGCCGCCCCCACATCGAGAGCGCGGTATCGCACGCCATTCAAACAGGTGAGGGCTGGGACTTAGAGCTGCCGTTAATTCGACAAGACGGACAACGCATTTGGGTGCGGGCAGTGGGGCATGCAGAGTTCGAGAATGGGCAAGCCGTTCGGCTGGTCGGAGCGTTTCAAGACATCACGCACCTGCACCAGCTAACCACCCAGCTCACTGAGCAACACGAACTCATGCGCGTGACGCTGCAATCCATCGGCGACGCGGTGATCACCACCGATGCGCACGGCAGCGTCACTTGGCTCAACCCGGTGGCAGAACGAATGACGGGCTGGAACAACACCGCAGCGCGTGGACTCCCGGTGGCACAAGTTTTCCAGATCATCAACGAAGACACACGGGCACCGGCCGAAAACCCTGTTCAACTGTGCCTGCAGCAACAACGGGTATGCGGCTTGGCCGCAGGCACCGTCTTGATCTCTCACAACGGAACGGAGTTAGCGATCGAAGACTCTGCCGCCCCCATACGCAACGAACAAGGGCAGGTGCTGGGTGCCGTGCTGGTGTTCCATGACGTCACTGAGCAACGGCGCCTGAGCGGAGAGATGACCTACCGGGCGACGCATGATGCGCTGACCGGCCTGTGCAACCGCGCAGAGTTCGAAACACGACTCACCACGCTGATGGGGCAACGCCAATCGCAGGAAGTGCCGCACGCGCTGATGTTTCTGGACTTGGATCAGTTCAAAATTGTCAATGACACCTGCGGCCATGCTGCGGGCGATATGCTGCTTCAGCAAGTTAGCCGCTTGCTGTCAGACAGCGTACGCGCACGGGATACGGTGGCGCGCTTAGGGGGGGACGAATTTGCGATTCTGCTGGAACGCTGCCCCGCAGAGCATGCTGCACGCCTGGCCCAAAAAATTTGCGACCGCATGGAGGACTACCGCTTCCTGCATGATGAGCGCCGTTTTCGGGTGGGGGCCAGTATCGGCTTGGTGCCGCTGGTCGGACAATGGGCCACTCCCACTGCGGCGCTCCAAGCGGCAGATGCAGCTTGCTACGCAGCCAAAGAAGGGGGGCGCAACCGAGTCCACCAGTGGGTGGACAACGACCAGGGCTCGCAGGCACGCCAAGGCAACGCGCAATGGGCCAACCGCCTCGCACAGGCGATGGACGACAACGAGTTCGTTCTGTACGCACAGTGCATCACGCCCATCAATACCCAAGGCAAGGCCCGCATCACCGCCGCCAGTGGCCACGGGGAAACCCTGCACGCAGAAATTCTGCTTCGGCTGGTTGACACCGACGGCACGCTGGTCTCCCCAGCCTTGTTCATACCCGCTGCAGAGCGATTTCACCTCGCCTCGCGCCTGGACCGCTGGGTGCTTGACCAAACCATCCAAGCGCTTGGCGCCCTGCCCAGCCTGGAGCACATCGGCACTATCAGCGTGAACCTCTCGGGGCAATCCATTGGCGACCGGGCCTTCCACAGGCAAGCCGTCGAAAAGCTGACGATCGCAGGGGCTGACATCTGCCAGCGACTGTGCCTAGAAATCACCGAAACCGCCGCCATCACCAAACTCGCCGACGCCTGCGCATTCATCGACCAAGTGCGTGCGTTGGGCGTGCGCATCGCGCTAGACGACTTCGGTGCAGGGGCGTCGTCCTTCAGCTACCTCAAGAGCCTCAGAGTTGACTTGCTCAAAATTGACGGCCACTTCATCCGAGGCCTATTGGATGACCCCCTCAGCGATGTAGCCGTGCGCTGCTTCGTTGACCTGGCGGGCGTGCTGCAGCTAGAGACTGTGGCCGAATACGTGCACAGCGGCTCCGTATTAGAGCGCGTGACAGACATCGGCATCCACTACGCACAGGGCTTTCACCTGCACAGGCCCGAGCCCCTGCATCAGCTGCTACACAGCCAGCTACAGCAGGCCCTACTGCTCGCCAAATAAAACGGCCGACGGATCAGGACGCGATGGATCGCGGGCCACGGCACGGGTGCTCATCACGCCCCCAGAGGTAGGTGTATCCACATGGGCTGCAGGTGGCATAGACTCGCGGCAATTTTTTTGGAGACGACGCCCCCACGAGGGCGAGCTTGTATGAGCCAACCCAGCACCACCCCTTACGGCACCCTGCCCCCTGCATCACCCCTGCCCCAGCGCCGCCCCGTGAGCCTGCCGCGCCTGGCCCAAATGCGCGAGGCCGGAGAAAAAATCACCATGCTCACCGCCTACGACGCCACCTTTGCCGCCGTGGCCGATGCGGCGGGCGTGGACTGCATCCTGGTGGGCGACTCGCTGGGCATGGTGTGCCAGGGCCTGCCCAGCACCGTGGGCGTGCTGCTGGACACCATGGCCTACCACACCGCCAGCGTGGCGCGCGGCCTGCAGCGCGTGCAGGGCACGGCCTGGTTGGTGGCCGACCTGCCCTACGGCACCTATGCCGAAAGCCGCGAACAAGCACTGCGCAGCGCCTGCACGCTGATGCAGGCGGGCGCGCACATGGTCAAGCTCGAAGGCGGCGGCTGGACAGCACCGACGGTCGAATTTCTGGTGCAGCGCGGCGTGCCCGTGTGCGCCCACCTGGGCCTGACGCCGCAAACCGTACACGCCCTGGGCGGCTACCGCGTGCAGGGCAAAACCGACGAGGCCGCCCGCACCCTGCGCCAAGACGCCCACGACCTGCAAAACGCCGGTGCCACCATGCTGGTGCTGGAGATGGTGCCCACCACCCTGGCCGCCGAGCTGACGGCCGAGCTGCCCCACTGCCACACCATCGGCATTGGCGCGGGTAACGGCACCGCAGGCCAGGTGCTGGTGTTGCACGACATGCTGGGCATGAACCTGGGCAAGATGCCCAAGTTCGTCCACAACTTCATGCAGGACGCGGGCAGCGTGCGCGGGGCCATGGAGGCTTATGTGCAAGCCGTCAAGCAAGGCCGCTTCCCCGACAACGCACTGCACGCCTGGTAAGCCCTGAACCCATGCTCCACTCCCGCACGTTCAGGCTGAGCCCGTCAAAGCCGGGGCACACCTCCAACCGTTCGGGCTGAGCCTGTCGAAGCCAAGGCGCACTCTGGTAAAAGCCCTTCGACAAGCTCAGGGCGAACGGAGGTGGATCGACGCACCGGCCCACTACACACCCCTAGCAACCCATTGCACCTGACCCCACCCCATGCTCATCACCCACACCATCGACGAACTGCGCCAGGCCCTGGCCCCCTACCGCCGCCCCGCATTTGTGCCCACCATGGGCAACCTGCACGAAGGCCACATCAGCCTGGTGCGCCAGGCCAAGCCCCTGGGCGACGTGACGGTGGCCAGCATCTTTGTCAACCGCCTGCAGTTTTTGCCGCACGAAGACTTTGACAGCTACCCCCGCACCTGGGAGGCCGACTGCGCCGCCCTGCAAGGCGCGGGCTGCGATGTGCTGTTTGCCCCGCGCGAAACCGACCTGTACCCCCAGCCGCAAACCTTCAAGGTGCACCCCGACGCCGCCCTGGCCGACTTGCTCGAAGGCCACTTTCGCCCCGGCTTTTTCACGGGCGTGGCCACTGTGGTGATGAAGCTGTTTGCCTGCGTGCTGGGCCAGACGGGCGGCGTGGCCGTGTTTGGCAAGAAGGACTACCAGCAGCTCATGGTCATCCGCCAGATGGTGCAGCAGTTTGCGCTGCCCATCGCCATCGTGGCGGGCGACACCGCCCGCGCACCGGATGGCCTGGCCCTGAGCTCGCGCAACGGCTACCTGAGCCTGCAAGAGCGCCAAGAAGCCGTGGCCCTGTCGCAAGCACTGCAGCAACTGAGCGAGCGCTGGCTGGCCGCACTGCAGCACAACGACATCACCGCCCCGCGCCACGCGCTAGAGCAACAAGCCATGGACGTGCT
The DNA here is from genome assembly GCF_003663825.1 of Acidovorax sp. 106. NCBI lineage: Bacteria > Pseudomonadati > Pseudomonadota > Betaproteobacteria > Burkholderiales > Comamonadaceae > Acidovorax > Acidovorax sp. 106. The sequence goes on along the minus strand of NZ_RCCC01000001.1, from coordinate 3,308,837 downwards.
GCGCGCCCGAGGCTGGCAGCCCGACTACCTCACGGTGCGCCGCCGCACCGACCTGCAACCCGCCACCGCCCACGACGGCGCAGGCACCCTCGTGACCCTGGGCGCCGCACGGCTGGGCAGCACGCGGCTGATTGACAACCTGGAGTTTTGACGACTGCGGCACCACCACCCTCGCCCACTCGGGCTGGACATCCTGCGCACTCCCACCGTTCGGGCTGAACCTGTCGAAGCTGCAGCGAGCCACCCCAGAACTCCTAAAAAGATAGCTGCCAGCGCCTTATCTACAAGCGCTAGCGGCCACTTTTCCTGATTAGCGACATATCTCAGAGTGAGCAGAACAAAGCCTAGGCGCAGGACTCCAACGGACATGCCGAGTTCTCGGCGCCAAGGAGCAAGCGATGTCCATCAACGCGATCCAGTTCCAACGGGGCCTGTCACTGCCTCAGTTTCAGAGCCTTTACTGCAGCGAGCAGCAGTGCGAGCAGGCCCTGGTGGGCGCACGATGGCCCTTGGGCTGGCGGTGCGCGCACTGCGGCTGCAAGCGCTTTTTTCACACCCGCAATGGCACGGGTCGACTGCTGTGGGAGTGCTTCCTTTGTGGCTACCAAAGCTCCTCCATCGTGGGCACTGTAATGGAACACTCCCATGTGCCCCTGAGGCTGTGGTTCCTGGCCATGTACCTGCTGACGCAGAACAAGAATGCCATCAGCGCCCTGGCGCTCAAGCGCCAGTTGGGCGTGTCCTACAAAACGGCATGGCTGATGAAGCACAAACTGATGCAGGCCATGGCCCAGCGCGATGCGCGCTACCTGCTGCAAGGGCGGGTGGAGATTGACGATGCCTACCTTGGGGGCGAGCGGGCAGGACACATCAACGGCGGGCGCCGCGCAGCCAACAAGACGGCCTTCGTCGCTGCGGTGCAGACCAGCACCGATGGCCGGCCCCTGTACATGTGCCTGACACCTGTGGCGGACTTCACCAACGAGCACATGCGGCAATGGGCACAGGCTCACCTAGCGGCGCGCTGCCACGTGGTCAGCGACGGCACTCGGGCCTTTGCGCAAGTGCAGCAGGCGCAGGCTACGCATGAGCGCTACGTGACTGGCGGTGGGCGCAAGGGGGCACAGACACCTCAGCTGCGTTGGGTGAACACCTTGCTGGGCAACCTCAAGACCAGCATGGCGGGCACCTATCACTCGTTTGACCATACCAGGTATGCACAGCGCTACTTGGCCGAGTTCTGCTGGCGATTCAACCGCCGCTTTGATCTGCCTGCCATGCTGCCCAGGCTGTTGAAAGCCTTGGTGACTGCTGGGCCACTGCCTTTGAAAGTGCTGCGGGTATCTGAGGTAAGTAGCTAATCAGGCCACTTTTTCCATAAAAAATCGACGCCAATGACCTAAAAAGCCCTGGGCGTACACCAAGCCACGGCAAGCATGAGCGGTGCAACAAACCTGTGCAAAACGCCCCAGGGTGCGATGCGAGCCGCTCTCAGCATCCTCACACTGAGCGTCGGCGCACAGTCCACATCCCCATGGCTGCGGCCAACAAAGACATCCATAACAGGCCCCATTCGCTCAGTGTAGGAATCGATGTCGCGCCTACGGGGGGAGCAGGCAACAACACGGGCGCAAACGGGTCGCGAATCGTGCCCACCGTGGTGTCGCTATCACCCTCGCCGTTGTCCGTCACCGTGTAGTTCACGGTCTTCCGGTCTGCGCTGATAGACACCGTGGTCGGCGTGAACCATTCCGATGCACCACCCGCCGTCTTGGGCCCGTGCTTGAGCAACTGCACGCCCGTCGCCAACGCTGTGGGGTAGGTGATGGACACCGCCAGCGTCGCGCCTGCGCAGCCTGTGGCCTCAAAGCGGAACACGCCATGCGGGAACGTGGCACGCGCTGGCGCGCCTGCGGGCACATTGTTGTCAAACTGCGCAGAGGCGATCGTGCAGCCTGGCGTGCCGCCGCCAATGGTCACCGAGGCGTTGCCGCCACTGGGCAGTGGCAGGGATGGGCGCGTCATTACCTGCGGCGTGGCTGTGACGCCTGCAGAGCTGTCGCTTTCGCCCACGCCGTTGAGGGCCTTGACGGTGAAGGTGTAGGTGGTGCCGTTGCTCAGACCATCGACCTTGCAGGTGGTGGCCGGGGCAGCGATGGTGCAGGTGCGCGCTGGCGAGCCAGGGCTGGCCGTGACGGTGTAGCTTTGGATGGCGCTGTCGTTGTCGGAGGCAGGAGCCGTCCAGCTCACGGCCACCGCCCCATCACCTGCCACAGCCTGCACGTTGCGGGGCACCGTGGGTGCGCCGGGCACCACCAGCATGGGCGCAAACGGGTCGCGAATCGTGCCCACCGTGGTGTCGCTATCACCCTCGCCGTTGTCCGTCACCGTGTAGTTCACGGTCTTCCGGTCTGCGCTGATAGACACCGTGGTCGGCGTGAACCATTCCGATGCACCACCCGCCGTCTTGGGCCCGTGCTTGAGCAACTGCACGCCCGTCGCCAACGCTGTGGGGTAGGTGATGGACACCGCCAGCGTCGCGCCTGCGCAGCCTGTGGCCTCAAAGCGGAACACGCCATGCGGGAACGTGGCACGCGCTGGCGCGCCTGCGGGCACATTGTTGTCAAACTGCGCAGAGGCGATCGTGCAGCCTGGCGTGCCGCCGCCAATGGTCACCGAGGCGTTGCCGCCTCCGGGCAGCGGCAGTGCGGGTTGCGTGATCACCTGCGGGGTGGCTGTGACGCCTGACGATTCGTCGCTGCTACCCAAGTCATTGGTAGCCTTGACGGTGAAGGTGTGGGCTGTGCCGTTGGTCAGGCCATTGATCGTGCAGGCGGTGGTCGGGGCGGTGATGGTGCACGAGCCTACCGCCGGGCCTGCTCTGGCCGTAACGGTGTAACTGCTGATGGTGCCGTGGTTTGATGGGGGTGGCGCCCAGCTGACGGTTACCGCGCTGTCTCCTGCCACGGCTTGCACGCCTGTGGGCGCCATGGCGGCGATGACCGATACGGGCGACAGGCTTGTCGTGGTGGTGCCATCTCCCAGCTGCCCACTGCCGTTGCTGCCCCAACAGTACCCCCCGCCTAAAGCCGTAACCGCGCAGGTTCCAAAGCCGCCTGCGTCCAGGCTCTGCACATCACTCAGGTCTGGCACGGCCACAAGCGCAGAGCGATCTACGCCGCTGCCATCACCCAACTGGCCGGCATTGTTTCGGCCTGTGCAAAACACAGCCCCAGCGCTGGTCAACGCGCAGGTGTGACCGAGGCCCACAGCAGCAGCTTTCATTCCGCTGGCTACCACGGTTGGCGTGTTGCGCTGGGTGGTTGTTCCGTCGCCAAGCTGGCCGTCACTGTTGTAACCCCAGCAAGACATGGTACCGGCGCCATTCACTACACAAGTGTGCAAGTCCCCCGCTGCCAGGGACCGCGCTGCACCCGTCTGTGTGGACACCTGCACGAACTCCAGGCGCTGGGTGGTTGTTCCGTCGCCCAGCTGTCCTCGGTCGTTTTTTCCCCAGCAATAAATTTGCGTGTTGCTGGAGGGGGTGATCGCCGCGCAACTGTGGCCCCATCCTGCTGCCAGGTTGAGCGCGCCAAACGGCAGTCGATACACCGCCCGTGGCGTGTCTTGGTCGTCCGTAAAGCGATCCCCCAGTTGACCGTCGCCATTGCGACCCCAGCAAAACGTTTCCCCGTTGGCCATTGCGCAGGTGTGTTGAATGCCCGCTGCCAGGGCATACACAGGTTCATTCAGCCCAGGAACAGCCACTGGCGTATTGCGCTGGATATTCGAGTCGTCGCCCAGTTGGCCATAGGTGTTTTCGCCCCAACAGTACACACTATTATTGGTTCTGGCACAGGTGTGATAAGCACCTGCAGCCACCTCAATCACACCGCCGGGCAAGCCTGATACAGCCACTGGCGTGGTGCGCTGGGTGGTCGTGCCATCGCCCAATTGCCCGCTGCTGTTACTGCCCCAGCAGTACACAGCCCCGCCATTGGTCAGCGCACAAGCATGCCCTAACCCCACGGTCACTGACTTCAAACCGCTGGCCAGGCCAGCAGGGCCTTGTTGCACCTGGGCATGGGCGCTACCCGACCACGCCAATGCAAGGCACAGCAGTAAAACCAGCGCCAGCAGGTGGCGCAAAGGGCGGTGAGAGCCGCCCAAATACCGGGCAAAAACGAGGATGGGCCGAGCATGGGGCGACCAGGTCCAGGCAAACATGAAAATCCTTATAAATACGCACTGTGAATGCAACTGACCACAGGGATGTGTGGCCATGGGGTGGGCCACAGCGTTTCGGGTAACCAGCCTTGTGGAAAAAACCGCCGCAATGTAGCCAGAGAAATCCAAGATGTAAACAAAAATAGTTCACACCCAGGGGGCCCTCTGCGCTCCATTGCGCGCCGTGAGCGTTGGCGGATTCAGATGGTCTGCAGCGCGGCACATTCACGACACCGCTGGCGCGATTGCCAAGGCTCGCGATGGGCCTGTGGCTGTGCTTTGCGCCTGGGGGCCCCCGCAGGACGGCGCACTCGTCCGCTGGGATAAAGAACGGCGAAGCAGACCCATCCTGCGCCACCCCGATCGGGCAGGCCCTGCCAACGCAGAGGCAGCCGCCCCGCACGCCCCCACCCGCTCGGGCAGCGCCACCCGAAGCCGGAGCTGCGGCCGATTACTATCAATATCATAGCTACCAGCGCTTGATACATAAGCGCTCAAGGCCATTTTTACTTGAATAGTTACCTGCCTCAGACACACCGCGCGCACTGAGCCCGTCGAAGGGATGTGTGCAAATAGCGCCCTGGCTTCGACAAGCTCAGCCTGAACGGCCAGCGGATGGGCAGTCTGAGGCCAGTCGCCCATCAGGCGCTTTCACGGCACAACCACCGCACTGCAACGGCCAGGCGCGTTACGCCCCCGCCCCTTGCTGGAGAGGGCCGGAGAGGACTGGAGAGAGTTGGAGAGAGCTGGAGAGAAGGGGTGAAGCCTGCGCAGCGCTGCGACCAGCTCAGCGTGAACGGCCGTGAACGCACCCGCGCGGCAGAGACCGGCAGAGCGCTTGCCTGGACGAGCACTGGCCCACACCGCGTGGCGCAGCGCACCCGCACCACACACCTACACCACGCACACCGCCCCCTCACACCAAGCCATCAACGACCGTCGATAGCCATCGACAGCCGGTCCACAGCCACCCACGCCCAGATCCCCCGGCCTACGCCGCAGCCGCTCCCCGCCCCTGGTACGCCTGCGCGATGAAGGGCTTGGCCGCATCCAGGTCGGCCATGGTGGCCAGCGCCAACTCCACATCGCCCGTGCCCCAGTGGCCCAGCTGCGACACATCGCGCGCGCCCGGCAGCACGGCCTGGATGGCGGGCAGGCTGTGCGCGGGCTCCAGCCGCAGGTACAGCAGCACGCGCGTGCGCTGCAGCACCACGCTGGCAAAGTTCTTGATGCGCTTGAACGCCAGGTACAGCCGCAGCTCTTTGCGCTGCACATCGTCGCCCAGCGACAAGGTGTAGTCCTCCAGCGAGGCCAGCACATCCAGCAACGGCTCGGGCAACGTAGCCAGGATGTCTGCGTAAGCTTTGTCTGGCCCCACGGGCTTGGCGCCCAGCGCTGTAGGCAGCCCAGTTGGCAGCCCTGTTAGCAGCGCTGTAGGCAACGCGGTAGGCTGCACTGCGGCGGGGGTTGACGTGGGCGGCAGGCCAGAGCGGGTGGCAGGCGGCTGTGCCTGCTGCACCGCCACCGCCGGGCTGCTGCCCACCCGGCGCGGCGCCTGCGGGGGCGAGTACGCATGGGCCAGCTCCAGCAACAGCAACTCGCGGCCAAAGCGGCGGTAGCGCATGAGCTCAATGCTGCGCTGGATCTGCTGCACCGCATGCCCGTCGTATTTGGTGAAATCTGCCGCAATGCACACCAGGCGCGGCGCGCTCCAGTCAATCGCGTCGGCCGCCGCACGGCCCAGTTGCTCCAGCACCAGCAGCTTGAACTCGGCCCGGTGGTCCATCAACCAGTCCAGGTAAAACAGGCCCTGGTTGATCACGTTCTCGCCCACCGAGCGCTTGTATTCAATGATCACCGGGCAGTGGTTCTCGTCCATGCCCAGCGTGTCAATGCGCCCGCCATGCGTCTTGCCCGTGGAGTATTCGGTGGCCAGAAAGCGGATGCCCAGCAGCACCTCCAGGTTGGCCTCGATCAGCGTCTGCAGCGGCTTCTCCAGGTCAGACGCCTCGCCCTGCAGCGCCGTGGCCTGCCCGGCCTGGATGCGGAATAGCTGGATATCGCTCATGCCACGCGGTTCCCGTTCTGGTGGTAATGCATCATTCACTATCAAATCAGTAGCTACCAGCGCTTGTTTTATAAGTGCTGGCGGCCATTTTCACTACATATCGGCCACAGCCGCCGCCTTGCGGCCCCGCCCCCTGCCCGCACCGGCTTTGGACGCGGGCGCCGCCGTGGCGCGCTGGGCCTGCAGGCGGCGCAGCAGCTCGGCGGCGGGCTCGTCGTTCGGGTCTTGCGGCACCAGCTCGCCGCGAAAGGCCTTGGCCAACAGCGCGGGGGTGAGGCGGGTGGCGGTGCAGCTCTACAGGCGGCACGCCCCATTGCTGCTCTAGCGCGTCCAGCCGCTCTTTCAGCGCAGGGTGTTTGTCGGCCTTGTGCTGGGCGCTGCGCAGCACGCGCATGAGCTTTTGGTTCAGCTCGTCGAGCACGTCGTGCGCGTGGCTGCGGCCAGGTGCGCTGCCGGGGGCGGTGTAGGCGGTGGGGTGGTTCAGTTCGTCGAGCAGTTGCTCCATGTCGACCTGCGGGTTTTTGACCAGCGGCTTCATGGTGTTGACGCTTTGCAGGGTGGCGTACAGGTCCACCGGGTCGTAAATCTTGAAGACGGTTTTGCCAATGTCGTCGCAGCGGCGGGTGGCGCGGCCAATCATCTGCTCGTACAAGATGCGCGACTTCACCCGGCGCATGAACACCAAGTGGCAGATGGCGGGCACGTCGATGCCGGTGGTGAGCAGGTCTACGGTGACGGCGATGCTGGGAAAGCGTTCGTTTTTGTAGCGGCGAATCAGCTGGTCTACCTTGTCACACGCGCCGGTGATTTTTTGCACGGCGGCCTGGTTGTATTGCTCGCCGTAGATGCCCTCAAACGCCTGGCCCAGCAGGCGCACCACCATGTCGGCGTGCGCATCGGTGGCGCAAAAAACCATGGTTTTTTCTTCGCCCAGCGGGTCCAGCTCCTGGGCCAGTTGCTCGCAGATGATGCGGTTGAAGTCTTCGTTGATGACGCGGCGGTTGAAGCTCTCCACCTCAAAGTGCAGCTCGTCGTCGAGCTCGGCGGCTTCGATCTCGCCGGTGCTGAGGTTCAGGCTCTCTACCGTGTCGCCCTTGGCGAAGTGGATGCCGTGCTTGCTGAGCAGGGTTTCGTAGCGGATGGGCGGCTCGTAGTCGATGAGCCAGTCGTCGGCCACGGCTTCGCGGTAGGAGTAGGTGTAGACCGGTTTGCCAAAAATCTCGCTGGTGTGCTGGGCGGGGGTGGCAGTCAGGCCGATTTTGGCGGCGTCAAAGTAGTCGAGCACGCGGCGGTAGCTGCTGAGGTACTGGGCCGGGTCGCGCAGGGCGAGTTCGCCCTCGGTCATGTCTTGGTCGAGCGTGTAGCCACGGTGGGCTTCGTCCACGATGATGCAGTCGTAGGCATCGAGCGGGGGCGGGTTGTCGCTGCCCAAAATGCGGCGCGCCATGGCCTGCACGGTGGCCACTTGCACGCGGGTTTCGGCCTGGGCGGCCATGTCGCCCAGGTCGGCAATGTTGTAGATCTTGGACAGGGGCTGGTCTTGCTCCAGCGGGGCTTCATTGAAGTTGTCCATGGCCTGGGTGCCCAGGGCGGTGCGGTCCACCAAAAACAAGATGCGGCGAAAGCGCTCGGCCTTCAAGAACCGGTACATCAGGCCAATGATGGTGCGGGTTTTGCCGGTGCCGGTGGCCATGGCGAGCAGGCAGTTGCTTTGGCCCTGGGCCAAGGCCGCTTCGACGGCCGCAATGGCTTTGACCTGGTAGTCGCGCAGGCGCAGGTAGGCAAAGCTCTCTTGCGCCAAGCGGGCCTGGGCGTCGGCTTTGGAGCGGGTGAGTTGGTCGAGCAGGCCCTGGGGCGAGTGAAAGCCGGGCAGCACCTTGCGCAGGTTGGCGGTTTGGCGCACGTCGCGGTGCCAGGTGCCGCTGGCCTCGGGGCTTTGCTTGATGAGCGGGCGGCCATTGCACGAGTACACAAACGGCAACTGAAAGCTGCCGCCTTCGCCATCGGGCCAGGGGGCGGCGCGGCCCTCCACCGCCCAGGCGGGCTGGTGCTCAGGGGCCAATGGCAGGCCCCGGGCGTAGCGCTCGGCCTGCGGAATTTTGCCCGCCACGTTGGTGTTCAGGCGCTTGGCCTCGACCGCTGCAATGGGGGTGAGCCCGGCAAACAGGATGTAGTCGGCGCTTTGCTTGCCCTGGGTGGGCCACTCGGCAATGGCTTTGTTTTTGCCTTTTTCGGGGCGGGCGCCTCGGGCGTGGGTGCTGTGGACGGTGTCGGCCTCCCAGCCAGCGTCGATGAGCTGTTGGTCGATCAGCAGCCGGGTGGCGGCCTCGTCCATCTGCACTTGCTGGGCGGCCTGGGCTGAGCGCTCGGCCCACAGGCGCAGGGCAGCGGCGTCGCCCTGCGCTGTGGTGGCTGTGGTGGCTGTGGTGGCTGTGGTGGCTATGGTGGCTATGGTGGCTATGGTGGCTGCGGGGGCTGCGGCCTTGGCTGCGGCGTCGGCGCGCTGGCGTTCTTGCAGGGCTGTTTGCAGGTCGGCCAGGCGCTGGCTGGCGTCTTCGGCCAGTTGTTCGTAAATGGCGCGCTCTTCTTGCGCGCGCTGGGCCATGTCGCGCTCTTGCGCGGCCTGGGCTTCGAGCAGTTGGGCCAGTTCTGCCTGGGCCGCTTGGGCGGTCTGGGTTTGCTGCAGTTGGCCTTGCAGCGCGGTGATTTGCCGCTGCAGGGTGACGAGCTTTTGGCTGGGGTCGTCGGGCAGGACAAACGGGCCGGGCTTGAACTGCGGCGCGTTGCCAAAGGTGCGGTGGAACCACAGGGCCAGCTCGCGGGCGAGCTTGAGGGATTCGAGCCCCTCGCGGTAGCCAATGCGGTGGTTGACCTGGTGCGCGGCCTCGTTGCCGCGCTGGCGCAGCACATGCAACATCTGGCGCACCTGCGCGTCCAGCCCCAGGCGCTGGTCCACGGCGCGCAGCAGCTCGGCCTGGGTGCTTTGGCCCACCGTGAGGCCAATGCGGTCAGCCACCTCTTGCGTGAGGCTTTCGGCCAGCAGGCGCAGCTTGAGGACGCAACTGGCGGGGTCGTAGGGGTAGAGGCGTTCGGCGGTGGCGCCCAGCTCGGCCAGCAAGGGGGAGTGGGAGGTCAGAAAACTGAAGTTGCTCGTACTCATCGGGCCCGTTGGTGTCCAAATGTTAACTGGGGCCACAGCATAACCCGCCCTGCCCGACCCATCGCCGTGCCAGGGCCCAGCTTTCGCGCTCCATCCAACACAGTCAGTTTGGCCAAGATCAACGCCAACAACCCGGTGCCGTGGAGCAGGACGTTGCCCTGTGCGCGAGAGCGTCGCCTGGTCAGCACGCAGTGGCTGGAGGATCGGGCGTTTGTTTGAACGGGCTGGCGATGAGAGGCTGATGGCGACAACTACCGGGCAGGCTGCTTCAGCGCCTGCCAGGCCTGACGCAACGAGCCCTGGTACAGCCACCCCAGCCCACACATGCCATACAGCGACAGCGATGCGGGAAAGTTCACATCCCGCATCAGGGCCAGCGCGGCGGGGTCTTTCAAAGACCAGTAGAGGGCGTAGCAGCCGTCCACAGTCAACCAAGCCAGAAACAGCGCCAACGGCAAGGCGCGCCAATGGCGCCGCACCAGTACCCGCAGGCTCCAGGGCGCGGTGGCGTAGGCCAGCAGCCCCATGATGAAGCTGATGGGCACGTCCCAGTCTGGGGCGGGCGTCAGCTCTGCTCCCAACAGCAGCAGGCCAATGCCCAACGCCAGCGTGGCCAGCTTCCATGGCCGCAGGCATTCACGCCACTGCGTGCGCCATTGCAGATCGGGCGGAAGTGCCATGCTTGGCAAGCGCTTCATGTCAGCGTCAGTCCACCACCGTCAGCTTGGCCACACTCAACGCTAGCCATTTGGTGCCGTGGCGCGGGAAGTTGACCTGGGCGCGGGCGTCGTCACCCGTGCCTTCAATGGCCAGCACTTTGCCTTCGCCAAACTTGGTGTGGAACACGGCAATGCCTGCGCGCAGGCCGTGCGAGGGTGCGGCTTTTTGCGGGGGCACGGGGGGGCTGGCAAAGGTTTCAGACTTGAAGCCAAAATTGCCTCTAGCGCTTGATCCATAAGCGCTGCCAGCTCCTGAATTAGGAGCATAGGCGCCAAAACCCTGCTGCTTGGGCGTGATCCACTTGAGGCACTCTTCGGGCAATTCGTCAAAGAAGCGGCTCTTGACGTTGTAGCGCGTCTGGCCGTGCAGCATGCGCGTTTGCGAGTGGCTGAGGTACAGGCGCTTGCGGGCACGGGTGATGGCCACGTACATCAGGCGGCGCTCTTCTTCCAGGCCGTCGCGGTCGCTCGACGCGTTGTCGTGCGGGAACAGGCCCTCTTCCATGCCGCCGATGAACACACCGTCGAACTCCAGGCCCTTGCTGGCGTGCACGGTCATGAGCTGCACGGCGTCTTGCCCGGCCTGGGCCTGGTTGTCGCCGGCCTCAAGCGCAGCGTGGGTGAGGAAGGCGGCCAGGGGCGAGAGGGTTTCGCCCGTGTCGGCGTCGACGATGCCCGCTACGGCGGGCTTCAAAGGCTCGTCGAGCATGGGGGCGTTGGGGTTGATCCCTTGGCTAACCACGCTTTGGGTGAGCGGTGTGCCATGCTCGTCCAGCGGCAGCGCCACCGCGTCGCGGCCAAAGCCTTCCTGGGTGACAAAGCTCTCGGCGGCGTTAACGAGTTCCTGCAAGTTCTCGATG